>NZ_CZAQ01000076.1 GCF_001404695.1 Collinsella aerofaciens | reverse complement strand
GGTCTTTGTGGTGGCGGCTGAGCCTTTCCCTCGGGAACTGGGCTTCGCGAAGTTTCCCGAGGGAAAGGCTCAGCCGCCACCCTGCGACCTACCGGGAATTGCTATGACGTACGTTGGCTGAAATATTAACGTGGGATCCGCCGTTCGAACGAACGGCGGATCCCACACTCGTTTTTTATTCAGCCCTAGTCATCGCGCAAAGCCCCTTCCGCAGCACACGGTGCGGCCAAGTCACCGCAGGCCGGGGCGGGAGGGGCCGAGTTTCCTCCTGAGCGACTCTGCTTGCAGCCGGAGCGAAAGGGGGAAATCTCGGCCCCTCCC
>NZ_CZAQ01000075.1 GCF_001404695.1 Collinsella aerofaciens | reverse complement strand
CCGGTTTTAATCCAGCAAAGGGGCGAATATTTTGCAATTAGTAAAGATGACTGGGCATGATGTCAATTCTGGTCTAACAGAGCCAAAAGAAATGCGGAAGGTTACCGAGTCCCTCGGACGTGGGCCTAACCAAAGTCTTTGAACGGGTGTGTCTCTATGGATGCATTCGTTTGATTTTGGTTGGGCTATATTTATGAAGGGACATGCCACCATGGGTTTCTTTTCTCGCCTTATGGGTGGGTAGTGTCGAGAAAGTTGGTGTAGCGCCCGATCCGAAGCGAGTCGGCCCGGCGTCCTGGAACCTGGAACACGGTTGATATCCTATGCCGCCTCG
>NZ_CZAQ01000074.1 GCF_001404695.1 Collinsella aerofaciens | reverse complement strand
CGCCGCCATTCTATCGGACTATGCCGCCCGCGTGCCCCAGTAGTCCATGTACGGCGGCCGGACGTTGAACATGTCGCGGATGCGGGTCGAGCAGGTGCCGTTGGCGAGCTGACGGGCGACCGTGGACTCCGCGGTGCGGGAGTCGGCCGCCATGAAGGTGCGGCACCAGCGGAACCAGTCGAGGTAGGCGGCGAGGTGCTTGGTGGACACGCCCTTGAAGCGCGCCATGAACGATTCGAGGAGCGAATGGACGGTATTGATGCGGTTGATGGTGCCCCCCGAGCGGTCCTTGGAGTCATAGGACTCATGCGAGGCGACCTTCAGGTCGCGCAGCACGTCGATGTATGCGGTCGCCTTGTCCGTGGCGACGACCGCGCCCGCGCCGATGCGGTCGCGAAGGGCCTCAGCCGCACGCTTGCGCGAGACCACGCCGCGCCCCGAGAC
>NZ_CZAQ01000073.1 GCF_001404695.1 Collinsella aerofaciens | reverse complement strand
GCCCGCGGGATATCCACGTGTCGCTAAAATTAATTAATCGATATCATGAATAGCGCTCGTATGTCGCAATTCGGGTATCTCATACCGCGGCACAGTGTGTTTCACTGTGCTCGCGATCAGATGCTCCTCACTCATATATAAGTGAATTCTTCTTGTTTGGATCGGATGAATGATTGCTATCATTCTCTATTTAATCGCAGAAAAGAATCGAGTCTGGAAGAATTGGATCTTCCATCTCTCTCCTATCGCTATGCGGCTCTCAAGGTACGCGGGTGCGACCCCGGGGACCGGGTGCTGCGGGGACTTCATCCTGGCGGGACATCTACCGGACGGGCTCCTGCCCTCTATTCGAGTTAAAGTTTGTCTCTCTAAGAACTTATCTCCCTAGAAAGGAGGTGATCCAGCCGCACCTTCCGGTACGGCTACCTTGTTACGACTTCACCCCCCTCACCCTCCACACCTTCGGC
>NZ_CZAQ01000072.1 GCF_001404695.1 Collinsella aerofaciens | reverse complement strand
TCAAGAGCCTTTTCGACGGCTTCTACCACCTCTACCCCAGCCTCGAGCAGCGATGGGCATACTATGCGCGATACATCGACTTCATGCTGCGCGAGCCGACCTCGCAGCCCTATCTCGACCTACGGTCCCTCATCGGCCATAAGGACTACTTCATCCTGAGCACCAATGTGGACACCCAGGCCGAGAAGACGTTTCCCACCGAGAGGATCTGCAACTATCAGGGAAGCTTCGCGCACCTTCAGTGCAAGCAGCCATGCTGCGACGAGCTCTTCGACGCGAGCCCCTACGTCGAGCGCATGCTCGCGGGCATGGCGGGGTTCGAGGTCCTCAGCGAGGATGTCCCCCGATGCCCGCACTGCGGCTGGCAGCTTGTGCCGTGGGTGCGCGACGACACGTTTCTGCAGGGTGCGGCCTGGCGCGAGAGCCTCGGACGATACGAGCGCTTCGTGCGCGAGCGCAGCGATCGCCGCGTGCTGTTGCTGGAGCTCGGCGTGGGCGAGATGACCCCCGGCATCATCACGCTCCCGTTCTGGAGCATGACCGCGAAGCTGCCGGATGCGCACCT
>NZ_CZAQ01000071.1 GCF_001404695.1 Collinsella aerofaciens | reverse complement strand
TCGTCGGCGTCCATGGTTCCTCCTTCAACGTTAATGAAGGATAGCCCGTCGCGGTGACATCGGATTTATGTCACTCCTGGTCTAACAGAGCCTTTCCTTTTGCCCGCTCGGGGCATGGGAGTCATACGTGGGTGAGTAGGATGGTAAGCCGCAGGGCAGCAAGGGCAGCCGGAGGAGCCGCAGGAGCAGGCGCCGCAGGTAGAGGCGGTGTCGAACTACTGCGAGCTTCTCAACCGGCGGGACGCGCGCTACGCCTAGCAACAAGCCAGAACAAGCACAGTAATTTTCAGCGCACCATACACGCACTCGCTGCTAAGGTTCGGCCCCAGCCACGGATCACCCGTCAAGAAGAACTCCAGCCAGTGCTGCATAAACAGTGCCTGCTCGCGCTTCCAACGGCGCAGCTTTTCCTCGCTGGCCTCTTCCCTGCTGCGCGAAGTGAACTCGTAGTGGTGCAGCTCAGCATAAGGTGTAAAGATGGTGCGGTAGCCCCCATACGCGCAGGCAAAAATCCGCATCGTTAAAACCGACGGCAAACTTCTCGTCGCAGCCTTCAACCCGTTCATAAACGTCGCGACGGACCATCTGGCAGGCGCCCGTAACGGCGCTGAAGTTGCCCGGGTGCACGGCACGGGCAAGATATCCCTCGCGCTTTGCCGAAAAGTCCCAGTTGGCATGGGCAAGGGCGCCGCGCACGCCGACCACAATGCCAGCTAGCTGAACCAGATGGCCAGCAAAGTAGAGCTTGGCACCCACTAAAGCCCATTACTTGCTCAGGATGACCAGGAAGGTCAAGAGAAGTAGGAGAAGGATAATCCTATCCATCTGGCTACCCCCTGCCTTGTAGAACCGCGGCCCGGAATACAGCTGGCTTCGGAGAACAAGGCAGAGGACGACACACCGCCGCGTCCAGCTAAAATTTAAGGCTCTGTTAGACCGGAATTGACACGACCGGCCGCTCCCTTGCCCTCAAGTTGATCTATCGCGGCCGTTGGGGCGAGCCGGTGCCATCCTCGTCGGCCTTCTCGGCGGG
>NZ_CZAQ01000070.1 GCF_001404695.1 Collinsella aerofaciens | reverse complement strand
TTAGTAGTCGAACTGGTGGTAGTAGCGGCGGTACTTGAGGTTGTGCTTGGTGACCAGCTCGTAGTTGCGCGAGAGGCGGTCGGTGGTCAGCACGGACAGGATCCACGGCGACACGATGACGCGGAAGTCGTCGTCCAGGCCCGGGATCGCGTACTCGGCGGTGTCGATGATGACGTAGTCCTCGTCGCCGGTCACGCCGCTGGTGAGGAAGGCGCGGACGCGCTCGTCGAGGGCGCGGCACTCGTCCTCGCCCATGAACAGGAACACCGGGACGCCGGGCTCGAGCAGCTCGAGCGTGCCGTGGAAGAAGTCGTGCGAGGTGATGTGGCGGATGCGCTTCCACTGCATCTCCTCGAGCAGGCACATGGAGTACAGGATGGTCTCGCCCCACAGCGCGCCCGAGCCGATGAACATGGTGTAGTCGGCCAGCGCGTACTTCTTCGCGAGCTCCTCGGCGCGCGGCTCGAAGCGCTTGCGGATGTCGAGCATGTCCTTCCAGACGTCCTTCGTCTGCTCGATGAACAGGTCGAACTTGGGGAAGCAGCCGCGGCGGTTGAGCAGGCGCAGGCCGAAGCAGTCGGCGAGGTAGTAGCCCTTCTCGCAGCCGCCGGCGCCGTGGTCGGAGGCCATCATGACGCAGTTCTCGGCGCCCACGGCCCGGCCGATCTTGCCCTCGGGGTTGGTCATGGCGTAGACGCGCACGCCCATCTCCTTCATCTTGCCGATGGCCTCGAGCACCTCGGGGGTGGTGCCGGACTCGGAGGCGGTCAGCACGACGGACTTGTCGGTCATGCGCTTGTGGCCCATGACGTTCCACTCGGCGGCGTGGATCAGGTAGACCTCGAGGTCGCGGTCGCCGAACTTGTTCATGAGGTACTCGAGCTGCATGAACTCGTCCCAGGTGCCGCCGACGCCCATCAGGAAGACGGCGTCGTAGCCCTCCTCGTGCACGCGGTCGGCCAGCGCGGTCATCTTCTTGCCCGCCTCGTAGACGTTCCTGCCGTCCTCGAGGTAGCCCTCCTGGTCGAAGTGCATGATCTCGATCTTCTCGGTCTCCTTCAT
>NZ_CZAQ01000069.1 GCF_001404695.1 Collinsella aerofaciens | reverse complement strand
ATCCTCGGCGTTCATACCTGCTCCAATGCCGTGGTTAACAATTATATTATACCACGGTGGCATCACCTATATGTCAATTCTGGTCTAACAGAGCCTTTCTTTTTACGGGAGATATTGTAGACAAGCCCAAAGCCAGAACAATCATTATGACCGGTGAGCGGTATTTTTTCTTCGATAAACGGTATTTAGGCGGCACTTAGGGACGTTCCTTTCCTGCCGGCACCCAGGGGCACTCCTCACTCTGGTGCGTTGGGGACAGGTTTGTTTGCACCAGGTTGGTGCAGATTAACCTGTCCCCAACGCACCAATTTCGTATGCGCTAGATGAAGAGCTCGCATTCCTTCCGCACGACGCAAACCTTGCTCAACATCTGGGAAACAGCGGATAGCTTGTTGGGATCAAGCTTGCGAGCGCCTCGCGGACATACGGCGATGCAGCGCATGCAGGAGATGCACGCCTCGCCAGCTGCTCGCTTGGGGTCGCCCTTGTCGATAGCACAAACGGGGCACGCCGCGGCGCATGCACCGCAGGAGGCGCAATCCTCTGTTGCCTCGGGTGCCATGCGATGACCTCCAGCTTGTTTATAAGGACGATTGCCGGGAATAGAGGGCTCGGATGCGTCCTCAGCCAACAGCTTTTGCTGAATTTGCTGCGCAAACTCTGCGAGCTGCGCCGCATCCTGCGCATCCGGTCGCCCAGCAGCAAACTGACGAGCAACGGAATGCTCAGCAATAGCAGAAACCGCTGCAACCACCCTAAATCCGGCGCGCTTCGCAACGTCCTCCAGCTCTACGAGCGTGTCCTCAAACGCGCGGTTTCCGTATACACAAACCAAAACAGTCCGAGCCCCGTTGCCGCGCACCATGCCCAACCGGTCAGCCACCACAGCCGGGATTCTACCGGCATACGCCGGCGCAGAGATTACGGCCACGTCGTCCTTAGTCATCGACACAGCGCTGAAATCTAGCCCGCTATCGGTCAAATCGACGGTAACGGTATTCTTGTCCAGCGCCCCGGCCACAAGGCCAGACACCTTCCGCGTTCCGCCCGTCGGACTAAACACAATTTCGAATACGCTCATCGAGGCACCCTCTCCCTACGCCAGGCAACACGTCAAGCCGTTTTCACATTCAGACAGAGTATACGGCGCATGGGGGGTGTTCCTATAGTTTTGTCAACTGGGAAATGCTCTCCGTGCGACCGAATCGCGGCATGCTGACGCCAAGCCATTAGGCCGGTGG
>NZ_CZAQ01000068.1 GCF_001404695.1 Collinsella aerofaciens | reverse complement strand
CCGATCGGCGGCCCCTCGGGGCTTGCCCGTATCGTAGGCAATGCGCCGAATGCTCGCCATCGAAATTTATCGGTGGCCCACTTCAGACTGTAATGGGGCAAGGGGGCGGGGCGTATTTGACTACTCGGCCATTACGGTGATGTTCTCGCGGTGTGCGCGGATGACGTCCCAGCTAAAGTGCTCGGCCAGCTGCTCGGCAGAGCGCGGTGTGGTGTCCGGCGCGATGCCCGTTTGCCCGGCGAGCCATCCCAGCAGTGCCTCGGGCGTGCCAAAGCGGGCGCGGAGTTCGCCTAGGTCCAGATCGCGGTCGCGCTTGGAAAGGCGGCGGCCGTCCGGCGACATGAGCAGCGGAATGTGCGCGTAGTGCGGCGTGGCAAGTCCCAGCAGATGCTGCAGGTAGATCTGGCGGGGCGTGGAGCCCAGCAGGTCGCATCCGCGCACGACCTCGGTAACACCCATGGCGGCGTCGTCGACCACCACGGCTAGCTGATAGGCAAAAACGCCGTCGCTGCGGCGGACCAAAAAGTCGCCGCACTCGGTGGCGAGTGCTTCGCATTGGGCGCCGTACGTGCGGTCAACAAATTCGACCACGTCGTCGGCGAGGTCGTCGACGGCGGGCACGCGCAGGCGTGTGGCCGGGGCGCGCAGAGCACTGCGGCGTGCAACTTCTTCGGCAGAAAGAGCGCGGCAGGCGCCGCGGTAGATGGGCGTGCCGTCGCTGGCGTGCGGCGCGCTTGCGGCGTGGAGCTCGGCGCGCGTGCAAAAGCAGGGATAGGTGAGGCCGGCGTCTTGCAGCTGGCGCAAGGCGGCTTCGTACAGGTCTAGGCGATCGTGCTGATAGTAGGGGCCTTCGTCCCACTCGAGCCCCAGCCAGGCCAAGTCGTCAATCAGTTGAACGGCAAGCTCCGGTCGCTTGCAGCGATCGTCGAGGTCCTCGATGCGCAACACGATGCTGCCGCCCTGGCTGCGGGCCGAAAGCCACGCGCACAAGCAACTGAACACGTTGCCCAGGTGCATGCGGCCCGAGGGCGACGGGGCAAAGCGGCCCACGACGGGGGTGGGCACTGCCGTTGCCGGTGCGACCGCGGCGGGTGTTGCTATGTTGCGTGCGTTGATATCCATGCGGACGAGTATAGCGCGGGGCGCGGTGGGGGAGACGTTGCCGTGGCCTGCAAGTTGCCGACGCCGCGCGTTGCGCGTGTCGAACCACCGGCTCGACAGCTCGATCGCCGCCCGCCAGCCCAACCTCTCAAACGACAGAAACCCCGGCAGCTCTTCGCAACTGCCGGGGTTTCCGCGGAAAAGGGGGACATGATCCTCGAGCGAACGGGAAAGGGGCAACCGTTTTCGCTCAACTGCTTTATGCCCCTCGGTTGGCGGCTCAATCAGCGCACGCCGCGCCCACACAAAGCCGCTACACCTGTGACGGTGCTGTGAAGTGGTATCTATTGCTGGCGCGGGCCATGCCAAGGAGTGTCCCTAATGACTAGTCGTTTAAGAACGTCCATTACAGTCGAAATTGTCAGCCCGGGACCGTCTCGGGCTACGATTGAGGCGCGCCCAGAACGG
>NZ_CZAQ01000067.1 GCF_001404695.1 Collinsella aerofaciens | reverse complement strand
CATTCGTCACCTTCATTACTCCAACGACGAATTCTAGGCGGTGTCCCTGTCCTTTCAAGAAAGGCCAGAGGCGGGGCATGCCCCGCCTCTTACACCACATCTCTGTGCGCTACCCGCTCCAGGCCTCTACCGGAAAATGCGTCCCACTCTGAGGCCGAAATCTGGGATGCGCTTTCCGCCAAAGGGAAAGCGCGTCCCATTCCGAGCATCACATCAGAGCGCGCTTGGTTATCTCCGCTCGCACATCTCGGCAAACGAGATCAGCTTGACGTCTCCCCTGCTATCCGCGGCATCCCGACATCCCTGCGTAAAGCCGCTTTTTGAGAATAGTGCATAGCTTTTTCGTTGCCGTCTAAAGAGCTCGCTTCGGTGCACGAGCTTTTGCAGCACGTCTTCGCCCACCGGTTCATTGCGCCATTTGCACTCCGCAAACAGAGCAGTGCCCTCGCCATCGTCAACAATTAAGTCGATTTCTTCCTGCGTATGCGTGCGATTATCCGTCCCCCACCAGCGCCCGACGCTCGCCGGAACCACATCGAGCCGGCCTGCGCGCGCGAGTTCGTACACATATTGCCTGCATATAAGCTCAAAGACCGTACCCATGTAATCCGATACGTGCGACTCAATGCGTTTATACGCCATCTCGGCCATATCGTTTTGAATCAGCCCGATGTTCTGCGGAACAAACTTGTACCAGAACCTAAACATCTGATCGCTCAGCAGATACACGGCTCGCTTATTGCTCGTCTCGTTTAGGGGCAGCTCGCGCTCGACAATCCCAAGCGACGCCAGCTTATCCACATAGCTCTTTACATTGCTCGCAGGGATTCCCGTAGAGCTCGCAATCTCCGAGATCCTCGAGCGCCCCTGAGCAATTGCTTGCACGATCGCATCATATTGCTCAGGATTGCGGCACTCTTGCAATAGCAGGTTACTCGGCTCCTCAAAGAGATAGCCCGTAGGAGTAAGAAAAAGACGTTTGATGTTATCCTTGAGCGGTGCGGCAGGATCGACTTTCTCGATATATGCAGGAATGCCGCCCGTCATGCCATAGCAAACTGCAGCATCTTCGCGACTCATGCTCTGCCACAGGCCGAGGGTCGTCGTAAAATCGAGCGGCATGATCTTAAACTGGGCCGTACGCCTACCGTATAGCGGACTCTCGTAGCCCAACACCTGTTCCTCCATAAACGAAAGAGACGAGCCGCATAGGATCAGCATGAGCCTGGTCTCTTTGTACAAGTGGTCGATCTTGTCTTGCAGCAACGAGCTGATTTCGGGATTCGATTGGGCGAGATAGGGATACTCGTCAATCACGACAACCAAACGTTCCGTGCGAGCCATGGTGGCCAATGCATCGAACGCTTCGTCAAAACTACGAAACGACACGTCTGCGGCACCAACCGAGCCTGCAAGTATCGCCTGGCTAAAGCCGTGCAGGTTTGCTTCCGCATTGGTACGACGAGCTTGAAAGTAAATAGCCTTCTTGCCTTGGATGAACTCTGTGATAAGGCGCGTTTTACCCACACGACGGCGGCCGTAAATCACAGGCATTTCAAAGGAGCCCGTGTCATACAGTCGATTGAGCTCGGACATTTCCACTGTTCTTCCGATAAACATAGGGCCATCCTTCCTTTACGTTATAGCTAGCTATATTATACCTTCCTATAATATGTCTAGCTATAACGTAATTCGATAAGCGGAGCACGAAAAGGGGCGGTACACCCCCGCACGTGGACCGTTCCGGAAAATGTATCCCGTTCTGGAGCCAAAAACTGGGCCGTAGTTTCCGCCAAGCATCCCATCCGGAAAGCGTGTCCCGTTCTGAGCGACAATTCCGGGACACAGCTTCCGCATGCGATCGCGTGCGCGGACGTGGTGTAAGAGTGTCCCGAGGTCCGTCGCTGCAAGTCCCGATATTACTCCTTCTTGAGACCGCGCCTCTCGACTATCTCGTCCACTATCTCCCTGGCGCGCCTCCCGAGTGCGCGACGTCTCCCCTCTGTCGGGGCCGGCCTG
>NZ_CZAQ01000066.1 GCF_001404695.1 Collinsella aerofaciens | reverse complement strand
GGCTGATCCGGTCCGACCGGGCCGCGCGGCAAGGAGATATATTGCCAGACCGGAGGGGCGCCGTGGGCGGGAATCTGGGCGTACACATTTCCTACACATATAAGGACTCTCGGCTGGCTGGTTAAATATAAGAGGGGACCTCGTTTCCGAGATCCCCTCTTTCGCCTATCTACAGTAATAGACTCTTAAATACCTTATGCCAGCAGCTTGCGACCGGACTCTTCAATCGCGTCAAGTGCTGCATCAGCTTCGGCGGCATCCGCGCCCTTGGCAAAGATATACAGCTTGATCTTGGGCTCGGTGCCGGAAGGACGGACGATACCCTTGTTGCCACCCTCGAGATCGAACTCAATGACATTAGCCTTCGGCAGGCCGTTCACGCAGGTGTTGTAGTCCACGACGGCCTCAATCTTGGAACCGGCGAGCTCCGCGGGCGGGTTCTCGCGCAGACCAGCCATGATGCCGGCCATCTTTGCCGCACCCTCAGCGCCCGGATAGCTCAGCGAAATCGTCTTGTTGTGATAGTAGCCATACTTCTCGTACAGCTCGTGCATTGCGTCGGCGAGGTTCTTACCCTGCAGCTTGTAATACTGAGCCATCTGGCAAATCAGCAGCGAAGTGCTCACGGCGTCCTTGTCGCGCACGTGATCACCAGCCAGATAACCGTAGCTCTCCTCAAAACCGAAGATAAAGCGATCGACTTCACCGGCATCGGAAAGCGAGGTAATGATGTCACCGATGTACTTGAAGCCCGTCAGGCAGCGACGGAGCTCAAAGCCATATTCCTCGGCCAGAGCATCGACCATGGCGGAAGAAACAATGGTAGTAACCGCGACCTTCTTAGTGAGGTCCTCGCCGCGGGCGGCACGGGTCTTGCAAATATAGTCGAGCAGCAGAACGCCCATCTCATTGCCGGTCAGCAGCAGATAGTCATCGCCATTCTTAACGGCAACGCCAACACGGTCGGCGTCGGGATCGGTTGCAAGCAGCAAATCAGGGTGAACCTGCTCGCAGAGATCGATGCCCTTCTGCATGGCCTGACGGATCTCGGGGTTAGGATACGGGCAGGTCGGGAAATCGCCGTTAGGCTCCTTCTGCTCGGGAACAACCGTGACATCGGTGATGCCAGCGCGCTCGAGCACCGTGGTAACAGGAATGAGGCCGGTACCGTTCAGCGGAGTGTAGACGAGCTTGAGCGGTGCGCCGGCAATCTCCTCGGCAGAAAGGTTGGTCACGCCGCGCGCGAGAACGGCGTCGTAATAACGCTCGAGGCACGAGTCATCGATCCATTTGACCAGGCCCTGCTCAAGAGCCTCATCGAAGTCCATGGACTTCACACCGGTGAACGTATCGGTCTCGGCGATAGCCTTAGAAATTGCATCGGCGGCCTCGCTGGTGATCTGGCAGCCGTCGGGGCCATAGGCCTTATAGCCGTTATACGGTGCCGGGTTATGACTAGCGGTCATGCAAATGCCACCGGAGCACTTAAGATCACGGACGGCCCAGGAGAGCGTCGGCACAGGAGAAATCTTGGGATAAACGAGGGCAGTCACGCCGTTTGCTGCAAGAATGGCAGCCGTCGTCTTAACGAACAGCTCACCTTTATTGCGGCTATCGCGAGCGATGGCGACCGTTGGATGCTCGAAGGTCGCATTGAGGTAGTCAGCGAATCCCTGGGTCGCACGACCGACCGTATAGATATTCATACGGTTAGTGCCCGCACCGATAGTGCCGCGAAGGCCGGCAGTACCGAAGGCGAGATCTTGGAAGAAAGCGTCGGTGATGGCGTCCTCATCACCCTGCTCCTTCATCGTGTTAAGCTCAGCGAGGAGCTCCTCGTCCTTGACATTGGCAATCCAAGTATCAAGCAGCTCATGAACATCTGCCATGTGAGTCCTTCCTTCACAATCAATAAAACGACCCGTGTAAAACAGGACAAGCGCAGCAGTGCGCTAAAGCAAATATTAGTCCATTGAGAACAGAGAACTGAGCACAGAACGGTGAACGTCTATATTCAGCGGTGGATGATTTAATTGATTTAATTGCATAAGTATTGTTGCCCGTAAACGCAAAAAAGGGGGAGGCCGCGAGGCCTCCCCCTTTTTCAGTTTCGATGACGGCTCGGTGCCGTCCACCGGTCAGCGGCGCCCTGGCCTCCCACGGGCTGGCCCCGCAGTACTCTCGGCGCGATGGGGCTTAGCTTCCGGGTTC
>NZ_CZAQ01000065.1 GCF_001404695.1 Collinsella aerofaciens | reverse complement strand
TGTTGTTGTGGTGATTTCAGATTCTAGGACGAAGGCCGTTCTTCGTTAAATGGACGCTAGGGCGTCACCCTTACACCAACATTTTCGACGCGATCTCTTTAGACGCAAAGCGGTCCACCATGTCCCGAATGGCGGGCGTCTGGATCGAGACCATACATGCCGCAAGAAGTTCTTGCTGGGCGGAAACAACCTTCTCGACCTCGGAGGCTCGATAGGAAGAGAGCCAGCCGCTGGAGTTGATGGAATCGAGGACCGCACGAATGGAGTCGAGGCGGACGTCCGCCGTAATGGATTTGATGCTGTCGGCAAAAGTTGCGAGGGCCGGCGCCATGCTGGCGCAAACCGCCTCTGACGTCTTATGCATCATCTCGGTATATGCGACGGACTCGCTCAGGGCCTTCGCCATGCTAAGCCGCATCGCCTTCGACTCGCGTAGCGCCTCGGAGAGATCCGTGCGGGCGGATGCGGAATCCCCGTCAGTCCTCGTCTCATCCACCGTAGCAATCGACTCCCCTCACCAAATGGCCCGACCTGTTTTCTATCCGAATCGCCATGGCCGCAGCCTGTGTTAGCGGCAACCTGCGACTCGCCTCCCAATCATACCAGCTGCAACCGAGAATATCATTCCTAGACTCCTGAGTTGGGCAACAACGATCACGAAGAAGAGGGCGACTTGGATACCTAGAACGGTCAAGCAGGGAGGCCGAGGCCGATGCACTGGCCTGCCTCGACTTCCTCTACGACCACCACGTGAGGCTGCCCTCGACAGCATCTGCGGGGCTTGCAATTAGCTTGGTGACCGCCGCCGCTCTTGTCGCGGCAGGACTTTACGCTAGGCGCAAGAAAGGCCGCCGTTAGAGAACGGCGGCCTTTACCCTCGCAATATAAATAGCGACTAGAGCGTCTTGAGGTACTCCCCCAGCTCTTCCTCCCAGTCGGGCATGTGGAAGCCGGCGGACTCCAGCTTGGAGAGGTCGAGCGCGGAGTGGACCGGGCGCGGGGCGATGGGGCCGGCGGCGCTGGCGTAGTAGTCGGCAGTGCTGACCGGGGCCACTTTGTCACCGTTGCCGTTGGCGGCCTCGAAGACGGCGCGGGCGATATCGGCCCAGGACTTGACGGTGCCGGAGCCGGTGCAGCCGTAGGTGCCGTAGGGGGCGTTGCTCTCCAGCACGTGGAAGATGGCGGCGGCCATGTCGCGCGTGAAGGTCAGGCGGCCCAGCTGGTCGTCCACGACGGTGACCTTGTCCAGCTTGTCCTCGGGGTCGGCGACGCGGTCGGAGAGGCCCTTCATGGTCTTGACGAAGTTGTGCCCCTCGCCGATGACCCAGCTGGAGCGCATGATGTAGTGGCGGGGGCACCCTGCCACGGCGATGTCGCCTGCGGCCTTGGTCTGGCCGTAGACGGACAGCGGGCTGAACGGCTCGTCCTCGTCGTGGACCTCGGCCGTGCCGTCGAAGACGTAGTCGGAGGACACGTGGACCAGCGTGATCCCGTGCTCGGCGCAGGTGCGGGCGAGCAGCGCCGGCCCGGTCGCGTTGGCCTTCCAGGCGGTGGCGCGGCCCTCGGGGGTCTCCGCCCTGTCGACCGCCGTGTAGGCGCCGCAGTTGATCACGGTGCCGTAGAGCGACCAGTCGTACTGCGAATAGGCCTCCGGGTCGGACATGTCGAAGGTGTCGATGTCGCAGAAGTCGAAGTCCTTCGCCACGCCGCGCTCCTCGGTGAGCGCACGCACCGCATGGCCCAGCTGGCCGTTGCAGCCGGTGACGAGGGTGCGCTTCGGCGCCATGGGGACGACGTCCCCGAGCATCGGGTGGTTGAGGTCGGCCTCGGATACGGTGGCTTGGTCGAGAGGAATCGGCCACTGGATGTTGAGCTCCGGGTCGGCGAGGTTCACGAAGGTGTAGGTCCTCTTGAGCTCCAGCGACCAGTGGGCGTCCACCAGGTAGGTGTAGGCGGTGCCGTCCTCCAGCGCCTGGAAGGAGTTGCCCACGCCGCGCGGGACGTAGATGGCCTTGGACGGGTCCAGGGTGCAGGTGAACACCTTGCCGTAGGTGGCGCTGCCCTCACGAAGGTCCACCCAGGCGCCGAAGACGCTGCCGCGGGCCACGGAGATGAACTTGTCCCAGGGCTCGGCGTGGATGCCGCGCGTGACGCCCTTCTTGTCGTTGTAGGAGATGTTGTTCTGGACGACCCTGAGGTCGGGGATGCCCAGGGCGGTCATCTTGGCGCGCTGCCAGTTCTCCTTGAACCAGCCGCGCGAGTCGCCGTGGACGGCCAGGTCGACGACCTTGAGGCCCCCGATGCCGGTCTCGGCGACGGAGAGGTCCTTCTCGAATGCGATGTCTGCCATGTGGGAAAAGCTCCTATCGAAGAGGTTGGGTAACCGGGGGCGCCCGCGCGGGG
>NZ_CZAQ01000064.1 GCF_001404695.1 Collinsella aerofaciens | reverse complement strand
GCGTGGGCGGTGTTGCTCACGGCCTCGATCTGCTCGACGGGGTTGTTGCCGAGGGCGTTGCCGCCGAGGGCGACGACAATACGATCGGGCTTGCCAAGAGGCTTAGACATTGCTGGAATCCTTTCTGTAAAAGGCCTACAACCCATTAATAACCCGCGCCCGTGCGATACGCGAGTTTATTAAGGTTTATATTCTCTTTATCGCTCATTTTATTCATTTTGAAAATACCTAAGCGGCGAACGGTCGATTTTACCCGCTCAGCGTAAAGAAGCCCAGTTCAGGCATATCTACGCCATTTACGTGCAACTTTATTTAAATAGAGCAGGGATTAGACCAGATTATGCAAACTATATCTTTGCTAAACACAAAACGGACAGCGCAATATCTTACTCGCACTATACGCGATTCTATACATTAATTTGACGAGTATGCACCCCTGCAAAAACATGGGGCTTTTCATCCAACATAAGGGATAGCCGATCGCGCTTCACCCCGCGGCAAGCGACTGCGAGTTCGCAGTATGGAACTTTACCGTCGGCTTCTGCATGAACGCTGCCGACGCCCTTTCGCTCCTGCGCGCCCAAGCAGCCGAGAACGCTAACGGCGCCACTGTCAACCTGGCCACCCTCAACAACGGCGCCGCCAGCCTTTTCGCAAAGTACCGTGCTGGTTCGCTGGCTTTGAGGCCTAAGTGAGCTTTGCTATTTGCCAATTTTTGTATGATTTGGGTCAAATCTATTTGTCAATTTTTGTATGATTAGGGGCAAATCTATTTGCCAATTTTTGTCAATGAGGTGTTTTAATGCTACGCCGCAAGGTCACTGATAGGCTTTTGAGCTGGAAGAATAACTCCCATAAGGCCCTGCTTGTTACCGGTGCGCGTCAGATTGGCAAGAGCTATGCGATTCGCGCGTTTGGAAAGAGCAACTACGCTTCGTATTATGAGGTCAATCTGCTACTTGATGCCGAGGCAAGAGACGTACTTGTTGGCGCTAAGAACTCCATTGACTTCATCAACCGTGTGGCCCTTCTTGCGGATGCACCGCTTGTTGAGGGAGATACGCTTATCTTTGTCGATGAAATACAGGAGTATCCGCAGATCGTCACGCTCATGAAGGCGTTGGTCGAGGACGGGCGCTTTAGCTATGTCTTCTCGGGGTCTATGCTTGGGACTGAGTTTAAGGGGATCTCTTCTTTCCCGGTGGGGTATGTCGAGCACATTGTTATGCGGCCAATGGATTTTGAAGAGTTTTGTTGGGCAAACAGCATCAGCGAGAATGTGCTTGCAGACATCCGCAGCTGCCTTGTCGAGAGGCGTCCCGTCGAAAACTATATTCATGAGGCGATGCTCAAAAACTTTAGAGCTTATATCGTTTGCGGCGGCATGCCGGAGGTCGTACAGAACTATATCGATTCGGGTTATTCACTCGTGAGGACGCGTGAGCTTCAAATTCAGCTGGTCGATCAGTACAAAAGTGATATCTCTAAATATGCATCGACTCGAGCGTTTAACGTTCGCGCGATTTTCGAACAAATTCCCGTTCAGCTTGAGGCGGAGTCCCATCGCTTTGTTGTTTCATCCCTGGGCGGGGGGGCTCGCCTTCAAAAATACGAGCAGGATTTCCTATGGCTGGTGAACGCGGGCGTCGGTTTGATGGTCGCCCAGGTGACGGAGGCCCGAAGTCCTCTTAAGAGGACAGAGAAGGCGACCGCCTTTAAACTATACGAGTCTGATACAGGCATGCTCGCATCACGGTATCCCGGCAGCACGGCACGCGCTGTCTACCTTGATATGAAAACCCCCAACCTCGGCGGTCTCTATGAGAACGTGGTCGCGCAGGAGCTTGTCGCCCTTGGAACTGATGCATGGTACTACCAGACACGCGAGGTCGGCGAAGTTGACTTTGTGATCGAAGGCACTCGCGGGCACGTTGTCCCAATCGAGGTCAAATCGGGCAAGAAGGTTCGAGCCCATGCGGCCCTCGACCGTCTGATGAGCGTGAGCGAGTACAAAATCCCCGAGGCCGTTGTGCTAAGCCACGAGAACCTCAGCAAAGAGGGCAAGGTTCTGTACGTTCCAATCTATATGACATTCTGCCTCGATGAGTTTATGGAAAAGGACGACCCCAACAACGATTTCTCGTTTGCACCCATATCCCTCTAGGCCATCTGGGTCCGCAACTAGGTCCCCCTCTATGCCCAAAGCAGCGCGTGGTTTCGCGGCAAAGCCGCGAAACAGCGACCGGGACAAGGCACCCCACCAACCACGTCCTTCATCAGCCCACACAATCTGAGGACGTAGTCGTAGCAGGATCTGAGGGCTGACCTTCGCGGACACTCCGCAGGACGAAAGAACCCCCGCCGCACGTAGTGTGAACTGCCTCCCATTTCTTGGACACAAGAAATGGGAGGCCTTTTTATGGCTGGAAACGCTTTGTACGACGTCGGGATGAGACTGCGAGCGGCAGAGCTGCACGACGAGGGGCACGG
>NZ_CZAQ01000063.1 GCF_001404695.1 Collinsella aerofaciens | reverse complement strand
CGCAGGGTCATCCCCATGCCCTGCGGCCCCGCGCGGGCGCCCCGCGGCGCGGTTCGCCGGGATGCGGTCTTACTGGCCCTGGGCCCTGTACCTGGCCTCGGTGGCCTCCTTGGCCGGCCGCCACCAGGACTCGTTGGCGACGTACCAGTCGATGGTGGCCTTGAGGCCCCCGGCGAAGTCGGTGTGCGCCGGCCTCCATCCGAGCTCGCGCTGGAGCTTCATCGAGTCGATGGCGTAGCGGCGGTCGTGGCCGGGACGGTCGGCGACCCAGTCGAAGTCCTCGGGGTCGCGGCCCATGGCCTCCAGGATCATGCGCAGGACGGTGATGTTGTTCTTCTCGCCATTAGCCCCGATGAGGTAGGTCTCCCCCGTGCGGCCCTTGGTGAGGATGTCCCAGACGGCCGAGGAGTGGTCCTCGGTGTGGATCCAGTCGCGCACGTTCTCGCCCTTCCCGTAGAGCTTGGGGCGCACGCCGTCGATTATGTTGGTGATCTGGCGCGGGATGAACTTCTCCACGTGCTGGTAGGGGCCGTAGTTGTTGGAGCAGTTGGAGATGGTGGTTCGCAGCCCGTAGGTGCGGGTCCAGGCGCGCACGAGCATGTCGGAGGACGCCTTGGTGGAGCTGTACGGCGAGGACGGGCGGTACGGCGTCTCCTCGGTGAACTTCGCCGGGTCGTCGAGCGCCAGGTCGCCGTAGACCTCGTCGGTGGAGACGTGGTGGTAGCGGACGCCGTATTTCCTCACGGCCTCCAGCAGGCGGAAGGTGCCCTCGACGTTGGTGCGCAGGAAGGGCTCCGGGTCGGCGATGGAGTTGTCGTTGTGGCTCTCGGCGGCGTAGTGCACGATGGCGTCGTGGCCGGGGACCAGCCTGTCCAGCAGCTCGGCGTCGCAGATGTCGCCCACGACGAGCTCGACCCTATCCTCGGGCAGCCCCGCGATGTTCTCGGGGTTGCCGGCGTAGGTCAGCTTGTCCAGGACGGTGACGTGCACCTCGGGGTGGTTGTTGACCACGTAGTGCACGAAGTTGCTGCCGATGAAGCCGCAGCCGCCCGTGACGATGATATTCTTGGGTTCGAAAATCTCAGACATGAAAATCCAATCTGAAGCATGTACAGCTTCTTTAGTATGCCGCAGGAAGTGACGCCGCGACGCTATTCAACAAAACTATCGGACATTTCGGCATGCGATAAGAGCCATAACCTTCGCAGAATTACCTCCTGTACAAAACGCCTCCGAAATGCAGTCTTTGTCGTAGTGAAAAACCGAATCCCCAGTTATTTCACGTAAGTACTTATAGAAGAAATCCTCCCAGCTTTTAAACTTCTCACTGTTTACAAAGGCTTCTGGGGTTTCCAAAACCGTCTTAACATCTAGCTCTGAAATTACGCCGGAGCTCAGTAGAAGCCACTCGAATGATTCGGGAAGACAAACCGTAACAGTATCGCGGTGAATGTCTTGCAGCTTAAGGACGCGGTCCGCATAGCACCCAAATGCCGCCCCGTCCGCGACAACAAACACGCGATCGTCGAGATGCTGATCCAACCAGCCCAAAATCGCGCTGTTCGTCATGGCCGAAGTACAGGTAAGCTCACTGTCAGCGAAATGCCGTTCAAAGAACTGGAAACCAGACTTACTGTCCTCGCATAGAAGGATAGAAAAGTCCTGTTTTGGCGCCGACCGGGAAATAGCATAACGATGATTCCCGCGATCTTGATAAACAGGGACGAAAGAATGGTATTTTCCGCTCGTCTTAATCTTGTAAATCTCATCCACGCTATACGGAAGATTGGGGAAATCAGCCCTTGAGATCAGCACGAAATAATTCGAGGAATACAGCACATGATGGGCAAACTCATCAGAATGGATCTCTTTTAAGCCCTCATCGACAAATACAATCGAGTCATGAACGGACGAAAGCTGGTTTCGCCAATCATAATCGGTCAGGGCGACACAGGGACAATCGCATTGCAAGGAAACGCCCGACTGCTCGCCCGTTCGCATGTAGTCTGCGACCATGTCAAACAGTGTCGTCTTACCCGTGCCACTATCGCCACGCACAATAGTGATGTTCCGCTTGATGGTAAATGTGTACTTAGTTCCCCTGCGGCGGGAAATCTTAACGAGATGCGAACCGTTCATAAGCAGTACCTACAGATACGGAATCGACTCGTGAATCAATTCGGCCATGTTGTGAACGATTCGGCCGCTATTCACGACTTTAATTTTAAAATCCTCGCGACCAAAGTCCATCACATGATAGAGATTCACAACAAGCTTGCGGTCTTTCGCCATGTCGAGAATCCACTTGGCACAGTTGTCACCACAGGTAGAAGCGTTAAAAATTTGCTTACGATCAAATCTCATAAGCAGCAGCGTTTTCACGCCACCAGAAAGCTGGAGTGGGGAGATGAATCCAAGCACAGGGCTTTCGATGACGTTTTCGGAGACAACATCCGATCGATCAACATCTTTAATTATCGAGACTGCATAGGGATCCGTAATCCAAGAAGACCGGTAAGAGTTTTTGAAATATGTCGCTGTGTTGTAAATCGCTTCTGGCATATCGCCAAAGTAGACGCTTAACACATCCACTCCCAATCATATTGTCTTTATGGTCAACGTAATCATAACGAAAGGGGCCACCAGATAAACGGTGACCCCTAAAAGAAAACAAGCTTGCGCTAGTACTCGCGCGGGCTGTTGACGATCTCGCCGGCGGCGACCTTCTTGAGGTGCCGGCCGTAGACCGACTTGCCGTAGGCCTCGGCGGCCTGCTTGAGCCCCT
>NZ_CZAQ01000062.1 GCF_001404695.1 Collinsella aerofaciens | reverse complement strand
GCTGTTGCTGGAGCTCGGCGTGGGCGAGATGACCCCCGGCATCATCACGCTCCCGTTCTGGAGCATGACCGCGAAGCTGCCGGATGCGCACCTTTTGAGCGTAAACATCTCGGGCGGCTCGGCTCCGTTGCAGCTTGGAAGCAAGGCAGGGGCGATCCAGGCCGATTTGGGCGCCCTGCTCTCGGTGGCGCGGGCAGGTGGCGAGTAACGCGGAGCGGTAGACGCGCAATGAGGTTTTAGCCGCAGCCTCCGAACGAGAGGGCTCGGAGGCTGGTATTCCTGAATCGCAGGTCACGATGGGTTATCGGAATCGCGAAGAGCGGATACCGCCAGTAAGCCCCCTTCGGAATAGGCGTTGAGCAGCTCCTGGGCATGGGCGAACTCGGGGCCTCGTCTCCAGCCGAGCAGGCGGTTGACGGCCAGATCGCCCTGGACGTTGTGGACGAAGAGCAGGAAGGCGTCTTCGCGTGAAAGCCCTGTTTTCTCCATGACCCAGGGAACCATCTGCTCCGCTCCGCGTTCTATGACGCGCTGGGCTACGCGAGCGTATGAGTCGCTGTCCGAATAAAGCAGGCGATAATCGTCGTCTGCCGACGGACGCTGGCAAAGCGTTGCCGATTCAACCCCCTCAAGCGGGGGAGCCGCTGCCAATGCCTCGTCGATAAGCGCATCGAGCAGCGCGTACTTATCCTCGCAATGCAGATAGAACGTTCCCCGGTTGATCTCGGCGCGGCGGCAGATGTCCGCCACCGTCATCTTCGCGAAGCCGACCTCGGCCAGCAGCGCGAAGAACGCCTCCTGTATGACCGAGAGGGTGTAGCGCCGCCGGCGGTCGATCTTGGTTTCTCCCATCGCCTCTCCAATCTGAGTCGTTTGACAATGTCCAGTAGCTGTTCGTTTATCGACAGGTGCACGCGTTTGTTCATTGCCCCTGCGAAAATCAACAAGGATACTGTTTATAGACACCTGTTTTTTATAGCTGAAAGGGAGCACGGATGACCCTGTGCGAGAAGCTCGGCATCGGGCTTGTCAGCCGATCGTTTTCCCATCGGGCCGTCTATCGAAACGGCGGCACGTCATACGATTTGAGCGATTGCGAGCCTGCTGCTTGCAAGCAAGATATCGAGGCTTTTGCCCGCAAGGTGGGGAAGGCTGATTGCGTGTTTACGGGAGAGGCAGGTAGGCAGGCGTTATGAGCATCTGCATCAAAAATCAGATTCAGAATATGAATATCGTCATCGGCTGCACGGTGGGGTGTCCATATTGCTATGCCCGTAACAATGTGAAACGTTGGCATATGATTGACGACTTCGCTGATCCTGCGTTCTTCCCGAGCAAGCTCAAGATGATGGAAAAGAAACGCCCGCAGAACTTTCTCCTTACCGGCATGAGCGATCTCTCCGGGTGGAAGCTGGAATGGCGAGACGAGGTATTTGCAAAGATCCATGAGAATCCACAGCATCAGTTCCTGTTCCTGACCAAGAGACCCGATTTGCTGGATTTAGATACCGACCTGGAAAACGCATGGTTCGGCGTTACGGTGACGAGGAAAGCGGAGCTGTGGCGTATCGACGCCCTTCGGAAAAACGTCAAAGCAAATCACTTCTTCGTTACTTTTGAGCCGCTATTCGACGATCCCGGTACGGTCGACCTTTCCGGAATCAACTGGATCGTCGTCGGTACCATGACCGGGGCGCAGAGCAGGAAGGTTCATACGGAACCGGAGTGGGCATGGTCTTTGACGGACCAGGCGCACGCGCTTGGCATTCCAATGTTTATGAAGGAAGACCTCGTCTCTGTCATAGGGGACGAAAACATGATTCAGGAATTGCCGGAAGAATTCGAAAGAGTGCTGGAGGTGCAGAGAACATGGCGGAAGTGATCGATGGAATCCTCATCAATGAGGTGGAAGCAAAGAACATCATGACCAAGTCCAGCCTGCCGGTAGGCGGCTACTCGGTCAATCCCTATGTAGGCTGCACGCATGCCTGCAAGTATTGCTATGCCTCCTTTATGAAGCGCTTTACCGGACACAAGGAGGAATGGGGCACCTTTCTTGATGTGAAGCATTGGCCGGAAATCAAGAATCCGAAGAAATACGCTGGACAGCGGGTGGTTATCGGTTCTGTGACGGATGGCTACAATCCACAGGAGGAGCGATTCGGGAATACCAGGAAACTCCTGGAGCAGCTGATTGGCAGCGATGCAGATATTCTGATCTGCACAAAGTCCGATCTTGTGGTACGGGATATCGATCTGCTGAAGAGGCTTGGACGAGTGACCGTTTCATGGTCGATCAACACGCTGGATGAGAACTTCAAGAACGATATGGACTCCGCGTCGAGCATCGAGCGTCGTATCGCTGCTATGAAGCAGGTGTATGACGAAGGTATCCGTACGGTCTGCTTCGTGTCCCCGGTATTTCCCGGCATCACGGATTTTGAGATGATTTTTGAGCGAGTAAAAGATCGGTGCGATTTGTTTTGGCTCGAAAATCTCAATCTTCGGGGTGGTTTCAAAAAAGCGATCCTGGATTATATCGCCGAGAAACATCCCAATCTCGTACCGCTTTACGATGAGATCTATAACAAGCGCAACCGTAGCTATTTTGAAGCGCTTGAAGTAAAAGCCGAGGAAATGGCCAAGAAGTACGATTGCCCCTTTGTGGACAACGAAATGCCTTATGGCAGAGTCCCCCAGGGGCATCCGGTGATCGTGGACTACTTCTATCACGAGGAAGTCCGAGGGTCGGATAATAGCGGAAAAAGAAATCGTTAAACGGAAACCGACGACGATTCGCTCGAGCGATTAGCGTCCACGCGTGGCTTCTGCCGATTGGCGCAACGGGCGACGGATTAAGGGATCGCTCGGGCGGATGATCCCGCTGCAGTACAGGCGGTCGCTCAATTTAGCGGCATGAGCGTTTTCGCACGGAAAACCAGTATCCCCTGTGCCGAGTTTAATCGTAGCGAATACAATGGGCACTGAGCATCAATCGAAAGTAGTCAAGAGCCTTTTCGACGGCTTCTACCACCTCTACCCCAGCCTCGAGCAGCGATGGGCATACTATGCGCGATACATCGACTTCATGCTG
>NZ_CZAQ01000061.1 GCF_001404695.1 Collinsella aerofaciens | reverse complement strand
GGGTGCCGTTCGACTTGCATGTGTTAGGCGCGCCGCCAGCGTTCATCCTGAGCCAGGATCGAACTCTCCGTCCAAAATATCTGGGCTTCGAGCCCGTCCGGTCCTCACAACTATTAGCTGATCGGTTCCGTTCGATTCATATGGTTCTGTATAGGAAAAGGAATTTCTCGGGGCCGCCTCTCGGCGGCCTTGCGAAAAACAAATCCAAGTTAGACCATTTCAAATGGTTCGATGTCTGCCCGGATGCGACACAACTGGTGTGTCCATCCTCGCAGTATCCGGTTCTCAAGGTGCACGCCTGGCGGCTGATCCGGTCCGACCGGGCCGCGCGGCAAGGAGATATATTGCCAGACTGCGAAGCTGTGTGGGACGTCAATTCCACTCTTCACAAGTCCTACACAATCTATGGCTTTCTATATAGGAAGTAGAAAGTCGAGTGCAGCAAGACCACACGTATCAGATGATGACCCTTCGGTTAAGAGATATATAAAGATCGGTCACCTGTAAGTGTTTATCTACCCGCGCTTTTAGCTATGTAAACCAGCGCTTTCGATAAAAAAGAGGGAGTGCCGCGCACAGTGCGACACTCCCCTAGCGATTCAACAGAATCTATTAGGCCTCGAGGGCCTTCTTGGCAATGGCAGCCAGCTCGTTGAAGGACTCGATGTCCTCGTAAGCCATCTGAGCCAGGACCTTACGGTCGAGCTCGATGCCGGCAACCTTCAGGCCGTGCATGAACTGAGAGTAAGAGATGTCGTTCAGGCGAGCAGCAGCGTTGATACGGGTGATCCAGAGAGAACGAATCTCGCGCTTCTTGTTGCGGCGATCACGATACTGATACTGCAGGGAGTGCTGGACCTGCTCTTTAGCATGCTTGTAAGTACGCGAAGCGGCACCGTAGTAACCCTTCGCACGGTGCATAACGGTACGGCGCTTCTTCTTGGCGGCAACAGCGCGCTTAATACGTGCCATGTTCTATCAACTCCTAGACGGTTAAACGAAAAACGGGAACGCGAACTTAGGCGAGACGCGACTTGATGACCTTGCGGTCGGCAGCGGCGATCTCGGTCTCCTGACGGAAGCCACGCTTACGCTTGGTGGACTTCTTGCTCAGGATGTGGCTCTTGAAAGCCTTGGCGCGCATAAGCTTGCCGGTACCAGTCTTGCGGAAACGCTTCTTGGTGCCGCTGTGGGACTTCATCTTAGGCATGAAATACTCCTTAATCGGTTACAGAACACTAGTTACTTGGTATCGCTTGCCGCTTTATCCTCATCAAAGGCGCCCTTAATCGGGGCGAGCAGCATAAGCATGTTACGGCCTTCCATCTTAGGCTTGGACTCGACCGTAGCGTAAGGCTTGAGATCCTCGGCGAGGCGCTCGAGAACGTTAAGACCCTGCTCCGGGTGAGCCATCTCACGGCCGCGGAACATGATGGTGATCTTAACGCGTGCGCCCTTCTTGAGGAAACGCAGAACGTGGCCCTTCTTGGTCTCGTAATCGCCAACGTCAATCTTGGGTCGGAACTTCATTTCCTTGACCTCGACCTTGGACTGGTTCTTACGAGCGGCCTTGGCCTTCATGGCCTGCTGGTACTTGAACTTACCGTAGTCCATGACCTTGCAGACCGGCGGCTCCGCGTTGGGAGCGATCTCGACCAGGTCGAGACCCTGATCGTCAGCGACGCGCTGGGCATCGCGGATGGCGAACAGGCCGAGCTGAGAGCCATCGACGCCAATCAAACGGCACGAAGATGCAGTGATCTCGTCGTTGATGCGGGTGTCATCAGACTTAGCTATTTTCCCTACCTCCATTCATAAAAAAATAACCCGGCGCTTCTTTGCAACCAGGTCGTACACATAGACATCCTCAATATGAGGAAGGGAATCTAAGTTGTATGACCAGTCAGCTGCTCATTGGCGCCAAAAGGTGGGAACCCTCGGGTTCCTCTTTAGGGCATTGCGGGAACAACGCCTTGCGAATAATAACACGTACCGCGCGTTATCACATTACGTACACGAAAAAGGGGGCCTTGACCCCCTTGAAGCGCAGGTGCATGTATGGTGCCCGAGGCGAGACTCGAAGGGCCTTCGCTTCGCGAAGCCCCGGGCTTCGGGCGCACGGCGCCCTCGCCACGCTCCGCTACAAACAGGCCACAGGCCTGTTTGCTTAACGCTCCGCGCGCTCACGCGAGTTCGGCACGAAAAAGGGGGCCTTGACCCCCTTGGACGCTCACTTGCATGTATGGTGCCCGAGGCGAGACTCGAACTCGCACGTTGTTGCCAACGGTGGATTTTGAGTCCACTGCGTCTGCCAATTCCGCCACTCGGGCACGTAATGCGTGAGTTAGTTTATCACAGCTTTCTGTTGATTAGTCCGAAAATGGAACTTCAAGCATTTCGATGAGTTCGACCGAGCGGAGCATCTCGCGCCGGCGGCACCCGCGTCCGTTAACCGAGGCTTCGCCCATCTGGTTGTCATAGGGATCCTCGCGCATACCATCGAAAGCAGGCACAAGCTCAGCCTGGAATCGATCGTTGGCCACCAGGCGCCACGGGTCGAGATTGCCGAAGTAGTGACGACGGCGCCACTCCTCCCCCATTCTGCGCGCAGAGGAACCAAACGAAACATCGGCGTTAAGCCAACCGGTCTGGGGTGTGAAGAACTCGGCCCAGTCGTGCGGTCCCACCGAATCGGGAGCAACATACAGGCCGCTCTGCCAACGAGCAGGCACGCCCGCGATACGGCACATGGTGATAAACGTGAGCGCCATAACGCCGCAATCGCCGCGGAGCGAGTGTGCACAGTCATCGGCGATGGAGCCCAAAAGCAGATATGGTGGCTGATAGCGATAGTCGATATGTTGCGTCAGATAATCATAGATGGCGCGAGCGCGATCGAGCGAATCCTCGAGCCCGTCAATAACACGCTCCGTCACCTGTCGCAGATACGGCGTAAACGCAATGTGCGGACGGTCCTCGGAGGTGTCCTCGGGCAGGGGCGCGTCCATACAGGGATGCGATGGGAGCGCGCCACCATAGATATCGCAATAGGCGGCATCGATGTGATAACGATAGGTCACCGAAAATGAATGTTCAGTCGAAGATGTCCAGGAGACAGTACGAGCCGAAACGTTCTCAGAGGCAACAGTGCCCTCCGACGTCATATCGAGAACCTCGACATGAGACTGTTGGCGACAGGCGGCGGCAACGGGCAGCCACGCGCGAACAGTCTCTCCCTCCAGAGCCCCAGGGACAGACACGGACGCCTTAAGCGTGATGAGGCGACTGGGACCTCGGACAAAATCTCGGACCCAATCTGGGTCCAGGAGGGAGTCCGATGTATACGAAAGAGGAGCGCGAGGGGATTCTCTGGGA
>NZ_CZAQ01000060.1 GCF_001404695.1 Collinsella aerofaciens | reverse complement strand
CTTGGTTTTGAAAACGTCCTCGCGCATGAGGCCCGTCTTTCTTGCTCCTGCGGAGCAACGGAAAGGCGGGCCTCGCGCTGCGGAGTGTTTTCAAAACCAAGCCCGGCCCCGGCCTGCATTGACACAGCTGGCGGTTCTTGGGCATCGCTTGCTGGCGGGGTTCCTTTGCTGAAATGGACTTGGCCGAAAGGGCCGCTGGTCCCGGTCGCTGGTTCGCGCTTTGCGTGAACTCCGCGCTACTGTGGGTCAGTTAGGCTTCTGTTGTTGGACCCGCTACATCTTCCCGTCTCAGCATCGATCTTAGCTTCTCGAAGCTCTCCTCGCTCAGGCAGTGCTCCATGTGGCAGCCCTCTTGCGACGCGACCTCGGGCGTTACGCCTGCGTCCTCTAGCAGACCTACAAAAAAGCAGTGGCGCTCCCACATTTGACGGGCAACCTCAAGACCGCGTTCCGTCAGATGCACGTCGCGTTTGCCCATCTCCACGTAGCCGGTGCTCTCCAAGGCCGCCATGGCTTTAGAGACGCTTGCTTTGGTTACGCCCAAGTATTCGGCAACGTCGATCGAGCGCACGATGCCCTGACGTTCCGATAGAACGTAGATCGATTCGAGATAGTCTTCTCCGGATTCACGCAGGGCCATGGGCCGCCTTTCGCGATGGCTTCTAGTTAGCCTTTGGATACTTTTGCTTGATTTACTTTACCGCAAAAGTTGCCCATGTCTTACTACTTTGCCTAAAAGTTAGCCGTGTTTCACAAAACATGCGGGACGAAAACAAAATGGGGACGCCCCGCAAGGAGTGTCCCCAGCTGCCGGCAGAAAAGGAACGTCCCTAAGTGCCGGCCGCAGCTACAGTAGCCCAAAGTGCTTGGCGGCGCTGTAAATGCCGTCGTCGTCTACGGCGGTCGTAACGTAGGTCGCCGCGGCCTTCACGGTATCCTGCGCGTTGCCCATGGCCACACTTGTGCCCACGGCCGAGAACATCGACAGGTCGTTCTCGCCGTCGCCAAAGGCGATCGCCTCGCTCGCGTCGATGCCCAAGCGCTCCAGCGTCGCCGCCACGCCCAGGTCCTTGCCGCCGTTAGCGGGAATAATATCGCAGAACAGATCGCACCAGCGCGTAGTGAGCGAATGCGACACGGAATCGGTCACGATATGCTCGTCGGCCGGATCAACAAAGGCGCAAAACTGGTAGACCGGCGCGTCAAAGGCGTGCTCAAACGGCTCCTCATGGTAGACAATCCCCGCGTTACTGCCAGCCGTCACCACGCGCTCGGACAGGCGGTTCACAAACGAATTCTCGCCCTGCATGCACAGCGAGTCGTAGCGCCCCTGCGCCACCTGGTCCACAATCGCCGCGACGTCGTCCGAATCGATCGGGCAGCTGCGGTAAACGCCCTTGGCATCAAAACAGTGCTGACCCGAAAGCGTGATGTACGCATCCCAGCCCAGGTCGAACAGCCAGTCCGGCATCTGGTAGGTCGGACGGCCCGTGGCGATCACGCACGCGATCCCCTGCTCGCGAAAGCTGTCGAGCACCTGCTGCGCCGACGCCGGAATCCGATGGGTCTTAAAGCTCAGCAGCGTACCGTCGATATCGAAAAACGCGGCCTTGATCATCCTCGCCTACTCCTCGCCCTCGAGCTTCTCGCTCGCCTCGAGCCACGCCATCTCCAACTCGTCCATGGCGGCGTGGGCCTCGTCGATCTTTGCCTGCTGCTCGCCCAGCGCCGTGTAGTTGGTGGGATCGACCTGGGCCATTGCTGCCTCGGCCTCCTCAACGCGGGCGCGCTGCGTCTCCATTTTGCGCTCGAGCGAGCTCACCTCGCGGCGAAGCTTCTGGCGTTCGGCGTTGGAAAGGCCATTGGGCTGGCCGCTCGACTTGGGCTTTTCGGCCGCAGCCGCCGCGGCACCGGTGTCAAACGTGCCGGTCTTGGCGCTCGGCGCACCCACGGGCTCGCCCTCGGCGGTAGCGTTGCACAGGCGCAGGTACTGGTCCACGCCGCCGGGCATATGCGTCAGGTGGCCGTCGAGCAGCGCCCACTGCTGGTCGGTCACGCGCTCCATCAAGAAGCGGTCGTGCGTCACCAGGATCAGCGTGCCGGGCCAGCCGTCGAGCAGGTCCTCGACAATCGCGAGCATGTCGGTATCCAGGTCGTTGCCGGGCTCGTCCAGGATAAGCACGTTGGGCTCGTCCAGGATCGTCAGCAGCAGCGACAGGCGACGGCGCTGGCCGCCCGAAAGATCGCCGATGCGACTCCAGAGCTGCTGTGTCGTAAAGCCCAGGCGCTCGCAAAGCTTCTCGGGCGAAGTCTCCTTGCCGTCGATGACGTAGTACTTCTTATAGTTGCCGAGCACCTCGCGGATCGTGTCACCCATGTAGGGCTCGAGTTCCTCGAGCTGCTGCGACAGAACGCCAAAGCGCACCGTCTGGCCAATCTTCACACGGCCGCGCGTGGGCTCAATCTTGCCCTGGATCACGTCGAGCAAGGTCGACTTGCCGGCGCCGTTCTCGCCCAAAAGACCATAGCGGTCGCCCGCGCCGATGAGCCAGGTCACATCGGTGAGCACCTGCTTGGGCGCACCATCGGTATCCGCATAGCCGGCATCCACGTCGATGACATCGATGACCTGCTTGCCTAGGCGGCTCACGGCAAGGCGCTTGAGCTCCAGCTCGTCACGCACGGGCGGTACGTCGGCGATCAGCTCGCGAGCAGCCTCAACGCGAAACTTGGGCTTGGTGGAACGCGCCTGGGCGCCGCGGCTCAGCCACGCGAGCTCCTTGCGCGCCATGTTGCGACGGCGCTCCTCGGTAACGGCGGCCATGCGGTCGCGCTCCACGCGCTGCAGGATATATGCCGAGTAGCCGCCCTCGAAGGGATCTACCTGGCCGTCGTGGACCTCCCACATGCTGGTGCAGACCTCGTCCAAGAACCAGCGGTCGTGCGTGACCACGAGCATGGCGCCCTGGCCGCGCTGCCAGCGGGCCTTTAAGTGACGCGCAAGCCAGTTGATGGTGCGCATGTCCAGGTGGTTGGTGGGCTCGTCGAGCATGAGCACGTCGTAGTCGCCGATCAGCAGGCGCGCGAGGTCCACGCGACGGCGCTGACCGCCCGAGAGCTCGCCCTCCATGCCCTCCCAGGGTACATCGCTGATGAGGCCGGCGAGGATCTGGCGCGTACGCGGACTCGACGCCCACTCATACTCGGGCGTGTCGCCCACGACGGCATGATGCACGGTGTCGGTATCGACCAGGTTATCCTTTTGGCCGAGCAATCCAATCGTCGTGTCGCGGCGGTGCGTCACGCGGCCGTCGTCGGGCTCCAACGTGCCGGCGAGCACGCTCAGCAGCGTCGACTTACCGTCGCCGTTTTTACCGACAATACCAATACGGTCGCCCTCGCCCACGCCGAGCGTAACGCTATCGAAAATATGCTTGGTGGGAAACTCTAGGCTGACGGAATCGCATCCCAAAAGAATCGCCATATGCCCTGCTCCTTCGTAGAAATTCAACGTTGTCCATGATAGCGAAAACCACCACAAAGGGGACAGTGAACTGCCTCCCATTTCTTGGACATCGGGAAATGGGAGGTTTTCCATGAGTATAGACCTC
>NZ_CZAQ01000059.1 GCF_001404695.1 Collinsella aerofaciens | reverse complement strand
CGAGGCGGCATAGGATATCAACCGTGTTCCAGGTTCCAGGACGCCGGGCCGACTCGCTTCGGATCGGGCGCTACACCAACTTTCTCGACACTACCTCTAAAGACTACTTCGGCGTCTACGAGAGCCTTGCCAACAGCCTTTCTGGGCTGACCGTCAGGGGTCCCGACATCGCCCTCCTTGGCAATGTCGGCGGGCTTGTCGATTCCCTCGGGGATTTTGGCTATGGTGGCTCGATACCGCGTGGTGCCAAGACCTTCGTGAGAGAACTCAGCAAGGCCTCGCTCGAGCGGCTCTCCGTTAGCGAAGATGTCTCGGTCGACATCAGGGGGAAGAGGTTGCTCGTCACGAGGTCCGTGACGGATCCCGTGACGGACCTCGTGGTCTGCAGTTGGGCCTGCAATTTGGCCGGCGATGATTCCGGCGAGGTATCCGCGAACGTTCGCTCGTTCAACGTCCTGACCTCGTCCCTGTCCTTCCTTGAGGGGCTGACAGAGGTTGACATGATGGAGCTTCAGCAGCTCTGCTCGGATGAGCCCGCCTTCGCAATGGATTGTAAGGCCGGTAGGGTTATCTGGGAGACGGTTCGTGACTGGAGGGATGCAATTTCGTTCGACAGGCCGGTCTATTACCATGCTCGGCTAAAGCCCGCGGGGACGGCCCCGTACCTTAAGGACGACATGGCCAAAGCACCCCGACTACTTGTGAAAGCGGGAAGGTTTAACGGCCCGCAGAAGGCTTACTACTACTTCTCTGACACAGAGCACGGCGCGATGCAGGAGATTGGGAAGCACGGTTCGGGGGACGAGGCCCAGGTCGCCGAGATAGAGGGCAGGCGCGACGTCCGCCTCATCGACCTTTCCGGCGTGGGCCGCGGGACCAACTACTTCCTGAAGTACCTTCGGTTTCCATTCACCAACACCGACCAGGTCATCCCGCCGGAGTACCTCGTGCCAAACTTCGTCGCCCAATGCTGCCGCCATGCCGGCATCGACGGAATCAAATACTACGGCAGCAAGACGTACAGCAACTACGTGGTTTGGGATGACGGCTTGTTCCGCATCGCGTCCATGCGCGTGGTTCCCATCGAATAAGGCTGGTATGACAGCTGAATTCGATGTGGTCGGCTTCTTCGATGAGCTCATGTGCGCGCTTGGGGAGATTGCAGGCTACATCGGCGTGGTCGACCATGGGCGCTAGCCCCATCTACGGGTAAATGAGCCGATTCTAGCGAACGCAAATTTAATGTGGGGGTATCGAATAGCTCATTTCTGACTGTAATAGGAGGTAGTGGCCTTGGATAAATCCAACCTATCTCTTGCCACGGATACACCAATCAAGGCAAGGGAGCAAGATCTTATCGGAAGGACCCCTTTCGCTGAGAGGCTGGCAGATATTCTGAAATCCGCAGCTGGTCCCGAGTCCCTTGTCATTGGTTTGTATGGGCCTTGGGGATCAGGCAAGACTTCGGTTATAAACCTCGTTGAAAATGCGCTCTCCCGAAAAGACGATGACGGCAAGGCGGGCGTCTCTGTCGTCCGTTTTGAGCCCTGGAATTACCTCACGTCCGAGCAGCTGCTCGCTCAGTTTCTTAAGGAAGTCGGGAGTGCGCTTGATAAAGATGTACATGGGCGGCGCACGCTATTCGGCAAGTTATTCGGCAAGCTGTGCGGTAAGCGCCCCGAGGTGCTCAATGCTTTCGCGGCATATTCTGAAGCCTTGTTGATTACCGCCGGTGCCGCTGCCAGTTTGGCGGGCGCGCCGCTTGCAGGCGTTGCTGTGCCTGCCTTCGGCAAACGTTTGGCGAGCAGGTTGAGGAAATCCGCAGAAAGGGCGGGAAGCGTCTCTTCGAAGAAACAGAGACTTGAGGAGGAGCTCCTCAAGTTCGATGGGCGGGTCGTAGTGATCATCGACGACATTGATCGGCTGCCGAACGATCAGGTGCGTATGGTGTTTCAGCTCGTCGCCTCCCTGGCGAAGCTTCCGAAGATAAACTACCTTCTTTCATTCGATGAGGAGGTGGTTACGCGGGCTTTGAGTGAAGTCCAGAATTGCGATGGCGCCGAATATCTGGAGAAGGTGGTCCAAGTCCCTGTGCACCTGCCGTCCATTTCATCGGGCGATTTGGAGCGGGTGCTTCTCAAGGACATCAATGCGATTTTCAAGTCGTTTGCATACAGGCTGGAGGACCTCGACGACAAGAGGTGGAACGGCGTCCGCCTGACGTTTCTGAACAATCGGTTCTTCACCATAAGGGAGGTTCGACGGTTCACGAACGCGTTAAAGGCGAAGTTGAGCATCCTGCCGCGATTCTGCTGCTTCGAGGACGTCGTCGCCTTGGCGGTACTGGAACTCAAGGTGCCAAAACTCGTTGATTGGATTCGCGTGCACAAGGACCTCCTTTGCGGCACAATCGGATCGTCATTATATATGAATAACATGGATCCAAAAGACAACCTCGCCAATTTGGAGGAGCTGATTTCTAGGATAGTCCCGAGATCTGAAGCCAAGTGGGCGGTCGAGGCCGTCTGCAGGCTTTTCCCGCGGGTGGCAAATAAAACTGGCATGAGTCATTGCGTCTCTTACTCGAGGGAGAGCTTGAACGCTATCTGGCGGGCCGATTCCTTCGATCAATACTTCCATTCGAACATGCCGGACGGAATCGATATTCATGAGGTGCAGGATGCGTTAAATGTGAGCGAGGGCGGAGTATTGCTCGAAGACCTGCAAAGGCACGCCGAAGCGGGAAGCATGATCGACTTTGTATCGGCTATGAGGGCCCGTGTATCGACATTGGAGGAAGACCGTGCCGAGGTCGTCACTAGGGCGTGCCTTTTGGCCTTGGGTCTGAGCGAGGAAAAGAGCTACGCCCCTTTGGCCTCGACTAGCGCCGACCTGGAACTCATCAGACTCATCGAGTTGCTGTTCAAACGGTTGGGGCCTGCTAAGTCTGGCGAGATTCTGCGAGCGTCGGTGGACGAGAGCGAGGGGAGAGTAATCTATCCGCTCGTGCCTTTCTTGATATATCAGCTGGACAGCATGAATGCCACGGAAAATAGCGATTGCAAGACGCTTTTGCCCGAAGGCAGTATTTTCGAGCTTTCTGATGCCGTTTGCGCCAAGGTAGGCGAGGACGCCGCCGCGAGAAACCTGTTCCTAGACGATGAGTATCATTATGCGCTGATCTTGCTCAAGAAGCGTAAACCCAATGAATTTATGGCTTATGCGAAAAGGGTTGCCAATGCTGACGGGGCGGGGTGCGCGTCTTTTCTTTCGTTCGGGACGGGTCGCTACACATCGCTGGACAGCGGCGAAGTAACGAGCTTCTTATTCGATAAGACTGGTGTCGCAGAGGTGGTCGAGCTCGCAAAGATCGACGGTCTTCTTACTGCGGCGCGCGCAGACGGCAGCTTTTTCGAGTTGCCGGAAGACTGCCAGCTGGTTGCGGCAGCTTTCTGTGTTGCGAATGAAGATGATGCTAGGAACGAGGTCTCTGCTGAAGAAGCCGGTAGGTTCCTCGCGCGTTGGAGGCGAAATGCCAGGAGGGCGTGATTCTTCCTTTCACCGATTGGCAAAACGATTTACACCTAATTGTGAACATTGCCCACGCGATTTTTCTTGGCTCTGTTAGACCAGGAGTGACATAAATCCGATGTCACCGCGACGGGCTATCCTTCATTAACGTTGAAGGAGGAACCATGGACGCCGACGATC
>NZ_CZAQ01000058.1 GCF_001404695.1 Collinsella aerofaciens | reverse complement strand
CATTCGTCACCTTCATTACTCCAACGACGAATTCTAGGCGGTGTCCCTGTCCTTTCAAGAAAGGCCAGAGGCGGGGCATGCCCCGCCTCTTACACCACATCTCTGTGCGCTACCGGGGTTATGGGCTGACAGCGTTTGATTTGCAGGGATATTCGCGGTCTTTGGCATTTATCGTAGCGCCCGAAGCTCTTGGTTATGTTGAATACTCCTAAAAATGCACGGCGCTTAGAGGGGGACCTTCGCGAAAAAGGAAACCGCCCCGTCGAAGTATGCGTTCGACGGGGCGGTTTATACATTTGGCCGATTAAGGATGCGCTGCCAAACTACTAGAACTTGACGGTCGGGGCCTGGCGGGCGGCTTCGGCGGCCTCGAAGCCCTGGCGCTCCTTAAACTGGAAGATGCCGGCAAAGATGACAGCCGGGAACGTCTGAATGGCGTTGTTGTAGCTGAGCACGCAATCGTTGTAGCTCTGGCGTGCATAGCTAATCTTGTTCTCGGTATCCTCGAGCGATGCCTGCAGCTGCGTAAAGTTGGTGTTTGCCTTAAGATCGGGGTAGGCCTCGGCCACGGCAAAGAGCTGGCGCAGCGCACCGGTCAGCACGTTGTCGGCTTCCATCTTGGCCTCGGGCGTGGTGGCCTTGACGGCGGTGTTACGCGCACTGATCACGGCGGAGAGCGTCTCTTGCTCGTGCTTGGCGTAGCCCTTGACGGTCTCGACCAGGTTGGGGATCAGGTCGTTGCGGCGCTGCAGCTGCGTATCGATGTTCTGCCAGGCGTTATCGATGCGGTTGCGCTTGGTGACCATGTTGTTGTAGATGCCGGCGATGGCGCAGACAATCACAATGACAACAACGATGCCGATGATGACGGTAATCATGATGTCTCCGTTTCGAATGGCCGCGGCGGCATGCGCCAGCTGCCGTTGGTATAACGCTACTAGTATACCCGCAACGTTTTGCCGTGCCGAACTTTCCGGTAAGCGTTATGTTATCGGCGGGGTTGGCACCGGGGCAAAGCGTGCGAGGTACAGGTGTAAGATATGCGACAGATTGACGAGTGTTGTCTTTGCCCTGAGGATGGCGATACGGATGGACCTTCGCATCAAGAAAACCTATCGTGCCCTGTTTAATGCCTTTACCGAGCTTCTCGAGGAGCATCGTTTTGAGGACCTGACGGTTGCCATGCTGTGCGACCGCGCCATGATTCGCCGCACGACGTTCTACAAACACTTTCGCGACAAGAACGATTACTTTGCCTTTTATATCGATGAGCTCATGTCGGGCTTGCCGCAAAAACAGCCCGATGAGGTCGGCGCAGTGTCTGCCGAGGACGTGCGCGCGCTTCGGCACGCGATTTTGGACGATGCCATGGACCTGATTCTGGCCCATGAGCAGCTCATGGACAACATTTTGGCGAGCAGCATGTCGGGAATGCTGACCAACGTTATTTGCGACCGTATTGCCCGCTCTATCCGCGAGCGTGTGATGAACGTGCTTGCCGAGGATGCCCTGGCCCCCGTGTCGCTCGAGACGACGTCTGAGTTTGTCGCCGGCGGTATTATTCGACTTTTCACGATATGGTGGGAATCGGGCCACGATCTTGAGCGTCGACCCGAGATGGCTGACGTGGTCGATGCGCTGTTTGAGCGGACCATGACACCGGTGCATCACTAGAAGTGGCGGAGAGAGGGGGATTCGAACCCCCGGAACGCTCTCGCGCTCAACGGTTTTCAAGACCGCCGCATTCAACCGCTCTGCCATCTCTCCGTGAGTCGTAATGATAGCATCGTTTTGAATTTGCAACAGGGAAGGCGAACGATGACGATCACCGAAATCGACGAGAAGTTCATGCGCGAGGCGTTGGCGGAGGCGCGAGCCGCCGCGGCGGTGGGCGAGGTGCCCATCGGAGCCGTAGTGGTGCGCGACGGCGAGATCGTCGCGAGGGCGCATAATCGTCGCGAGCTCGACCAGGACCCTTCGGCGCATGCAGAGTTCGCGGCCCTGTGCGCCGCTGCCCAGGCACTTGGCCGCTGGCGCCTTTCCGACTGTACGGTCTACGTGACGCTCGAACCCTGCTGCATGTGTGCGGGGCTTATGGTCAATGCGCGCGTGGGGCGCTGCGTGTATGGCGCGGCCGATGCCAAGGCCGGCGCACTGGGTTCGCTGTATGACCTGAATGCCGACTCGCGCCTGAATCATCGGTTTAACGTGACGGCTGGCGTGCTGGCAGACGAGTGTCGTGAGGTGTTGAGCGGCTATTTTAGTGGGTTGCGTGGCACCGATGGTGCTGGCTGCGGTTGTGGGGCCGATCTTGAGGCACATGCCGCTCATGCCGAGGCGCTCGCGTGTGCCGAAGAGATCGCCGTTGAGGCGGTCGATTTTGGTGCCGCGTGCCGCCGGCCCCGCCGTGTGCTGTTGGCGATTGATTCCTTTAAGGGCAGTGTGTCGAGTGCGCAGGCGGAGGCGGCGGTTGCCGAAGGCGTGCGCCGCGTTTGGCCCGATGCCGAGGTGTGCACATTGCCGCTGGCAGATGGTGGCGAGGGAACGCTCGACGCCATCGCCGCATGCGGTGGCGAGCTTGTGACCTGCGAGGTCGCAGGCCCCTTGGGTGATCGTGTGTCCGCGCGGATGCTGGTGGACGGCGAGCGCGAGTCAGCGGTCATCGAGATGGCCGAGGCGGCGGGTATTGGGTATTCACCCTGCACGGAATCGGCGGCGCTTGCGGCTTCGACCTATGGCGTGGGCGAGCTCATACTTCGCGCGGTCCGCGCGGGGGCAAAGACTATCTATATTGGTCTGGGCGGCAGTGCCACCAACGACGGTGGCGCCGGCATGCTGCAGGCGCTGGGTGCCCACCTTGTTGATGAGTGTGGCTGCAATATCGCCCCCGGTCTCGCGGGCCTTGAACATGTGGCGAGTATCGATTTGACACCACCGCTTCGGGTACTGAATGGCGCGCGTCTTGTGGTGCTTTCCGATGTCGAGAATCCGCTCGTGGGGCGTCGAGGCGCACTGGCGGTGTTCGGTGGGCAGAAGGGTCTGCCGACGGGTGATGCTGAGGTGCTGCGCAGGTACGACAGCTGGATGGTCGGCTACGGCCGCCTGCTTGATGCGGCGATTTTCGAGGTGCGAGCCCAGGGGCTGCTGCGTGCGCCCGAGGGCGCACGGACATTTGGCTCGGTGCTCGGTGTGCCCGGTGCCGGTGCTGCCGGCGGCCTGGGTGCCGCGCTGCTGGCGCTCGGTGCCGAGTTGCGTTCGGGCGTGGAGACGGTGCTCGATCTGATTGGGTTTGACGAGTGCGTGCGCGATGTCGACCTGGTCATAACGGGCGAGGGCAATATGGACGAGCAATCCGCCGCCGGTAAGGCACCGGTGGGCGTGGCCCGTCGTGCGAAGCGATATGGCAAGCCGGTGGTCGCCGTCGTGGGCGGTCGTGCCGACAACCTGGATGCGGCGTATGGGCAGGGTGTCGACTTAGTTCTGCCGGTCTGTCGCAGACCCATGCCCCTTGACCAAGCGCTCGACCCCCAGGAAGCCACAACCAACCTCATCTGCGCCGGTGAAGCCGCCGCCCGATCCTACGACCTCGCCCGTATCTAAGTCTTTCCGGGCAAGTCTCAATAAGTTGCGGTGGAATAGTTCCTGTTTTTGGCCTTGGGTCGTAAAACAGGAACTATGGGACCTCGGACGTTTTTCCGGACCATGTCCCGGCGCTATGCCGCATGGTACCTCTCCTCGCGATACTCCCTAATGGTCTTCCATCCT
>NZ_CZAQ01000057.1 GCF_001404695.1 Collinsella aerofaciens | reverse complement strand
GAGTTCCGGAGCCGGGCCCTTGCGGCGTAGTCGCTATTTATTCAGTCCAAGTTTCGGGGCGCAGTTCACAGGCACCTTTGTGGTGGTTTTGGGCAAGCGCACCAGCACGCGACGCAAAAAGGCAGGCCATCTCGCAAAAGAGATGACCCGCCTCTCCAATCAGTCCCACGGCAACCGTGGCCGCCGCGGGCCTCAAGCATGTCCCGGACTAGGAGAACATGCCGGTGAGGTAATCATTCAGCCGCTTATCCTTGGGCCGTTGGAAAATCTCGTCGGTCTCGTCGTACTCGACCATATCGCCCATGTAGAAGAACGCCGTGCGGTTGGACACGCGCGATGCCTGCTCCATGTTGTGCGTCACGATGACGATGGCACGGTCGGCAACGATCGACGACATCAGGTCCTCGATCGCCAACGTCGAGATGGGGTCGAGCGCCGAGCAGGGCTCGTCGAACAGGATCACGTCGGGGTTGAGCGCCAGCGTGCGCGCAATGCACAGACGCTGCTGCTGACCGCCCGAAAGCGCGTAGGCGCTCTTGTCGAGCTTGTCTTTGACCTCGTCCCACAGCGCGGCACCGCGCAGACTTTCCTCGACCATGCGGTCGAGCTCGTCACGGTCGGTGATGCCGTGGCGCTTGGGCGCAAAGGTGATGTTGTCGCGAATGGACTTGCGGAAGGGGTTGGGCTGCTGGAACACCATGCCGATGGAGCGACGCAACTCGTACGTGTTCTCGGTCTTGGTGTTCACGTTGCGCCCGCGGTAGCTGATCTCACCCTCCACGCGACAGCGGCGAATCTCGCGATTCATGAGGTTGAGGCTACGCAAAAAGGTCGACTTACCGCAGCCCGAAGGCCCGATGAGCGCCGTGATCTCGCCCTTATGGAAGTCGAGCGACGTATTGTGCAGCGCATGGTGGTCGCCATAGTACACGTTGACGTCCTTGGCGGAGAGCACGACCTCGTCGCTCACGGCCTTGCCGCTCACGCGCACGCGCCTCTCGCTCTCCCCCACGCTCGACAGAAAGTCCTGGGTGTCGGACGTGGCCGCCTCGGTTGCGGGCGTTGCATTCATATCGCTCATTCGGCCGTCATCTTCCTTGCCAGTTGCTTGCCCACGATACGGGCGACTACGTTAAACAGCAGCACGCAAATCATCAGCAGTGCCGCGGTGCCCCAGACGATCTGCTGGGCCTCGGGGCTGCCCTCGCCATAGATCTTGTAGATGTGCACGGCCAGCGACTCGCCGGGACGGAACACGTTCCAGGCGCAGGTGGGGCTCGACAGGTTAAAGCTCAAGAAGTTGAGGCGGACCGGCGAGCTCATGCCCGAGGTAAAGAGCAGCGCCGCGGCCTCGCCAAACACGCGGCCGGCCGAAAGCACGATGCCGGTCACGATGGCGGGCATGGCCTCGGGAATCAGGATGTGCAGTGTGGCCTCCCAGCGAGTGAGGCCCATGGCCAGGCACGCATCGCGCTGGGCCTGCGGCACGTCCTCGAGCGCCTGCTGAATCACGCGCACCAGGATGGGGATGTTGAACATGGTGAGCGCGACGGCGCCGGAGATGATGGAGTACTTCCAGCCCAGCTGCACCGAGAACACCAGAAAGCCGAACATGCCCACGACAATGGAGGGCAGCGAAGACAACGTCTCGATGGCGGTCGAGGCGATGTCGCGAATAGGCCCATCGGGCGCGTACTCAACCAAAAAGACCGCGCCGCCCAGGCTGATGGGCACCGAGATGATCAGGGTGATCAGCAGCAGATAGAACGAGTCGAACAGCTGGTAGAGCACGCCGCCCTGCGTTCCGTTGGCGCGTGCGGGCTGCGTGAGAAAGCCTGGCTGGAACAGCGTCGAGATACCCTCGAACAGGATGTAGGCCACCATGGAGACGACGATAAGCATGACGATGGCGACAATCGCCGTCAGCACGCCCGTGGCGATGCGGTCCTGCTTTTGGACACGCCCGAGTCTCGCCTCGTCGATGTGGATGCGCGTGCTAGCCACGAGCCTTCGCCCCCTTGCGGCCGATAAGGTGGATGATCAGGATAAAGATGAGGCTCATGCCCATCAGCAGCAGACCGAGCGCCCACAGAACGTCGTCCTGGGCCGAGCCCTCGGCATAGACCGCCATGGACGTGGTGAGCGTGGTGGTAATGGTCGAGGCAGGCGACAGCAGCGACGTCGGCATGGCCTCGATGCCGCCGATAACCATGCGCACGGCGAGCGTTTCGCCAAAGGCGCGGGTCATGCCAAGGATGACCGCGGTCATGAGCGACGGCATGGCGGACTTGAGCACCACGTGCCAGATGGTCTGCCAGCGGGTGTAGCCCAGCGCGAGCGAGCCCTGACGGTAGCTGTCGGGCACAGCGCGCAGGCCATCGACCGAAAGCGTGGTCATCGTCGGCAGAATCATGACTGCCAGCACGATAGCGCCGGGCAAGATACCCAGACCCGTGCTCACGTGGAAAACGCTCTTCATAAGGCCGACGACCACGTGAAAGCCGATCAGGCCAAAGACGACCGAGGGAATACCGGTCAAAAGCTCAATGAGCGGCTGAAAAACCTTGGATCCAAACTTAGGCTGAATCTCGACCGCAAAGATGGCAGAGCCGATGGCGATGGGCAGTGCGATGAGCGTGGAGAGCACCATGACCGCAAACGAGGTGACGATCAGGGGCAGGGCGCCAGTGTAGGGCAGGCCGTTTTCGGCCGTGTTGGCCAGGTCCCACTTGGTACCGGTAAAAAACTCGACGATCGAGACGCCGTCCTTGAAAAAAGCCGAGAGGCCCTTTTGGGCGACCATAAAGATGAGCGCGGCAACGACAAGCGTCACGAGCGCTACGCACGCACCCGTGACGCCCAGGCCCACGTTCTCAAGCTCGCGCTTTGGCAGCTGTTTTGCCATTGCAAACCTTTCCGGGGGCGATTACTTATTTAGCGGAGACCTTGCCACTGGCGTCCTTGACGACCTTCATGGCAGAAACGGGAATAAAGCCCTGCTCCTCGACGAGCTTGCCCTGGACGTCGTCAGAAAGCATGAACTCCAGGAAGGCCTTGGTGGCTTCGTCGGCGTCCTTAGCACAGTACATGTGCTCGGTCGCCCAGATCTTGAAGGAGTCGTCGGTGACGTTTGTGCTCTTGGGCTCGACCCCCTCGACCATGATGGCGTTGAACTTGGAGTCATCGAAGTGCGAGAAGTCGAGGTAGGAGATGGCGTTGTCGGTGCTGCCCATCTGAGTCTGGACATCGCCGGACTTGTCGAGCTCGGCGTCGCCCTTAAAGTCGACGGCCTCGTCGCCAAAGACGGCGGCCTCGAAGGTGGCGCGGGTGCCGGAGCCGGCCTTGCGGTTGAGAACGACGATCTTGGCGTCGTCGCCGCCGACCTCCTTCCAGTTGGTGATCTGGCCGGAGAAGATACCCTTGAGCTGCTCGAGAGACAGGTCGTCGACCTTGACGTTCTTGGAGACGACGGGGCCCATGCCCACGACGGCGACCTCGTGGTCGACGAGGTTCTTGACCTGGTCGGCCTCGAGCTTGGTCTCGGCGAAGACATCGGAGTTACCGATGGTGACTGTGCCGGCGGCGACAGCGGTCAGGCCCTTGCCCGAACCGTTACCCGAGCCAGAGACGGAGACGTCCGGGTTGGCATCCATGAACTTCTCGGCAGCAGCCTCGACGAGAGCCTGGAACGAGGAAGCGCCGTCGTAGGTCACCTCGCCCGAGACGGACTCGGCGGCAGCGGCGCTACCCTCAGCAGCGGTGTTGGCGGCGTTGGAGCCACCGCAGCCAACGAGGCCGAGACCGACGATGCTGGCAAGACCACCAGCGAGGCCGAGGAACTGACGACGAGAATAAGCCTGATCGAGCATGATCTTCCTTTCATACAAGCGACTCGCGGGCACCCTGCCCGCTTTGCTGTTTGGAAAGATACGGTCTCGATCGGGCGACGACCGCCTTATCTGCGGTTTCTTACGGACATTTGATAGACCCTTACCGCAAGCTCTGCCCAGCCTTTACAAACGGATAACAAACCCGCCACCAAGCATGACCCGCCTTTTACACCAGAGGAAAGTAGTCATTGGGTGTTCCTATAGTTTTGTCAACCGTCGGGGCTACTCCCGGTAGGGCACCCGGTCGCGCATCACGGCGTATATCGCCCTGAGCCGCTTCCTCGCGACGGCC
>NZ_CZAQ01000056.1 GCF_001404695.1 Collinsella aerofaciens | reverse complement strand
TGACCACCGACCGCCTCTCGCGCAACTACGAGCTGGTCACCAAGCACAACCTCAAGTACCGCCGCTACTACCACCAGTTCGACTACTAATTCCATTTGGGGGAAACTGTAATGAGGCAATACATCTTCGCCAGCCACGCGCATTTTGCGACCGGCATTAAAGAGAGCACCGAGCTGCTCTCGGGCGCGCGCGATAACGTTCACGATCTATCGATGTTTGTCGACGGTCGCACCGACGTCGCCGAGGAGGCCGCAAAGCTGCTGGCGACCATCGACCCTGCCGATGACGTGATTGTGTGCACCGACCTGTTTGGCGGTAGCGTCAACAACGAGTTCACCAAGATCGTTCAGACGCGTCCCAACACCTACCTTGTCGCCAACATGAACCTGCCGCTGCTGATCCAGCTACTGTTCTCGGATCAGGAGGCTCCCGCCGATCAGGTTATCCGCGAGATCCTCGCGGCTGACGACACGCGCGTCAAGTTTGTCAACGATCTGCTGACCGATGCGGATGACGAGGAAGAGTTCTAGTCTCCGCCTGCTATTAATGGGGCCGGGTTTCCGGCATGAGACCTTTGGGGGTCAATCATGATTCAACTGCTTCGCGTCGACCATCGTCTGCTTCATGGCCAGGTGGCCGTCTCTTGGGTCCAGGGCTTGGGCTCTGACTGCATCTTCTGCGTTGGCGACAAGGTTGCCAACGATCCCGTCTGGAAGACTACGCTCAAGATGGGAAAGCCGGCCAACGTCAAGCTCGTCATCAAGGACATGGAGCACGCCATCGAGGCCATCAACTCCGGTGTTACCGATAAGTACAAGATGATCATCTGCGTCGCCAGCATCGCCGAGGCCAAGCAGCTTGTCGACGGCTGCCCGCAGATCACCTCCATCAACCTGGGCAACACCAAGTCCAAGGACGAGCAGCGTCCCGATGCCCGTAAGATCTCCCGCCAGATCTTTGTGACTGCTGCCGAGGAAGAGGACATTCGTGAGCTCGTCGGCCGCGGTGTCGAGGTCGAGATTCGCGCTCTGGCCGACGACCCCAAGGTCGATGCCCTAAGCGCCCTCTAATTGGGAACCACGGGCGGCGCGCACGGCGCCGCCCCTATTCGTGGGCGTACCGGATAAACGCTTTACCCGTTACCCCCATCTACCGTTCACCGGGAGTACACGCCCGTTGAGCGATTGGTATTAAATAGTTTTCTCATGACTATATAATTGGTATCAAATCATTTGCACCGGTTTAGGTGTTAACAGCACACCGGTACAAGCTGGATCTGTCTAGGCGATTGTCGGCATGGAAAAGGGCGCGCTGACAAGTCGGGAATCGCCGCGCGGATCCAAGAGGGATCAAAAGGAGGAACAATGCTTGTTCAAGCGATCCTCATCGGACTTATCGCTGCCTTCGGTAAGCTCGATTATCAGCTCGGTACGCTCTATGCGTTCCGCCCGATCGTTCTGTGCCCGCTCGTCGGCATAGTCCTCGGGGACCTGCAGTCCGGCCTCGCCATCGGTGCGAGCCTCGAGCTGCTCTTCATGGGTTCAATCTCCATCGGCGCTTACGTGCCGCCCGATGAGTGTATTGGCGGTGTGCTCGCCTGCGCCTTCGCTATTCAGCTGGGTCAGAGCACCGAGGCCGCTATCGCGCTCGCGATGCCCATCGCCACTCTGTGCCTGGCCATTAAGAACGTCGTCAACGCCGGTATGCCCCTTCTGGTCGACCGTGCCGACGTCTTTGCCAGCAAGGGTAACCTCAAGGGTATCTACGCTATGCACTGGATTATCGGTCTCGTGATTGTCGTCCTGGCCTTTATCCTGTGCTCGGTCTCCTTCTATCTGGGTGCCGACGCCGTTCAGGGCCTGCTCGACTTCATCCCGACGTTCGTCCTCGATGGCTTTGGCGTCGCAGCCAACATCCTGCCTGCCATGGGCTTCGCCATGCTCGGTCGTCTGGTGCTTACCAAGCAGCTCGTGCCGTTCTACTTCCTGGGCTTCCTGATGTGCTCCTATGCCAACGTGCCCGTCCTCGGTGTCGCTCTGATCGCAATCATCATCGGCATCAACAAGTTCGACCTGCTGGGCCTTGGTGGCGCCCAGCCCCAGCTTTCTGTGGAAGGGGATGAGGACGATGACTTCTAATTCCGAGAACCAGATTACTCGCTCCGACCTCATTAAGAGCTCTCTGAGTACCGGCGCTCTGGGCATGGAGTTCTCCTGGACCTACTACAAGCAGATGAACATTGCCTTCTGCCTGATGGTCGCCAACATGCTCAAGAAGATCTATGCCGGCCGTCCCGACGATTACGCCGAGGCCCTGCACCGTCACAGCGCATTCTTCAACATCACCCCGCAGCTCGCTCCCTTCGTGGGCGGCATCGCGATGGCCATGGAAGAGAAGGTCGCTCGCGGCGAGGTTGAGCCCGAGAGCGTCAACGACATCAAGGCCGCCCTCATGGGCCCGCTTTCCGGTCTGGGTGACTCCTTCTTCCTGTCCACCCTGCGCGTTGTTGCCGCTGCCGTGGGCATCAGCCTGTGCCAGGCCGGCAACGCCTTTGGCCCCATCGCCTTCCTGCTCATCTACAACATCCCGGCGTTCCTGATTCGTATCTTTGGCGCTATCAAGGGTTATGAACTGGGCATTGGCTTCCTCAACGAGGCTCAGAAGACCGGTCTGATGCAAAAGATCATGGCCTGCGTCGGCATCGTCGGCGTCATGGTGGTCGGCGCCATGAGCAAGGACATGTTCTGGGCTTCGCTGCCCGTCGCCATCGGTCAGGGCGACTCCGCCCAGACCCTCCAGGACATCCTGGACGGCATCATGCCCGGCATGCTCGGCATGGCCGCCTTCTGGATTTACTACTGGCTGCTGTCCAAGAAGATCAACCCGATGGTCCTGATTCTCTGCACCATGGTCATCGGCATCATCGGTGCCTTCTTTGGCGTGCTTGCCTAATATGTTTAAATCGCGCTTCCATCGCGTCTAACGGTTGCGTCGATCTTTGGGGGCTTGTCGCATGTGCGGCAGCCCCCTGTTTTTTAAAAGCCCGTACGAAAGGGGAGGACTATGGCCGTACCCGAGCTTTCGCTCATGAACATCAACCATCGTTACTACAGCATCGAGACGTTCTTTAAGGCTGCAGGCGAGGCGGGTTATCGCAATATCGAGCTGTGGACTGGCTCGATGCACCTGTATGTGGATTGCCACGAGCACGATTCGGTGGATAAGATTCGCGATCTTGCCGCCCAGTACGGCATCAAGATCGTGTGCGTGTGCCCCGAGCAGAACAACCCCAAGCCGTGGAATGTCGCGGTGCGTGGTGAGGCGGGCCAAAAGCGCATACTCTCGTACTTTAAGAATGTCATTGACGTTGCCGTTGAGCTGGGTGCGCCGCAGATTCTGGTGACGAGTGGTTGGGCCTATCTGGACGAGCCGGCTGAGGACGCCTGGGCCCGCAGCGTTGCCATGCTGCGTTCGGTATGCGACTATGCCGATACGCGCGGCATTCGCGTTGCGCTCGAGGCGCTACAGCCGTCGGAGTCCGTGTTGGTCAACACCGCGCAGGACGTCGCGCGCATCCTCGAGGCGGTCGATCGTCCCAACCTGAAGGCTTGTATCGACTTTGGCGCCATGGAAGTTGCCGGCGACACAATCGACGGCTACTTTGAGGTCTTGGGCGACAAGATCGTCCACACCCACTTTGTGGATGTCGGCGGCGGCACGACGCATCTTGCCTGGGGCGACGGCGAGCGCGATATGCGTGCCGACCTCGAGGCGCTCATGCGCCACGGCTATACGGGCTATGCCTCGGCCGAGACGTGTGACGGCCGCTACTATCAGGATCCGTCTAAGGCGACAACTCAGGTTATCGATATGTATCGTCGTGTGATAGCAGAGATGGAAGCCGAATAACCGAACTGCGCGGTTGCGCCGGAAACACTAGGGCGGGTTTGGCGCAACGTAGTTTTAGGTGGCGAGTTGCGGAGTGTTCGTTGCAGTGCTGCTCGAATTAGACAACTAATGGCGTTGTAATACCACTCGGGCGAGGAAACCGACCGTTCGCCGTAAATCTCCGTGAGTTTAGATTGGTATTAAATAATGAGCAATCGTATGGCTATAATTGGTATCAGCAAGAAGCGCGATGTATAGAATCGCGCACATGTGATGGGAGGACACACATGAAGGAGACCGAGAAGATCGAGATCATGCACTTCGACCAGGAGGGCTACCTCGAGGACGGCAGGAACGTCTACGAGGCGGGCAAGA
>NZ_CZAQ01000055.1 GCF_001404695.1 Collinsella aerofaciens | reverse complement strand
GGTTCTCAAGGTGCACGCCTGGCGGCTGATCCGGTCCGACCGGGCCGCGCGGCAAGGAGATATATTGCCAGACCGGAGGGGCGCCGTGGGCGGGAATCTGGGCGTACACATTTCCTACACAGTTTGGAATCCGACTAACGTTTGCCAGCCGTTAACTACCGCTCGCCGAGCATCTCTTTATATAAGGCAGTCTCATGGTTAAAGCGGATACGTTCCCCTAGCTAAAGCACAGCCAGCATCGAGCAACTCATCACGTTCTTCCACCGAGAACCCCTCGGCGTAGACGCGCACCACTGGTTCGGTCCCGCTAGGACGGACCAGCAGCCACGTGTCATCCTCGAATGCCAAACGCAAGCCATCCATATGACTAACGTTTTGCGGCACCTTGCCACAAATCGACTTGGGGTTTACGCCCGGCAGCAGCGTTCGTAACGTTTCGGCATCTTCGGCCTCAAGGCGCAAATCGCGTCGACCGTAACTCGTCTTACCAAAACTGTCCTCGAGTTGGTCGACCAGAACGCCCAAAGGCGCGTCCGTCTTTGCCATAAGCTCACACAGAATCAGACAGGCGAGGATTCCATCGCGCTCGGGCATATGCGCGGCGATGCCGATACCACCGGCTTCTTCGCCGCCCATGAGGACGCCGCCCTTCTTCATCTCCGCCGCTATATATTTGAAACCGACTGGTTTGACGGTCACGCGGCAGCCAAGCGCCTCGGCAATGCGACGCACGAGCGTCGAGCACGAAAGATTGACGACGACGCGCCCCTCCAAATTACGAAATTGAACCAAGTCGCCCAAAACGAGCGCCATGATCTGATGCGGATGTATATATCTGCCGCGCTCGTCAACCGCGCCGATACGGTCGGCGTCGCCGTCGGTCACCAGGCCAGCGCAAGCTCCGTCCTCGATAACCGTATGCTCGCAAGCGTCCACCCACGGCTCAACGGGGTCGGGGCAGATATCTTCTTGGTCAGGCGCCTGCCCGGCGTGAATCTCGTGCACCTCAACGCCAAGCTCGCGCAGCAAGTCGGCTAGATAGCCCTGGGCTGCGCCGCCCATGGGGTCAACAACCACGCGCAGGTGCGCGGCGCGGATGGCTTCGGCATCGACAAACGATGCCACCGCTTGCATATAGTCAGGAATGATATCCGCGGTGCGATATTGCCCCTCGATCCCCATTGGCTCGGGAGCCATGGTCTCTTCGAGCTCTTCGATGACATCCTGGTTGGCGGTCGAGCCGTCACCCATGCGAATCTTGAGACACAGATAACCCTGCGGATGATGGGACCCCGTCACCATGAGCGCGCCGCACGCCTCACCGTCATAAGCCGCCGCCCACGTAAGAGCAGGGGTCGGAACAGGTCGCGAAGCGAGCACGGCGTCTAGCCCGTGCGCTGCTAGCACACCCGCCGCAAGCTCAGCGAACTCGCGCGCCAGGGGCCGAGTGTCGAACCCTATATATACTGTTTTGCCCGGATTGGTCTTTTGCCACAACTCGCCGACGGCATCGGCGATACGGGCAACGTTATCGGCAGTGAAGTCCTCATCGACGCGAGCGCGCCAACCGTCAGTTCCAAAATGAATTATCGCGCACACGCGCAGACACCTCACAGTGTTTGGATCATGGTACGCATGAGGTATACCCGCGATACACACTCGGCAACCTGCCGGCACCAGCATTCACCATTTGGGCAAATGCTGCCGAGGACATGCAAGCAATAAAAAAACCGCCCCGTATGGAGCGGTTTTGCCCTTTATATATCGAGCGCCTCGGCCATCGCTGCCGTAGTGATTGCCGTGGTTCCACAGCAACTGCCCACCATTGCGGCACCGGCATGTCTCCATTCGATGCATGCGCGCGCGAAAGCTTCAGGGTTCTCGTGCCATACGGGGCCATCCTGAGTCTGGACCGGATCGCCCACGTTGGGACGCACCGTGACGGGAGTAGTCGCCGATGCAACCATCCTGGGCACCGCCGCGTTCGCGGCCGCAAGCGAACAGCAATTAACACCAACCGAGTTTGCGCCGTGTTTTTCGGCGTACAAAACGGCTGCCTCGATGTTGAGGCCATCGCCCAACAGGTCGCCTTTGTCATCAACGACAAAACTCACCAGGACAGGCATGCCGTCAGCGGCATCTCGAGCGCCGGCAAGCATGGGCTGCAAATTACGGATAGACGTCACCGTCTCGATCAGCAGACCATCAACACCAGCATTGAGTAAGGCGTGCGCCTGTTCGCGCGCAATGCCTCGGATCTCACGAAACTCGGCAGAGTCCTCGGCAAACCACTCAATACCGATCGGACCCATCGAGCCCAGCAGCAGCTGAGGGTGCGCCTGGCGGGCATCGTCGACGGCCCCGCGATTGACCTCCGCCACGGACGGCGCAATCTGGTCGTGCTTGAGGGCATAGCTTGATGCCTGAAAGGTATTGGTAATGAGTACCTGCGCGCCGGCGGCGACATACAAGCGATGGATACGAGAAACGGTCTGCGGCTCTGCCAGATTCCAAAACGCCGGTGGAATATCGGCGGCATCGTACTCACTCAACAGAACACTGCCCATGGGGCCCTGCGCCAACAAGGTCTCGCTCGACAAGCGGCGCGTAAGTTCCTCGGCACCAAAGCGGTTGTAATAACTCGTATCCATACATATCCCGCTATTCCTCGACGCTGATTCCCTGTTTTTCGAGATAGGCGAGCCAGCGGTTCATCGTGTCCTCGGATAGCGCATGCTCCATCATGCAGGCCTCGGAATCGGCTCGCTCAAATTCGACACCGAGCTCCTGAACCAAAAACGTGCGGACGAGGCGATGACGGTACCAGATAGCCGTGCCAACCTCGCGGCCGCGATCGGTCAGGACTACCTTGCCGTAGTGCGATTGCTCGACAAGCTCGGATGCCTTGAGCGCCGAAACCGCTTTATTGACCGATGCCTTGGAGACGCCAAGGCGCTGCGCGATGTCGACCGATCGCACGCCGTTGGTTTCCCTCTCTTCGCTTTCAATGCGAACCATGCACTCCAAGTAGTCTTCGTTCGCCACCGTCAGATGTAGTTCGCGCGAGCTATTTGTCGTATCCATGATCTTCCGTCCCTTCTGCATTCAATGGCTGATTCTACCCCATCCAAGCGTCGCGGTATGCCGTGGCATACCGTGCTAGAGTTCTTGTTGCACACGACGACCAAGATTGGAGCGGTCTTTATGGAAAACACCACCACGAACCCCGATGTCCTCGAACGCTTTTTGCGCTACGTCCAGATCAACACGCAGTCCGAGGATGCAAACTGCGACCAGGTACCTTCGAGCACCGTTCAGTTTGACCTTGCCAACGTGCTGGCTGAAGAGCTGCGCGAGCTTGGTGCGGAAGATGCCCACGTGACCGAGCACGCCTATGTCTGCGCGCATATCCCCGCAAGTGCGGGCGCTGAGGACAAGCCCGCCCTGGGCCTGATCGCCCATCTCGACACCACCGAAGTTGCACCGGGCGCCGGCGTGAAGCCACACATCGTACACTACGAAGGCGGCAACCTGGTCTGCGGCACGGTTGACGGTAAGCCCGTTGCCATGAGTACTGCCAAGCTTCCCGCCCTGAACGACCTCGCGGGTGAGGACCTGGTCTGCAGCGATGGCACCACGCTGCTGGGCGCGGACGACAAGGCAGGCGTCGCCGAGATCATGTCACTTGTCGCGCGTATCGCTCAGGACCCTTCTCTGCCCCATCCCGCACTCGGCATTTGCTTCTGCCCTGACGAGGAGATCGGCCACGGAGCCGAGCTGCTGGATATCGATACCTTTGGCTGCAAGTACGCCTACACGGTCGACGGCGGCCCCATCGGCGAGCTGGAGTGGGAGTGCTTTAACGCCGCCGAGGCGACTGTCTGCTTTGAGGGCCAGTCCATCCACCCGGGCGACGCTAAGGGCCGTATGGTCAACGCAGGCAATCTGTTCTGCGACTTCAACGCGTTGCTCCCCTACGTGCAGCGTCCGGAGTATACGGAAGGCTACGAGGGCTTTTATCACCTTGAGGGTGTATCTGCGACCGTCGATCACGCCACAGCGCGCTATATCGTCCGCGACCATGACGCCGCCAAGTTCCAGCAGAAACTCGACCTTATTGATGCCGCCGCCTCGATGCTCAACCAGCGTCTGGGTGAGGAGCGCGTGACAGTCGAGATTAAGCAGCAGTATCGAAATATGGCCGAGATCGTTTGTGACTTTCCCGAGCTTATTGATGTTGCCAAGGAAGCCTACCTTGCCTGCGGCGTTGAGCCCCAAGTGCTGCCGATTCGCGGCGGCACCGACGGCGCGCAGCTGTCGTTCCGCGGTCTGCCCTGCCCCAACCTTTCCACCGGCGGCTATTGCTACCACGGCGTCAACGAATTCGTCCCGGTCAGTTCGCTCGTCAAGATGACCGACGTGCTCCAGGAGCTCGTCGCCCGCTTTGCATAAGCCTGGCTGCACAAGTCAAAAAGACGAATCGCCCCGTCCTCAACCAAGAACGGGGCGATTTTTTGCTGCAATGAGAACAGGTTGACGCACGCCAGCCTCTTAACGCAAGGAGTGTCCCAAACTGCCGGCACAAAAGGAACGTCCCCAAGTGCCGCAAAATGACGACATCCACTCTCGCTTTGTGGGTAGTCATTGGGGAGGTTCTTGTTTGACTAGTCGTTTAAAAACGTCCATTACAGTCGAAATTGTCAGCCCGGGACCGTCTCGGGCTACGATTGAGGCGCGCCCAGAACGGGCCGCCGACCGGGCGCCCGCGCACGGCCGAACGTCCCTGCCCCCG
>NZ_CZAQ01000054.1 GCF_001404695.1 Collinsella aerofaciens | reverse complement strand
CGGGCGGGCGCTCAAGGCCGTCGCGAGGAAGCGGCTCAGGGCGATATACGCCGTGATGCGCGACCGGGTGCCCTACCGGGAGTAGCCCCGACGGTTGACAAAACTATAGGAACACCCAAGTGCCAAGTGTCGGCCAAAGCAACGCCGATGTTTTGGCAACGACAGCGAAAACCCGCCAGAGCGAGCAAGGTACCTTGAAACGAGGCGGCATTGACCTTCTGGTCATGCCGCCGCAGTTGAAAGGCAGATTGCCGCTCTGGCGGGTTTGCAGCGTCGGTTGGTTACGGCGTTTGGTAAAACGCCGTAACTTTAAAGCTCCGTTACTTCAACGTTGTTGAAGATCTCGTCCCAGCGGTCCATGACCAGGTGGCCGGTCTTGGGATCCATGGCGTTGAGCTTGCCGCAGGTATTGGCGGTCTTGAGCACCGTGACGTCGTCGGCACCAGCCGCAATGGCATGCGCAAAGCCGGCGATGGTCGAGTCGCCGGAACCCGTTGCGTTCACAGCCGCAATCGCGGGCGTCTTGGCGCGGAACGCGCGGCCCTCATGGAAGCCCACCGAACCGGCAGCGCCCATCGAAACGACAACCCAGGGAATACCGGCAAAGCGGTCATCGGCGGCAAGCGCCTCGCGCAGGGCATCGACATCATCGGTCGTAAAGGACGTACCCAGCAGGCCGTTAATCTCGGTCAGGTTGGGCTTTACGAGCTCAGGCTTAGCGTCAGACTCCAGCGCGGCCTCCAGCGATGCACCCGAGGTGTCAAGCAGCACCTTGGCGCCCGCCTCCTCGGCGATCTTGACGAGCTCGGCATAGTAGCCGGCATCGACGCCACGCGGCAGCGAGCCCGAAAGCGTCACAACGTCCGCCTTCGCTGCAAGCTCGGCAAACTTGGCCGTAAAGGCCTCGAGCTCGGCCGGGGCGATCTGCGGGCCGCTCTCCAACAGCTCGGTCTGATTGCCCTCGTGCAGGATATTCAGGCAAATGCGCGTCTCACCGGCGATGGGCACAAAGTCATTCTTGACGCCATCGGCATCCATAAGCTCGGCCATATAGGCACCCATGTGGCCGCCGAGCAGACCGGTCGCGAGCACATCGTCGCCCAACTGCAGCAACACACGGCTCACGTTGAGGCCCTTGCCGCCAGCGGTCTTTTCGGGCGTCACACGGTTAACATCGTCGATGATCAGCTTGTCGAGCTGATAGCGCGTGTCAATCGACGGGTTCATGGTAACGGTCAGAATCATGTTGAACTCCTGTTCCGGGGCGGCATAACCCGCCCCAAACATACGATAACTCGTTAAAGGATCTCGATCTCAAAGCCGCGAGTGACGGTCTCTCCCGGCTTGGCCACCAGGCAGCCACGCTTGTGCTCCAGAATATCGTCCTCGTCGGAGCAGGTGGACAGACCACCCCACGGTTCAACAGCCACAAAGTCGCCCTCGGGCTTGCTCCACACAATCAGGTGCGGCATATCGGGGAACGTCAGGCGCACGCCCTTGTCCTCGGTTTTCTTGGTCAACGTAACCACGCGGCTCTCGAGCACGTCAAAGATGGTCTCCGCGAAGTCGAAGAGTTCGTGGGTAAGCGGCAGGTTCTGGCCGATCATGGGGTTCTTGCTGCGATGCTCAACATCAATCAGGCCCGTCGAGGGAACGGCAGTACAGAGCTCGGTGGCCTCACGCTGCTCAAAACGAAGCTCGTAGTCGTCATAGGACTCGCCCTCGTCGAGCGGGCACTTAAAGCCGGGGTGGCCGCCCACAAAGAACGGCATGTCCTCGGTGCCCTCATTGGTCACCTCGTACGACACGGCCACCTTTTCCGAATCGATCGTGTAACGAGCAACGATCTTAAACGGATACGGGTACTGCTCGAGCAACTCGGCATGGTCGGCAGAGCTTAAGCTCAGCGCAACCATGTTGTCGCTCTGCTCCTCGAGCTTCCACTCCTGCTTGCGCGCAAAGCCGTGGCGGGCGAGCTTGACCTCGCGGCCGCCCATGGTCATTGCGTGACCATCACGAAGGCCACCGCAGATCGGGAAGCAAATGGGCGCCTGGCCCGACCAGACCGCCGGATCACCCTGCCACAGGTACTCACGGCCGTTGGCCGCAATAGAAGTGAACGACCCGCCCGCCGTGCTCAGTGCTACGCGGATAGAACCGTTATCAAGAACAAACTCCATAGGAGCCTTCCCTTTCTTACGACAGCCCGCCAAGTCAATAGGGCTGATAGAAAACCGGCCCGCGCCCCCTCACAGAAACGCGAGCCGTCAATTGAAAAGCTGCAAATCGCCAAGTACAGCCAAGAGCGAAGCACTCAAGCCAAGCAAGCAAACGTGTTATCGGAGCAGCTCGCCGTATCGGAAATCTTCGCAACAACAGCGGTAACCCCACAGGTCACCTCAACGTCAGCGAGAAGCCAGCTGGTGAGGCAAGGTGCCGTGAAGCGAGGCGGCATTGACCTTCTGGTCATGCCGCCGAAGCTGAACGGCAGATTGCCCACCAGATGGCTTCGCAGCGTCGACCCGTTACGCGGTTTGGTAAAACCGCGTAACCTCCTTAGTCGTGGTACTCGCCGCGGTCCCACTTCTCGAGGAACTCGTCAAAGAAGTGCGGGTCAGCCTGAGCCTCGGCGTCGGCCTTATTGCAGGCATCGATCTTGGCGATCAGGGCATCGTGCTCGGGGGTCTTCTCGTAGGGCTCCTCCAGGAAGGCAAGCATGATATCGGCCATCAGGAACTCGCCGGTAATCTTGCCGCCAAAGCCCACGATGTTGGCGTTGAGCTCGCGACGGGCATACAGGGCAGAGGTCATGTCGCGGACCAGGGCGCAGCGGGCGCCGGGAACCTTGTTGACGGCGTTGGTGATGCCGATGCCGGTGCCGCACAGGGCCACGCCAAAGTCGGCCTTGCCGCTGGCAACAGCCTCGCCCACGGCCTTACCGTAGATGGGATAGTGCGTACGGGTGTGGCTGTAGGTGCCGCAGTCGAGCACCTTGTAACCAGCCTGCTCCAGGCGGTCGGCCAGATAGATCTTCTCGTCCGTAACGATATGGTCGCAACCGATTGCGATGGTCTTCTTCATCAGAACGTCCTTTCGTCTGAATTCACAAGTTGAGGTAGAAGTTCGAGTTCTCGGTGGCTCTCGTTAGGCCATCTTGTTGAGCATGTCGACACGGATCTGGTGACGGCCGCCGGCGTACTGTGCACGCAGGAACTCGCGGGCGATCTTCTTGGCGACCTCGGTGCCCACAACGCCCGGGCCCATGGTGACCATGCGCGAGCCGTTGTGCTCGCGGGTCATGTAAGCGGAACGCTCGTCGGAAATGTTGGCGACGACCATGCCCTTGATCTTGACGGCGGCCATATAGGAGCCGACGCCGTACTTATCGAATGCGAAGCCCTGGGAATCCTTGTGCTCCAGCAGGTCCTTGGCAACGGCGGTCGCGGAATCGACAAAGTCCGCGGCAGGGGTCTCGGAATAGTCGACGACCTCGTGACCGTCGGCGATGAGCATCTCCTTGATGGACTCCTTCATCGACATACCGTCGGCATCGGAAGCGATTACAACCCTCATGACATCCTCCTTGAGAGATACGCAGGTGCGTAGTTTCTGTTTGGAAGTGTTGAATCGCGTTCAGGTCCGGGCATCTGAATGTGCGGTTCTTCACTGTTCATGTTTATTTGAACACATTCGAACAGTAACTGCAACAACTATTTGTTTAACTTTGTTCTTTTTTGAACAAATATCGTTCACGGATGATTGCTGACCGTTTGAGCCGGGCGCGGACGTAGCGACCATGTGTTCAACAAACAAAAGGGCGGCCAAGAACGTGTCTCGGCCGCCCTTCGGCGGTATTCCCCGGTATATACAGCTGTTTTAGCTACTCGGACTGCCCACCCTATTTGGCGTGCTTGGACGGAGCACTCAGAAAGCGGCCCGTCAAATAGTTCGCCGGGCCGGAAATATCGATCCCCAGCAGTACGTGTCCCAGCCACAGGAACGCCACGAGCACCAGCAGCGGGATAACGCACGAAGTCACGATCATCACGATGACGCCTTCGATGAGGTCGGTCACCTGCTGCACGATCTCGTCGGTCATCTGCTTGGCACCGCTGGTCACCGACGTAACAAGGCTCGAGGCCCCATCAGTCAACTGCTCGAGCACGTTTTTGGACTCCGTGGCCTCGGATTTTTTCTTGTTCGATTTTGAGCTGGTCTCGGCTGACTTGTCCGTGGTGTCGGCCGCGTCCGCAGCGTCCGCAGCCTTTTGCTCAGCTTGCTCAATACTTACGCGATACGTTTCATCGACCTTCTGCGACACCCAAACGCTTGCAGGCACCAACGCCATGCCGATCACGGCAACTACCAGCACGCGTGTCGCCACACGGCGCAGGACAGCGCTCGTGCTCCAGCGCCCGTGAATGCCGAGCGACACCGCAAAGAGCACCAACGCAAACGGGATTAAGATGCCCAAGCCAACCGACCACAAAATGGTTAGCAGGTATTTCTCGAGGTAGAGCACGGCAAGCACGATACCAAGGTTGCCTGAAAGCTGCGCGAGCTGCTCGGCAACCGGCGTTCCCGTATCACCCGGCAGCGCGGTAATGCCCGCAGACAGCGCCACGCACGAGGTCGTGAGCGCCAGTACGTTACCCTTCTTTTGGTCGATGACCTCGATGGTGGAGTCCCAAGTTTTGGTATCGGCGAAATGCGGACGAGCTACAAAGCCCGACAGCAGCGCCAGGACCACGAGCGCAACGATAAAGCCAATCTGCAGCTTTTTGTTTGCGCACACGACATCGGACAGACTGGGCTGCAGCTCGGTTACCGCCGTGTGCTCGGTTATCTGGACAGGACGCCCATGAGCCATCTCGTGCGCATCTTTCTTTTGAATCAATCCGTTGTCCGGCATTTGGATACCTCCTCATTCCGGCCTGTATTGCGGATGGAAGTATACCCACCGAGCAAAAATCGAACGGGAGGACGAACGGAGCGCACCAAGACTGTCCCCAATGACCAGTCGTTTAAGAACGTCCATTACAGTCGAAATTGTCAGCCCGGGACCGTCTCGGGCTACGATTGAGGCGCGCCCAGAACGG
>NZ_CZAQ01000053.1 GCF_001404695.1 Collinsella aerofaciens | reverse complement strand
GGCCGTCGCGAGGAAGCGGCTCAGGGCGATATACGCCGTGATGCGCGACCGGGTGCCCTACCGGGAGTAGCCCCGACGGTTGACAAAACTATAGGAACACCCAATGACCACATCAGGAGTGTCCCCAGGTGCCGACACAAAAGGAACGTCCCCAAGTGCCGCATCGCCAGCAACGGGAGTGCCGATGTTTTGGTAGCGACAGCGAAAACCCGCCAGAGCGAGCAAGGTGCCTTGAAACGAGGCGGCATTGACCTTCTGGTCATGCCGCCGAAGTTGAAAGGCAGATTGCCGCTCTGGCGGGCTTGCAGCGTCGAGCCGTTACGCGGTTTGGTAAAACCGCGTAACTAACGGACTCCGTACTGCTCGTAGTAGGCATCGATGGCGGCCTTGAGCTCGTCATCGATGACGACCTTGCCGTCGATCTCGTGGTCGTAGAGAGTCTCGACGACCTCGGCCATGGAAACGATGCTCGCGACGGGGAAACCGTACTTGGCCTCGATCTCCTTCTGCGCGGTGGTCACGCCGCCCTTGCCGACCTCCATGCGGTTGAGCGAGACGATAAGACCCTTGATCTCGACATCGGCAGCAGCCTTGACCTTGGGATAGGTCTCGTCGATGGACTTACCGCTGGTGGTGACGTCCTCGACCATGACCACGCGGTCGCCGTCCTGGGGCTCGTAGCCCAGCAGGTTGCCCTTGTCAGCGCCGTGGTCCTTGGCCTCCTTGCGATCGCAGCAGTACTTGACCTCCTTGCCGTACAGCTCGTGGTAGGCAATTGCGGTCACGACGGCCAGCGGAATACCCTTGTAGGCCGGTCCAAACAGCACGTCAAAGTCGTCGCCAAAGTTATCGTGGATGGCCTGGGCGTAATACTCGCCCAGCTTCTTGAGCTGATAGCCCGTCACGTAAGCGCCGGCGTTCATAAAGAACGGGGACTGACGGCCGCTCTTGAGCGTAAAGCTGCCGAATTTCAGAACATCGGACTCGACCATGAACTTGATGAACTCTTGCTTGTAAGCCTCCATGCGGGCTCCTCTCGTAATCGCGTACGTGCCTTCCAGTTTAGCGCAGGCAGGGCATATTGCGGGCGCGCTTTGAGCCCGCAGTATTCTGTAAAGGCTTTGTCAGGGGTAATGGTTTTCCGAACAATGGGGTTGACACGGCAAACCCCCTCATCAAAAATACGGGCGGATTGAAACGGGTACGAAATGCCCGAAGCGCATCGCGCCCGGCCTTAAGGAGGTGTGCCATGGAAGGCAGCCATAGTCGAAAAACCTGCATGTCGCCCTCGACACGCCGCGAGGATTCCGCACACGCATAAGTGCCAATAGCCAATCGTCAAAACCACCACAAAGGTGCCTGTCCCCTTTGTGGCGGTTCGTGAGTATGACGTGGGCGACATCTAGGTTTTTAAAGCAAATACGACACGTACGCTAACTCCCTTTAACAAGGAGGACCCTATGCTGATGCTCAAAATCGCCACGGTACTCGAAGCCATCTCCAAGCGCCGCCGCACGGCGCGCCCCGCCGCTCACACCGGCCTGTCCAAGAACACCATATTCGCCGCCACGCATAGCGCCGAGGACGCCCTCGTGCTGCTCGACGCCACGGCTGACGGACTCACCGCCGAGCACGCCGCCGAGCGCCTGGACGCCGCCGGCCCCAACACCATCGAGGCGCCGACTAAGACGCTCGCCCGCCGCATCGCCGACGCGTTCATCGATCCCTTCGCCGGCATCCTCGCCGCGCTCGCGCTGGTCTCGCTCTACATCGACGTGCTCGCCGTACCCGAGCCGCAGCGCGACCCCTCCACGGTCATCGTCATCGGCATCATGCTGCTGGTATCGGGCGGCATGAAGTTTATCCAGGAAGCCCGCAGCGGCAATGCGGCCGAGGCCCTCAAGGACCTGGTCTCCAACACCTGCTGTGCCCTGCGTGACGGCGAGCGTATCGAGATCCCCTTTGACGAGCTCGTCCCCGGCGATGTGATCCGCCTCTCTGCCGGCGATATGGTGCCGGCCGATGCCCGTATCATCACGACGCGCGACCTGTTTGTGATTGAGTCCGCGCTCACGGGCGAGAGCGAGGCCGTCGAGAAGACCACTGCCGCAGTTGTCATCGAGGGCGCCGACAGCTCTGCGCTGCCGCTGTCTGCCTGCAAGAACATCGTCTTTACCGGCACCTCCGTGCAAAACGGCACCGCCATGGCGCTTGTTGTGGCCACCGGCTCGGACACCTACCTGGGCGGCATCGCCAAGATGCTCAACGGGCGCGGCGAGAAGAGCGCGTTTGACCGCGGCGTCTCGAGCGTCTCCATGCTGCTCGTGCGCCTCATGCTCGTTATGGCGCCGGCCGTCTTTGCCATCAACGCCGCCACCAAAGGCAATGTCATCGACGCGCTGTTGTTCGCCACGAGCGTGGCTGTGGGCATCACGCCGCAGATGCTCCCCGTCATCGTGACCACGAGCCTGTCGCAGGGCGCCAAGGACCTCGCCCGTCGCCAGGTTATCGTCAAGGAGCTGGCGGCGATCCAAAACCTCGGCGCGATGGACGTCCTGTGCTGTGACAAGACCGGCACCCTCACCGAAGACCGCATCGTGCTCGAGCGCTACCTCAACACCGACGGCAACGAGGACGCACGCGTGCTGCGCCATGCGTTTTTGAACAGCTTCTTCCAGACTGGCCTCAAGAACCTTATCGACCTGGCCGTCATCGACCGCGCCGATGTGACGCCCTCGGCCGCAGCACCCGATTCCATGCTGGGCCAGAGCCTGCGCGACCGCTATACCAAGGTCGACGAGGTGCCCTTCGATTTCTCGCGCCGTCGCCTGAGCGTAGTTGTCGCCGACGCCCAGGGTAAAACCCAGATGGTTACCAAAGGAGCTGCCGAGGAAATGCTCGAGATCTGCTCCTTTGTCGAAGTCGATGGTGCCGCCCAGCCGCTCACCGAAGATAAGCTCGCCCAGATTCGCCAGCAGGTCACCGGGCTCAATGCCGAGGGCCTGCGCGTGATTGCCGTGGCGCAGAAGACCAATCCGCGCTGCGTGGGCGAGTTTGGCATTGCCGACGAGTGCGACATGGTGCTGATGGGCTTTTTGGCTTTCCTCGATCCGCCTAAAGCAAGTGCCGCGGGCGCCGTCGCCACCCTCGAGGCCAAGGGCGTGGCGGTCAAGGTCCTGACCGGCGACAACGACCGTGTCGCCGCCACCGTCTGCGAGCAGATTGGTATCGATGCGAGCAACGTCTTGCTCGGCTCCGAGATCGATGCGCTCGATGACGCCGAGCTTGCCGAGCGCACCGAGAACACCCATCTGTTCGCCAAGCTCTCGCCGCTGCAGAAGGCGCGCCTGGTGCGCGTCATGCGCGAGCTGCTCGGCCACACCGTGGGCTTTATGGGCGATGGCATCAACGACGCCGCCGCCATGCGTGCGAGCGACTGCGGCATCTCGGTCGATTCGGCCGTCGACATCGCCAAGGAATCCGCCGACATCATCTTGCTCCAGAAAGACCTGGGCGTGCTCGAGCGCGGCATCATCGAAGGCCGCCGCACCTACGGCAACCTGCTCAAGTACCTCAAGACCACGGTGAGCTCCAACTTTGGCAACGTGCTGTCCGTGACCGTCGCGAGCCTGTTCTTGCCGTTCTTGCCCATGAGCGCTCTGCAGCTGGTGCTGCTGTCGCTGGTCTACGAGATCGTGTGCATCGCGCTGCCGTGGGACACCGTCGACGACGCCTGGACTGCCCGTCCGCGTGCTTGGGACGCCGCGTCCATCAAGGGCTTTATGCTCGAGCTGGGCCCCGTGAGCTCGCTGTTTGACATCGTGACCTTCGCCGCGCTCTTCTTTGTGGTGTGCCCCGCCGCCGTGGGCGCAAGCTGGTCCGAGCTTGCCGCCGCGGGCGACGTCGCGGGTATGGCGACCTTTGCTGCGCTCTTCCAGAGCGGCTGGTTTGTCGAGTCCATGTGGTCGCAAACGCTCGTGATCCACATGCTGCGCTCCCCGCGTCTGCCAAGCCCGCGCGACCACGCCGCGCCCGCGCTGTGCGTCCTCACCGTGCTGGGTCTGGCGCTCGTCACCTGGCTACCGGCAAGCCCCGTCGCCGATGCGCTCGGCCTCATGACGCTACCAGCGAGCTTTTTCGCGCTGCTCATCGGCATCGTTTCCGCCTATATCGCGCTCACCCAGCTGGCAAAGCACCGCTACATCACCCGCCACGGCGAGCTGCTGTGACACCTGAATTGCGGCGCGCGACCCATCAGGCGGTTAAAAAGTCTCGCCTCAAATTAAACCGCCCCCATTTCCCGTGCTAAGGAAATGGGGGCGGTTCACGCCGGCCTTTATCTTTTTTTGACAGCCTCGTTTGGCTCGCGCTACACCAAGCGCATGGCCTCCTGAACAGCACCGTAAAGGTTGGCGTCGTTGCCGAGCTCGGCCGCCTTTATCTGCGGCACAGGAATGCCGGCAAGGGTCCCTTCGTAACTCGCGAGGGCCAGCGGCATCTGTACACGCAGGGCATCGACGAGCTCGGGATGGCACGAGATGCCGCCTGCGATCACAAAGACCTCGGGGTCGAGCACGGCCTGCAGGTTGATGAGCTGTCCGTCAAAGGCGCGAGCGTAGCGGTCGAGCGCGCGCTGCGCCGCCATGTCGCCATCCGCGATCCACTCAAAGACGCGGCGGCCGTCCACCGGAGAATCCGCAGGCAGGCCCTTCTCGGCAACGGCGGCATCGCGGAGCGCACGCCAACCGCCCGAACCCGCAAAGGAGTTTTCCATGCTCGCAGCAGTCGTGACATCGTTGCGCAAGAAGCTAAACTCGCCTGCAAAGCAGTGCGCGCCGCGCAGGACCTTGCCGTCGATGACGATACCGCCGCCGATGCCCGTGCCGATAGCGAGCACCACGCCAAAACGCGTCCCGCGCAGAGCGCCAGCCGCATACTCACCGAGTGCACAGCACTTACCGTCGTTATTGACGGCAATCGGCACCCCCAGAGCCTCGCGCATAAGCTTTCCGAGCGGACAGCCATCCATAAACGTGAGCGCACCACCGCGATGGATCGTTCCTGTGACATCTCCCTCGTAGATGCCGCCGGGCGCACTCACGCCCACGGCGCTCACGCGCTCGCGATACGGCTCGACGAGCGAGATCAGCGCCGCGACCGTCTCATCAGCCGTGGTAAAGCCCGTCGGCAGGCTTCCGCGCTCGCGGATGGAAAAATCCTCGCCCAGCACAGCCCATTTAACGGCCGTACCGCCCACATCGATTCCAAAAAACTCCTGCATGTTCACTCCTTACAAGCGTAGCCCCGGACGCGCATCGCCGCGACCATCACAGGGGCTACCCATTACAGTCTGAAGTGGGCCACCGATAAATTTCGATGGCGAGCATTCGGCGCATTGCCTACGATACGGGCAAGCCCCGAGGGGCCGCCGATCGGGCG
>NZ_CZAQ01000052.1 GCF_001404695.1 Collinsella aerofaciens | reverse complement strand
CGTCGGCGTCCATGGTTCCTCCTTCAACGTTAATGAAGGATAGCCCGTCGCGGTGACATCGGATTTATGTCACTCCTGGTCTAACAGAGCCAAACAAAAAGACCGGGGGCGGCGCGCCGTGTGACGTGCCGCCCCCGGCTGAGAAATGGGGACAGGTTATGTGGGCAGGCAACCCCGCTAGTCTTTAGTCCAGACGACGGGTCTGCGCCACGTGCTTATACCAGTAGGCGCTTGCCTTGGGCGTGCGCTTCTGGGTCTCAAAGTCAACGTAGAAGAAGCCATAGCGCTTGTTGTAGCCATTGGTCCAGGAGAACTGATCCTGCAGACTCCACAGGAAGTAGCCGCCCACGTTGACGCCCACCTCCATGGCCTTGAGTAGCCAGCGCAGGTGCTGCTCGATGTAGTCGATGCGCGGCTGGTCGTCCACAAAGCCGTCTTTGTAGGGGTCCTTGTAGCCCATGCCGTTTTCGGTAATGAAGATCTGCTTGTAGTTGGGGTAGCGCTGCTTAATGTAGACGAGCAGGTCGAACAGGCCCTCGGGATAGATAATCCAGTCCCAGTCGGTGGTGGGGATGCCGGGCTTGTTCACGTGCTCGCCAATGCCCTTGACGCGCCAGCGGCCGGTGCCCTTCTCGCCCGTACCGTTGTGATGCAGGTCGTTCTCGCCATCGTAAGCCTTCAAGAAACGGCACTGGTAGTTGTTAACGCCCAGGTAGTCGTTGTAGAGCGCGGCTTCGCGCATGATTTCCAGATCCTCGTCCAGGATTTCGATGGTGCCGCCCGAGACGGCAGCCAGGCGGTTGGCGCACTCGAGGGTGTCGGGCGCGTAGTCGCCGCGGAAGGTGGCGTCGAGCAAGAACTGGTTCTGCAGCACGTGCTCGTTGTTGGCGGCTTTGATGTCGGCGGGGTCGTTCTCGTTGAGCGGATACTTAAACTCCAGCGACTGGATGACGCCGATTTTGCCCTTAAAACCGCCGTTGTGGAAGGCCAGCACGGCCTTGGCGTGGGCGAGCATCATGTTGTGCTCGCACTGGAAAGCCTCGGCCAGATGTGCCTTGACGCCACCGGGGAAGGTGCCCTCGATGTAGGTGTTGGAGGCGTCGGCCCAGATCTCGTTAAAGGTGAACCAGTAGGTCACCTGGTCGGCGTACTCCTTAAAGCAGAAGGTGGCAAAGTCCACAAAGGCGTCGATGGTCTCGCGGTTGAGGAAGTCGCCCTTCTCAAAGAGGGGCAGCGGCGTATCGAAGTGATGCAGCGTGACAAACGGCTCGACGTGGTGCTTGTGGCACTCGGCGAAAAGGTCGTGGTAGAACTGGACGCCCTCGGGGTTGATCTCGCCGGTGCCGTTGGGGAAGATGCGGCTCCAAGCGATGGAGAGGCGGATGCCGTTGATGCCGAATTCCTCGCACAGCTCCAGGTCGACGGGGTACTGGTTGTAGAAGTCCGAAGCGGGATCGGGGGAAAAGCGCCCCTGGGCCTCCAGGAAGTCGTCCCAGGCAACCTTGCCCTTACCGTGAGTGCGGGTCTCGCCCTCTACCTGGTAGGCAGCGGTGGCGCCGCCAAAGACAAAGTCCTCGGGAAACTGCGCGGGCGGGTTGGTGACGCTAGCAGGATTAACGGACATGATGATCCAATCGTCTAAATCGAAGGGCCAGCCGGTCTTGGATGGTCGGCTGGCCCTGGGCGTTACTTACTTCGAAAGTTGCTCACTCACGAAGGCGAGAGACTTGTCGCCGTTCTGGGAGAGCTCGATGTACTGCTTGCCACGGCAGGCGACGCACTTGTTGCCCACGCGCTCACAGTCCTTCTGCAGGTCGGCCAGGTAGCTTGCGGCCTGCGGGGCCAGGACGACCAGGTCAAAGTCGGGGAGCATGTCCACGTGGTTGCCATAGGCCTCGGCAGCGGTCTCGAGGTTAATGCCGCGCTCCTTGGCGGCCTTGGCCAGCGCGTTGGCGAGCAGGCCCGAGGTTCCGCCGCCCTGGCAGAGCACGAGCACGCGCTTGCCGTTGAGGTCGCTGGCGGTCGTTGTCTCGGCAGCGGGTGCTGCGGAAGCGGCGGGGGAGTCGGCCTTCACGGCCTCGGCAGCAGCGCCGGCGGCAACGCTCTTGGCGTCAGCCTTGCCCTGGAAGGCATCGTTGAGCTTGGCGGCCTTCTCGGCGTTCTTGGCGGCGAGCTCCTCCTGGGAGATCTCGGCCTCCTCGGCGCACTTCTGGGCGTCATAGGCACGGAAGAACGGGTAGTACAGAACGAAGTCGACGACCAGGATAAGGGCGAGCATCACAAAAGCGAGCGGCTGGAAGCCCAGGCCCATGATGGTGCCGATGGGGCCGGGGACGGTCCAAGGCAGGGTGTACATAAAGCCGTTCATGCCCAAGAAGTCGATAAAGATCTTGAGGATCCAGATGTTGGCGATCGGGGCAAAGACAAACGGGACAAAGAAGACGGGGTTGAGCACGATGGGCGCGGCGAACAGCAGCGGCTCGTTGACGGCAAAGCAGACGGGGACGATGGCGGCCTTACCGACGGCGCGCATCTCCTGAGACTTGGCCAGGAAGCAGAACATAAAGACCAGGACGAGCGTGGCGCCGGTGCCGCCCATGCAGACGACGAAGTACTGGGCACCCTGGGTCAGGACAGCGGAAGCGTGCTGGCCGGCCTGGAACGCAGCCAGGTTGTCGGTCATGTTGGCAACGAGGGCGGCGGCGATGGCGGGCTCGACGATCGAGGGGCCGTGGACGCCCACGAACCAGAAGAGGCTCATAGCGCCGTAGATCACAGCGAGGCCGATGTAGCCGTCGGCAGCGGTGAACAGGGGCTGGAACACCTGGATGACGCCCTGGGCAAAGCAGAAGCCAAAAGCAGCGCGGAAGGCGATGTCAAAGACCCAAAAGACGGTGATGCAGACGGAGAAGGGGATGATGTCCTTAAAGGTCTGCGAGATGTTGGGCGGAACCTGCTCGGGCATCTTGACGGTGATGTTGCGCTTAATGAAGAACTTGTAGATGATGCCGGTCACAAACGCAGCGATAAAGGCGGTCAGCAGGCCTTTGGAACCAAGGTAGGTGGTGTTGAAGCCGCTGGCAGCGTCCGTGGCGATCGTGTCGCTCGAAAGGAGCAAGAAGCCGATGATGGCCGCGCACATGCACGAGATGAAGTTGATCTGGTTGTTCTTGGGCAGATCGCGGTTCTGAGCGTCGGCGAAGTGCTTGGCCGTGGTGGCGGCACAGGCGATGGCCAGGATGCCCATGGAGTAGTTGTAGCACTTCCATAGGGCGTTGTTGATGTCATCGGGCCAGTAGAAACCCCAGATATTGGGAACCGAGGCTACCAGGCAGAAGATGGACGAGAAGATGATGATGGGGATGACGGAGATAAAACCGTCGCGGATCGCCTTGAGGTACTTGTTGCGGGCGATCGCGTTGAAAAAGGGCTGCCCCTTTTCGATGATGGCGATGAGTTGCTCCATGCAAAGCTCCTAAGAGTCGGTGGGTTGGCAACGATGGTAGCTTTTGACGTTTGGTTGCCAAAATGTTGACGTTGCCATTTTGCGACACAAAATAAGACGCGAACCGATGGCCCCTGTGCCTGTGGACCGTCGATTCCTTGCGCGTAAACGTTTGAGCCGCCCGGTGGCTCTGTGTTTGCACAATGGCAACGTTAACATTTGGTCGACAAAAGCTGTTCGGGGAAGCAAAAATGTCGGTGAACGGTAGGTTTTGGGTGGTGAGCGTATGGTGGGGGAGGCGTTGGATATACTTGAAGGCGTTAAAAATGACTGCGTAGGGTGTCACCAATGGCATCGTTGACATAGAAAGATCGACCTATGGCCGCTGTTAAAAAATCGGTATCCGTTAAGGATGTGGCGCGTCTCGCGGGCGTCTCGGAACAGACGGTCTCGCGCACCGTTCACGATTCGCCCAGCGTGCGCCCCGAGACCAAGGAGCGCGTGCGTGCCGCCATGCGCGAGCTGGGGTATCGCCCCAATTTTGCCGGTCGATCGCTGCGTCGCGGTAAGTTTAAGACCGTCGGCGTCGCCATGTTCAATATTACCGGCACCGGCAACCTCGACCGTATGGAGGGCTTTGCCGCCGCCGCCGATAAGCACGGCTATGCCATCACTCTCACTAAAGTAGACGGGCATCCGTATACCCTCGAGGGCGCATCGTCGCGCATGAGCGCACTGCCGGTGGACGGCATGGTTGTGATTATGAACCGCATGCCGGCGGACTTTGGCACCTTTGAGCCGCTGCCCGGTATGCAGACGGTGCTCGTTACCATGCTGGAGCACCCGCTCTGTTCAACGGTCGATAACGACCAGTTCGATTGCTCGCGCCAAGTGGTCGAGTACTTGCTGGGGCAGGGGCACAAGACCGTGCACTTTATCTCGTGTCCCGAGCGCTCGCTTTCGGGCATGCGGCGCGAGGAAGGCTGGCGCGAGACATTGCGTGCGCATGGCATCGAGCCACCGCAGCTCGTGCGCGGCGACTGGACAGCGCAGAGTGGATATGCTGCCGGTCAGGCTCTGGCGGACGATCCGACCTGTACGGCCATTTATGCTTCCAACGATGCCATGGCATATGGCTGCATCCGTGGGCTCGAGTCGCGCGGGAAGCGCGTGCCCCAGGACGTAAGCGTGGTGGGTGTTGACGATAGTTTGGGCGATATCGTGCCCGATCGTCGCCTGACCACGGTGCGCTTTGACAACAAACGCGTCGGCATGTGGGCGGTCGACAAGATTGCCGGCGCCGAGGGCACTGCACCCGGTGTGGAGCACATGCTGTTTCCGGGCGTGCTCGTCGAGGGCGATACGGTGCGCGATGTACGCTAGGGCGCGGGTCTGTTTGGGTTGCCGCTAATTGTGTTCGATATTGTTCAGATTAGTTTAAAAACCGTTCACGGGCGAATAGTGACCGTTCATAGCTCAAAATTACGTTTTGCGCTGTTCTTTTTTGTTTGAATGTTATTGTTTCTGTCATACACAACGCAGCGCGTATGCCCGGACGCGATGCTCTCCATTGGTTCATATGTGAAAGGAACGCAATATGGCAACCAAAGAAGAAATCTCGATGGTTGGATTCGAGATTGTCGCATACGCAGGTGACGCCCAGACCGATCTGCTTGCAGCGCTCGATGCTGCTCGCGAGGGTGACTTTGAGAAGGCCGAACAGCTGCACAAGGATGCCAGCGATGCACTTATCGGCGCCCACGACACGCAGACCAAGCTGCTTTCGCAGGAGGCCGGCGGTGGCGAGATGGAGATGACCTTCATCATGGCTCACGCTCAGGACACTCTCATGACCACTATGATCCTGGAGAAGCAGGCCCGCTTTACCATCGATGCCTACAAGCGCATCGCTGAGCTCGAGGCCAAGCTCGCCTAACGAGCCCTCACAACCAAGTTCCCTTCCAAAAGCCCTGCCGCACCCGCGACAGGGCTTTTTCTGTCCTCCTCCAAGTTGCGGTGAAATAGGGACTGAATAGGGGCCGGCGGGCGCAAAACAATCCCTATTCCACCGCAACTCATCCCGAGATAGTCATTGGGTGTTCCTATAGTTTTGTCAACCGTCGGGGCTACTCCCGGTAGGGCACCCGGTCGCGCATCACGGCGTATATCGCCCTGAGCCGCTTCCTCGCGACGGCC
>NZ_CZAQ01000051.1 GCF_001404695.1 Collinsella aerofaciens | reverse complement strand
TGTTGCCTCTCTCGTGGGCGCCAGGCAAAGCGCCCACAAACTAGCCTCTCTTCATGAGCCCTGCAGTCCGCTCCGACTGCGGGGCTTTTGCTGTTTGAGATGTGTGCAGGGGGTAAACAAGAGCAAATTTGGTTAGATGCTCAGATCATGGGATGCCTGAAACCAGACGATGATTCCCAGAATCCTAATTCGGCGTTTGTCCAGCACGATATCCGGTTCCGCTGTGCGATATGAGTAGGATGAGAGCATCACGGTGTTCGTACCGGTGCTATAACGACGTATGACGATTCTTGAATTATCGGCCAAAGCGAGGACGGAGCATCCGTTCCAGGGTTTCAGGTTTGGATCCACGAGGAGAAGGGATCCAATCGGGTAGCATTTGGACATGGCGGACGTGTCCATTTGAACAAAGAAGCACCCGCGATGTTTCTTGAATACGGATGAGGGAAGCGCGGTTATTCCGGTTTGTTTAAGTCCCGTTCTGCCTCCATTCTTCAAGATTTTAAATACATCGCAAAGGGAATCAGTAGTAACTTCTTTGGATTCCCCCTTCCGCCCCTCGTGGTCGAGCTTTGCGGCAAGCCCTGCGGTTTCAGATGTGAGGTCGTCGAGCTGCAGGTTAAATTTCGATACTATCTTGAGCAACGTTGAGCGGCGGATTGTATAGCGGTCCTTTTCCCAGCGGCATACCGTTTCTTTGGAGACGCCGATGAGTGCCGCGAATTCCTCCTGTGTCAGCTGGTCGCGCTTGCGAAGCGCCTTTATGTTTTGACCCGTTCCCATGTTATGAAGTGCGGACGAGGGGGAGGCAGAGGCAGTTGGGGCCGCCAAAGCCGTTTGTCAGCTCAAAGATAGAGATGGGAATAAGGTCAATACCGGCCTGCTCCAGCGCTTTGTTGGTTTCGGCGTTTTCTTCGTATACGCAGACCTTGCCTGGCTCCAAACAAAGGGTGCTTGTGGCATTGTTGGTCCTTTCGACCTCTGCTGCTCCGGGATTTGAGCCACCGCAAAGGATAAACTGCAACGAACTTGAACCTAGGGCTAATCGCAACGCTTCTTTCAGTCCGCCTGCGACATGACACGCATGGGTTGTCCCTTCCGATCTGCCCCGCGTAATGCGGTAGACTCGCGCTTGGTCGAGAAGCTCCCGAGCAACGAGGAATGTCTCGTAGTCAACGCGAGTGAAATATGTGTCGAGATGAATGCAGAGGTCATCGTAGGGGACCTGAATGGCCCATACGGACTCAATAGTCGAGTTCTCATCCCACAGCAAGTTATTTGCTAAAGTGTCTATCGCCGCCGGCTCGGTTCGTTGCGAGATTCCAACGGCTATGTTTTCGCTGTTGAGGTTGTGCAGGTCGCCGCCTTCAATGTGGTAAGTCGATTCATGCTTGAAGAACTGAGGGGTCTCGCGGAAATCTGGGTGATAGGTAAAAATCGTTTTGTAGGCGATAACCTCACGGTTGCGCTCTGGCCAGTACATGTGGTTGAGCGTAACGCCTTCGCCGATGACGCTCGCCGGATCGCGTGTGAACCACATGGTGTTAAGGGGGCTTACGAGAAGATCGTCAGGTGAGTATGCGTCTGCCGTCAGTTTCGTGAGGCTGAACACCTCTTTATCTGTGTTGAAGACCTGGGAGTAGCGGATGCCGTTGACTGCTGCTTGAGCAAGGGCGCGGGAGCCTTCGATGCGCTCGAGATACTCGCGAATGGCAGACTCGAGCTCAATGCCCCGCGCGCCGCATTCTGAAATGTAGCTATCGATAAAAGAGCGACGCGCTTGCTCTGTCGCATCAAGGGCTTCGGTAAGAAGGTTTTCAAGATAGAGAATCTCTACTCCTTCGCGCTCGAGCATCGCCGAGTAAGCATGATGCTCCTTGAGAGCCTTTTCAAGATCGAATGAGCTGCTAGACGGGCGTAGCGTAAAGACTTGATTGAACTGCCCGTCGGGGTAATTGCGCGTTTCGGAGCCGGGGCAGTGCAGGAGGGCCTTTTTTAGCTTTCCTATTTCATTTTGAACATGCAATGCGGACATGTGACCTCGCTTTGGCGGTGAGTATTTATTGCTTCCATAGTGGCACATTACGAGTTTGATTCAATTTACATCATATCTGTCACAGGTGAATGGCACGAACCGGCTTAGTAATTGATGTTAAACATCAATTTAGATATCAAATTGACAAATTACATCAATCTGAAATCCGTTTACGGGTCGATGCGCTTCGTTGGCGGGCGAAGAGACGGAAGGGTGTTTTGCGCGATGACACAATGGCTTTGCCGGCAACGAAAAACCCCTGAATTAAGGAGGAGAGATGGCAGAGACAGAAAAGAAGCGCACTCTTCGAGTCCCGCACGTGTACACCATCATTCTCGTCTTGATGGCCGTATTTGCCGTTCTGACCTGGGTCGTGCCTTCGGGTTCGTTTGAGCGCCAGGAGGTTAACGGTCGCGAGGTAACGGTCTCGGGCACCTATGAGCCTGTCGATAAGGTCTATACGGACGAGGACGGCAACGAGGTCGATCTTCGCCAAGGCATCTTCGAAGTACTTGAGGCCCCTGCGATCGGCATCCAGCAAGCGGTCGAGGTCGTTGCATTCATTATGATCGTGGGAGGTTCCTTCCAGGTCATCACGGCGACCGGAGCCATCACGAGTGGCGTAGCTCGAGTGGTGAAAAAGTTCAAGAGCAAGGACGTCCTCATCATTCCGATCCTAATGGTGCTTTTTGCCTTGGGCGGCAGCACCTTTGGTATGGCAGAGGAGACGCTTCCGTTCTTTGCGATTCTTATGCCGATCATGATGGCCATGGGCTTCGACTCAATTACAGCGTTCATGACGGTGTTTGTGGGTGCCCGTATCGGATACATCGCATCTACCGTCAATCCGTTCAACGTCCTGATTTCCCAGGGCATCCTCGGTATCCAGGGCAACCCCCAGCTTTGGTTGCGTACTATTGCCCTTGCCGTGCTCACGGCGGTTGCCGTCGCATGGGTTGTAATGTATGCCCTCAAGGTTAAGAAAAACCCCGAAGCGTCCCCCGCTTTCCACGATGATATCGAGAAACGCAAAGAGTTTGGCGCGGATGAGAACCTCCTCGATAGCGAGTTCACCGCTAAGCAAAAAGCCGTCATGGTTATTTTCGTGCTTGGACTTGGCGCTATCATTTGGGGCCTGGTAGCCCAGGGCTGGTACATGAACGAAATCTCTGCGATTTTCTTGGCCATGGCCCTTCTTTCTGGTGTTGTTTCCGGGATGAATGAGAAGGAGATCGCTGGCGAGTTCGTTAAGGGAATTGCAGACTTCGCGTTCTCTGCCATCGTTGTTGGACTTGCCCGCGGAATCCTCGTAATCGCCAATGACGGCCTCATCATCGATACGATTCTCAATACGCTCGCCACGGCTCTCACTGGAGTTCCAGCCGTTATCTTTACGAGCATCCTCTATGTCGTGGATAACCTTCTGTCGATCCTCGTTCCGAGCTCTTCGGGTATCGCTGCTCTTACGATTCCAATTTTTGGCCCGCTTGTTGAGCTGATGGGCTTAAACCCCGAGGCTGCAGTTACGGGTCTTTCCATGGGCAGCGCGGCCATGTCTCTCATTTCGCCAACAAGCGCGATGCTCGTTGCCGGTCTTGGCGTCTGCAAGATTCCGCTTGGCCAGTGGTGGAAGGTTGCTTGGAAATTCTTCCTGGTCGTGAGCGTTATCTGCATGGCATTCACTGCGGTTTCGGGCCTTATCCCCTTGCCGTAAAAGCAAAACCTTACATACAGTTGTAAGAAAGAAGGATAGAGATGAACAAAGGACTGAACGTTCATAGCGAGATTGGCGCCCTTAAGAAGATGTGCGTCCATCGCCCCGGTATGGATCTTGTAAACATGAAGGCGGAGGATTTCGACCGCGTTTGGATTCACGACGCGTTCTATCTGGACTATGCCCAGAAAGAGCACGATCAGTTTACCGACCTTCTTCGCGGCGCTGGCGCCGAGGTCGTCTATATGGAAGAGCTGCTCGCTGAGACGTTTGACAAAGTCGAGGGTACTCGCGCAGAGTTCATGACGAAGTTCATGGGTGAGTCCGGCATCTCCAACGCGGCCCTTCGCCAGGCCGTTGTCGAGAAGCTTGATTCGATTAAGGACAACAAGGAGTTTGTCCTTGCTGCCATGGGCGGCCTCTACGTTCGCGACCTCGAGATCCCCAAGGTCGGCGGTTCTCTTGCCAGTATGGACGGCGAGGAGTTGAAGGCTGACGATATGGTGCTGTTCCCCATGCCGGCCTCGTATTTCTCCCGTGACCCTCTGGCTGTCGTGGGCAAGGGCGCTACCATGAACCGCATGTACTGGAATCAGCGCAATCGCGAAGTAATCTTCTACGAAACGGTGCTGCGTAACCATCCTGATTACGCTGGTAGCCCCATTTGGTATGACCACAACAGCGAGTGGCATATCGAGGGCGGCGATATCCTCAACATCAACGCCAAGACGCTCGCCATCGGTATTTCCGAGCGCACCCAGACTGCAGCCATCGATGAGCTCGCCAAGAATATGTTCTGGGGTTCCGATGAGGCTGAGATCGAGAACATCTATGCCATCAAGATTCCGCACGGCTATGCCTACATGCACCTCGACACCGTCTGCACGCAGGTCGATCGCGATAAGTTCACGGTCTATCCCGGCATCTACCAGACGCTTCGTGCCTACCGCCTGACCAAGGGCGATTCGGAGGGGGAGGTGCATATCGAGGAACTCGAGGGCACCCTGCAGCATATCCTCGAGCTTGCGACGGGTATGGACCATATCACCATGATTGAGTGCGGTGGCGGCGATCCGATCGAGGCTTCCCGTGAGCAGTGGAACGATGGTTCCAACACTCTTGCGGTCGCACCGGGCAAGGTCTGCGTGTATGAGCGCAACGTTGTAACCAACGATGCTCTTTACAAGGCTGGCGTCGAGCTGCTCGTCGCTCCCTCCGAGGAGCTTTCTCGCGGTCGCGGCGGCCCGCGTTGCATGACCATGCCGTTCTGGCGTGAGGAAATCTAGTCAGCGTTAGCGTATCTGGGCGGCGCGTGTGGTCTGCGCCGCCCATCCCTCCTTGTGTGTTCCAACAACCGAAAGGACTCAAATCATGGCTCTTAATCTTTCTGGTCGAAGCGTTCTTACCCTGCTTGACTTTACGTCTGAGGAAATCGAGTACATGCTCGACCTCTCAAAGAGCTTCAAGGATATGAAGCGCGCCGGTTATCCGCACCGCTTTCTCGAGGGCAAGAACATTGTCCTGCTGTTTGAGAAGACCTCAACGCGCACGCGCTGTGCCTTCGAGGTCGGCGGTATGGACCTGGGTATGGGTGTGACCTACCTCGACCCCGGCTCGTCGCAGATGGGCAAGAAAGAGTCCATCGAGGATACCGCCCGCGTGCTCGGTCGCATGTATGACGGTATTGAGTATCGCGGCTCCGACCAGTCGATCGTCGAGGAGCTTGCCGCCAAGGCTGGCGTTCCCGTCTGGAACGGTCTGACCAACGAGTACCATCCCACCCAGGCCCTTGCCGACATTCTTACCATGCGTGAGGAGTTTGGCGACACGCGCGGCATGAAGCTCACCTATATGGGCAAGGAGCAGGGCAACGTCAGCGACTCCCTGATGGTTATCTGCGCCAAGCTCGGCATTAACTTCTGCTCCTGCGGACCCAAGGGCGATGTCGAGGGCGCCACGCACTTCGATCCCGAGCTTCTTGAGCGCTGCCAGGAGATCGCCGCTCAGAATGGCTGCACGATCCAGCTCACTGAGGATATCGACGAGGGCGTCAAGGATGCAGACGTGATCTATACGGACGTTTGGGTCGGTATGGGCCAGGCTGAGGAGCTGTGGAAGAGCCGAATCGATCTCCTCTCTCCCTATCGAGTAACGCCCGAGGTCATGGCCAAGGCAAACCCCGGCGCCATCTTTATGCACTGCCTGCCGAGCTTCCACGATACGCAGACCACCATCGGCGCCGAGATTGCCGAGAAGTTCGGCGTGACCGAGATGGAGGTTTCCGACGAGGTCTTTGAGAGCGCGCAGTCTCGCGTGTTCCAGGAGGCCGAGAACCGCATGCATACCATTAAGGCCATGATGTACGCGACGCTTCGCTAGTAGCTGGGAAGTGAACGAACACTATGAGTAAACCGTACGGAAAGCCCGATCGTATTGTCGTCGCCCTCGGCGGCAACGCCCTCGGCAACAACCCCGTCGAGCAGATCGAGGCCGTGAGCAACACCGCCCACGC
>NZ_CZAQ01000050.1 GCF_001404695.1 Collinsella aerofaciens | reverse complement strand
GGTAGTGTCGAGAAAGTTGGTGTAGCGCCCGATCCGAAGCGAGTCGGCCCGGCGTCCTGGAACCTGGAACACGGTTGATATCCTATGCCGCCTCGACCCTGTCCGCAAGCTCGAGGCCCGATTCGATCATCTTCCTGGCCTCCGCCTCAAGCCGCGCCCAGTCGACGGGGCCGTCGATCCCGCGCGTGCGGCCCTCGTCGTAGAGCTCGTTCATCCTCTCCTCCGAGAAGTACCTGGACTCCTGCCATGTCTCGTCCTGCTCGCACATGACCGCGCCCGCGAGCCGCACCAGCGAGCCCGTTGACGGGAACACCTGCACGACGCGCGACCTGCGCTTTATCTCTCGGTTGGTCCTCTCCTGCACGTTGTTGGTGCGCAGGCGCTTCCAGTGCGACGGCGGGAAGTCGAGGTATGCCAGGGCGTCCGGCTCGGCACCCTCGAGTATCGCCGCCGCCCTCGGGCAGCACCCCTCCAGCATGTCGCACGCCACGTGGTACATGGCGGTCACGGTGGCGGCGTCGCGCCCGCGGAACACCTGCGAGACGATCCTGCCCACGCGGCGCCTGAGCTGCCAGGAGCCCGCCTCGCGCATGCAGTCGCGCATGAGATGGACGGCGCAGCGCTGCCATGCCGCCCCCTGGAAGACCTCGCCGAGCGCGCGGACGAGGCCCGGGTGGGCGTCCGAGACGACGAGCCGCACGCCCGCCGCCCCGCGCGAGCGGATGGTCCGCAGGAAGGCGAGCCACGAGTCGTATGACTCGGTGTCCACCACGTCGACGCCCAGGACGCGCCTCCAGCCGCCCGCGTCGCAGCCGATGGCGGTGACCACGGCGGTGGAGGCGACGCGCCCCTCGCGGCGGCACTTGACGTAGGTGGCGTCGAGCCAGACGTAGGGCACCGGCGAGCCGTCGAGCGGCCTTGCGCAGAGCTCCTCGATGTCGGCGTCCAGGCTCGACGCGATGGCGCTCACCTGGTCCTTGGAGAGCCTGGAGACGCCCATCTTCTCGGCCACCCTCTGCACCTTGCGGGTGCTCGTGCCGGTGGCGTACATCTCGGCGACGGCGGCAACGAGGGCGCGGTCCGCGCGCTGGTAGCGCTCGATCACGTCGTCCGGGAAGAAGCTGCCGGTGCGGAGCTTCGGGATGCGCAGCGTCAGCGTGCCGACGCAGGTGGCGAGCGACCTCTCGCGGTAGCCGTTTCGGCTGTTCGACCCGCCCCCGCACAGCTGGTCGGCCTCGGCGTCCATCACGGCGTTCACGACCTGCTCGGCGAGGCGCCTGAGCAGCTCCTGCATGTCGATGGCGCCGTCGTCGAAACGGGGCATGGCGAGCATGTCCGGCGTCGGGTCTGATAAGATTTCCATAGCGGTCTTCGTCCTTTCCTAGAACCTGTTGTTGTGGTGATTTCAGATTCTAGGACGAAGGCCGTTCTTCGTTAAATGGACGCTAGGGCGTCACCCTTACACCAACATTTTCGACGCGATCTTGGGATATATCAAAATGGAATATAGCGTAAACGGTATGAACGTTGATGCTAATAGGACATGCGGAAAATGCCTCTCCCAGATTCGTCGGGAGCAAGGTATCACTCAGGTTGAACTCGCAAAGAAACTGAGGGTACCTCAGTCGTTCATCTCGAAAGTCGAAACCGGGGAACGCAGTCTTAGGGTTTATGAGCAGTTCGCCTATGCAGAGGCACTTGGAATTACCGTCGGAGTTCTCGTGCAAAGACTTGAGGCGGTTCTGAGCAGCGGAGATAAATAGATTGCGCCGCGAATCGGGCGATAATTGAATCAGCGAATGCGATTATCCTGTCGAGGCTGCGCAGGTCCCCTTGGGGCTTCCCCTGAAAACAATCCGCAGATCGAATTGCCCCGTCGCGCGAAGCGCACGACGGGGCAATTCATGATCGAGGACGTTTTCAGGGGAAGCCCCAAGGGGACCGGTGAGAGCAATGAGGCAGGGCGCTACAGGTACTCGATTTGAGCGCCCTCGGTGTCGCACGTCAGAATATGCGTATCGCACTTGGGGAACTGCTCGCGCAGCTTGACCTGTAGGAACTTTGCCACGATGGTGTCGTCGGTCACAGCCATAAGGGTCGAGCCCGAACCGCTGATCCAGATGGTCTTGGCGCCGCCGTTAAGGCAGGTGTCGCGCACAGCGTTGTAGTCGGGGATGAGGCGGCGGCGATAGGGCTCCTGGATGCGGTCGTCGTTGGCGGCGGCAATCAGGTCCAGATCGCCGGTCTCGAGACCGCGCGTCATGCCGGCGATGCGGCCCATCTGCCATACGGCGGTGGAAAGTGGGATCTCCTGCGGCACGACCTTGCGCGCCTCGCTCGTGTGCACCTCGTAGGGCGGAATGACGGTAATAAAACGAAGTTTGTCGCTCACTTCGTAGCGCAGGCACTGGGGGAGCGAATCGGTTGGCGTAAAAGAGCAGACGGCGCCGCCCAGGATAGCGGGAGCGACGTTATCGGGATGGCCCTCGACCTCGGTGGCAATGCGGACGAGCTCGGCGCGGTCGACGGTGTGGCCCGTCAGCGCGGCGGCGGCCATAATGCCGGCGACAACGCAGGTGGAGCTGGAACCCAGGCCACGAGCGACGGGAACGTCAGTCTGAATGTCGATGGCGACGGGGAAGGCCGGCTCGCCCCATGCGGCCAGCGCATCCACAAAGCTCACGTAGACTAGGTTGTTCTCGTTTTGGAATTCCTCGGGGCAGCCCGTGATGGTGAGCTTGTCGGCGCGCTCGAAGGTGAAGTGCGAGTAGAGGCTGACGGCCATGCCGAGGGTATCGTAGCCAATGCCTAGGTTGGCGCTTGTTGCTGGGACGGTGATTTTGATCATGTGGGTCCTCCTGGCGTGCCTGGCTGCTTAGTTCGCTGCTCGGGCAGTCCTGCGCAAGACGGAAAGTACATTAAGTGCTTTCCTTTGCGTGCGGAACTCGCGACGAACTAAACAGCCAGGCACGCTGCGCGCGTTCGCCATCATCCCGGGGGTTATCTGATGAAAGAAGGTGCGCCGGCTTTCGCCGGCGCTTAATGAGGGGTTTAGTTGGTAGCCATCTTTTTTGCTGCGGACTCGACGTAGCTTGCCATCTCATCGACGTCGCAGACGTCTTCGAAGCGGACGGGCTTGGACTCGAGTTCGGCGAGCTGGGTCGGGGCGACCGTGTTGGTTGCCTGCTCGAGCACGCGCATGGCCTCAAAGTCGTCCTCGGGAACGTTGAGCCCCAGGGCGTCGCAGCAGGCGCGCGGGAACTTGTAGGGGCTGGCGGTCGAAAGCAGCACGCGGGCCTTGGCGCCCTCGGCGGGGGCGACCTGCTCAAAGACGTGATAGCCGCAAGCGGTGTGCGGGTCGATCACGTAGCCGTTCGCGTCCCAGCAGCTCTTGATGGCAGCGCGGACCTCGTCCTCGCTGGCCCAGCCGCAGCCAAACACGTTCTGGATTTTGGCCAGCAACTCGGCGGGAACTTCGTAGCGACCAGTCTGTGCCAGCTGCTCCATAAGGCCGGCAACGAGCTCGCAGTCGCCATCGGACAGGAAGTAGAGCATGCGTTCCAGGTTGGAGCTGATGAGGATGTCCATCGACGGCGAGATGGTCGTGAAGAACGGGCGGTTACGGTCGTAAACGCCGGTGGTCAGGAAGTCGGCCAGCACGTTGTTCTTGTCGCTCGCCACGACGAGCTTGGCGACGGGCAGACCCATGCACTTGGCGTAGTAGCCGGCCAAGATATCGCCAAAGTTGCCGGTGGGCACACAGAACTCTACGGCGTCGCCAGCCTCGATAGTGCCGGCGCGCAGCAGTTGCGCATAGGCGGCAAAGTAGTAGACGACCTGCGGTACCAGACGGCCGACATTGATGGAGTTGGCGCTCGAAAGCACCGTGCCAGCGGCCTCCAGGCGCTCGGCAAGCTCCTTATCGGCAAAGATGCGCTTGACGGCGCTCTGGGCGTCGTCAAAGTTGCCGCGGATGCCGCAGACAGCGACGTTGTCGCCCTCCTGAGTGGACATCTGCAGGTTCTGGACGCGGCTGACCTTGCCCTCGGGATAAAAGACAGTGATGCCCGTGCCCGGAGCGTCGGCAAAGCCGGCGAGTGCTGCCTTGCCGGTGTCGCCCGACGTGGCGGTGACGATCATGATGCGCTCGGCGCCGCCGTCCTTGGCAGAGGTGCGGGCCATCAGGCGGGGGAGCATCTGCAGGGCGACGTCCTTAAAGGCGCTCGTGGGGCCGCCAAAGAGCTCCATCACATAGGTTTGCGGGGCGTCGGCGCCCGGTGCGGCGTCGAGTTTGACGAGCGGCGTAACCTCTTCGCTCACGAACGTGCCGCGGTATGCCTCGTCGACACACGCCGAAATTTCTTCGGCTGTGTAATCATTCAGTAACATTCCCAACACATCTTGAGCGATTTCAAAGTACGATTTATCTGCAAGCGAGCTGATATCGACCTGCTGGGTGCCGAGCTCGTCCGAGACAAACAAACCCCCGTCGGGAGCGATGCCGGTACGGATTGCCACCTTACTTGAGCACGATAAAGTGCGTCCTCGTGTACTATGATAAGTTCCCATATAACACTGCTCCTCGGATGCCTTGGTCCCAATCGGTGAAACCATGGTATCAGAGCGCGCAAAACAGGTTTGCAGAGGCTTTTAGAAAGGTAACCTCAAGCCCATGATTAAGATTGCCAAGTTTGGCGGCTCGTCGGTCGCCGATGCCGAACACTTTAAGAAGATCAAGGCCATTGTCGATGCCGACCCGGCCCGCCGTTTTGTGGTGGTTTCTGCCTGCGGTCGCCGTTTTAAGGGCGACACCAAGGTGACCGATCTGCTCTACTTGGTCAACGCGCACGTCAAGTACCACGTGTCGTGCGAGGAGCTGCTCGAGGACATTGGCCAGCGCTATTTTGATATCGCTGACGAGCTGGAGCTCACCTATCCCATCCGTGAGGAGTTCGCGGCCTTTGCCGAGCGCGCCCGCTCGGGCGGCTACTCCACCGAGGAGCTTGTGAGCCGTGGCGAGTACTTTACCGCCCGCCTGATGGCCGAGTACCTGGGCTTACCGTTCCTGGACGCCGCGACGGTTGTGGCGTTCCATCACGACGGTACGCTCAGCATGAATCGTACCTCCGAGTTGGTGCAGGAGTACGGTCAGCAGGGCGGCTTTGTTATGCCCGGTTTCTACGGCGCGACGCGTGAGGGCCAGATCAAGCTGCTCGATCGTGGCGGCGGCGATATCTCGGGCTCGATTCTGGCCAAGTGCCTGGGCGCCGATCTGTATGAGAACTGGACCGATGTCTCGGGCTTCTATTCTGCCGATCCGCGTATTGTTCCCGAGGCTCAGCCCATCGCCCGCGTTACCTACGAGGAGCTGCGCGAGCTTTCGTACATGGGTGCGAGTGTCCTGCACGAGGAGGCCGTGTTCCCCGTGCGCGAGGCCGGCATTCCGCTGGTCATCAAGAACACCAATGCGCCACAGGACCCCGGCACCATCATTAGCGAGACGGCTGACGAGGGCGAGGCAGAGCCCATCATTACCGGCGTGACCGGCAAGCGCGGTTTTGTCGCCATCAACGTGGCCCGCGACCGCACCAAGCCCCGCGTTGGCTTTATGCGCCGTGCGCTTTCGGTCTTCGAGCGCTATGACGTTTCCGTCGAGCATATGCCCACCGGCGTCGACCGCTTTGGCGCCGTGGTGCAGGAGCAGGATGTGCACGATTCGCTGTACTCGCTTGTGGGCGACATCCAGCAGGAGGTCGAGCCGCTCGAGATCGAGGTCGTTGAGGGTCTGGCGCTTATCGCTACCGTCGGTCGTAACCTGCGCGGCCGCGCAGGTATCTCGGGCCATCTGTTTGGCATGCTCGGCCAGGCCGGCGTGAGCGTGCGCATGATTTCGCAGAGCTGTGACGAGATCAATATCATTATTGGTGTCGAGGAGAAGGACTTCGACCTGGCGATTCAGACCATTTACCGTGCCTTCTCCGACGAAAACGGCATTGTGAAGGTCTCCGATCTGGAGGCTCCTGCGCCGGTCGATCCCGCTCTGGCCGCGCTCAAAAAGTAGCGACTGTTCGGTAGATTTTTGGGTCATGTCTCAAAAATCTACGGCGGGGCGTTTCGTTTCGGTTTCGTTTCGACGGGGCGGATTTCATGCCCGCCCTGTTCTTGTATAAACTGGCAACAATAATCGGCCTGCTCGGCGTGCGGGCAAAAGCCACAACCTTTAAAGGGGGAAGCATGAAACAGTACACGGTTGCTATTTTGGGCGCGACGGGAGCCGTGGGCACCCAGATGCTCGAGTGCCTCAACGAGCAGGAGTTCCCGGTCGGCAAGCTCAAGCTGTTGGCAAGCGCACGCTCCGCGGGCAAGACCGTTGAGTTCCGCGGCGAGCAAATCGTGATCGAAGAGGCTTGTCCCGAGGCCTTTGAGGGCTGTGACATCGTGCTTGGCGCCGCCGGCGACGACATCGCGAAGGAGCTGCTGCCCGAGGCCGTTAAGCGCGGCGCCGTCGTGGTCGACAACAGCCATGCCTTCCGCATGGATCCCGAGGTGCCGCTGGTCGTGCCCGAGATCAATGCCGACGACATCAAATGGCATCACGGCCTTATCGCCAATCCCAACTGCGCGACCATCATCGGCCTGGTTCCCACGTGGCCGCTGCATCAGCTCGCCGGCGTGAAGCGCATGATCGTCTCGACGTACCAGGCGGCTTCGGGTGCTGGCGCTCCCGGTATGGCCGAGCTCGAGGCTCAGCTGGCCGCCCTGGGCCGTGGCGAGGAGATTCCCGAGCCGCGCGCGTTTGCCGCTCAGCTGGCGAGCAACCTGATTCCGCAGATTGGCGGCGTCAAGGAGGAGGGCTTTACCTCCGAGGAGATGAAGCTACAAAACGAGGGCCGCAAGATTATGCATCTGCCCGAGCTGCGCGTGAACTGCACCTGCGTGCGCGTGCCCGTGCTGCGTTCGCACTCCGAGAGCATCACGCTCGAGTTCGAGCGTGACATTACGGTTGACGAGGCCCGTGCTGCGCTGGCTGCCGCTCCCGGCGTCAAGCTGGTTGACGATATGGCTGCCGAGGATGCGCACGACCGCTTCCCCATGCCGATGGATACGTCCGACCAAGACCTGATTTGGGTCGGCCGCGTGCGTCGCGACATCTCGAACCCCGAGGCCGCGCGCGGTATCACCTTCTGGTGCTGCGGTGACCAAATCCGTAAGGGCGCGGCAACCAACGCCGTCCAGATCGCCAAGCTGCTCTGCGAGTAGGTTGACCTGTCCGGCGGGGGCCGGGCTTAGTTTTCAGAACGTCCTCGACCATGTGTGGCGCCTTGTCCTGCTCCTTCGGAGCCGCGGACAAGGCGCCACACTGGTC
>NZ_CZAQ01000049.1 GCF_001404695.1 Collinsella aerofaciens | reverse complement strand
CGGGGGCAGGGACGTTCGGCCGTGCGCGGGCGCCCGGTCGGCGGCCCGTTCTGGGCGCGCCTCAATCGTAGCCCGAGACGGTCCCGGGCTGACAATTTCGACTGTAATGGACGTTCCTTTTCTGCCGACACCTGGGGACACCCCTAATTGGTGCAAGGGGGTCGGCTATGATGCACCAATAAAACGGCGCCCGTCGGCGATGTTGCCGGCGGGCGCCGTTGTCATGTGGGCGGTTATGTTGTGGCCGCTGATGAGGCTCGAACTCGCATGCTACAGCGAGTCGATAAAGCGCTGTTGGGCGGCGCGTCCTGCCTCGTTCCACTTAAAGACGCCGGCGTTGTCGAGCACGTGGCCAAACACCACGCCGACCTCCTCGTGCAGGATATCGATGGCGTTGTCGGCCGTAAGCTCGTCGGCGCGGCGAGCAAAGACGTCCTCGGCCCACGCGGCATGGCTGCGACAAAGATCATCGCCCTCGAGCGCACCGGCAAGATCGTAGCTGGCATCGACCTTGGCTGCCAGCAGATGCTCACGGACAGCGCCAAGCTCGGGAACCAGGCGCGGCGGCAGAATGGCCAGGCCCATGACCTCGATCAGACCGATGTTCTCCTTCTTAATGTGGTGGTACTCGGCATGTGGGTGGAAAACGCCCAGCGGGTGCTCGTCGGTCGTGATGTTGCAGCGAAGCGCCAGGTAGGCTTCGTAGATTTCGCCACCGGCGTTGCCGCGAGAGTCGACGCGGCGGATGGCGGGCGTCACGGTGTTGTGTGCCACGCCGTCGGCTGTGTGCGCGATGACGCCCACGGACTCATCGGTCCACTCGCGCCATGCCAGGATAATCTTCTCGGCGGCGTCGAGCAGCTGGGCGCGGTCGTGCGAGCGCAGGCGCAGCACCGAGAGCGGCCACTGCAGCACGGTACCACTGACCTGGTCAAAACCGGGCACGCTAAACTGCGAGACCTCGGCGGCATGCATCATGGGGAACTCGTGCGCGCCGCCCTGGAAGTGGTCGTGCGACAAGATCGAGCCGCCCACAATAGGCAGGTCGGCGTTGGAGCCAATAAAGTAGTGCGGGAACAGGTCGACAAAGTCGAGCAGGCAGGTCAGACCCTTGCGGTCCACGTGCATCGGGCGATGCTCGGAGCTCATCGTGATGCAGTGCTCGTTAAAATACGCATACGGGCTGTACTGGAAACCCCAGCGCTCGCCGTCGAGCTGGATGGGGATAACGCGCAGATTCTGGCGGGCGGGGTGAGCGCCACCGTCGGCTGCGGCGGAGCGTCCGGGATAGCCCTCGTTTTCGATGCAGAGCTGGCAGGCGGGATACTTCTCGCCCGTGTTCTTTGCGGCGCCGGCCGCGGCAATGTCGCGCGGATCCTTTTCGGGCTTTGACAGGTTGATGGTGATCTCAAGATCGCCCCAGTTGGTGGGGGCGCTCCATTTGATGTTGCGCGCGATGGCGGCACGGCGCACGTAGCCGGCGTCGCAGCACAGGCCGTAGAACCAGTCGGTTGCGGCGCGGGGCTCGTTGACGCCCATACGTCCGTTGAACTCTTCGTTTACAACCGAAGGCCTCGGCATCAGCACGCCCATGATGCGCATGGCGATGCGGTCGCGGCCCGATGCCGTGTCCTCGGCGGCGCCGTTGGCAACGGCAGCCTCGGAAAGTGCGGCAAGCGTGCCCTCCAGGTCAAAATCGGGGAGCGTATCGGGGTGCAAGAGCGAGAGCTTCTCGATCTGGAGCGCCCAGGCCATGTCGAGCGCCGGGCCCGTGGCGCCGATGCACTCCAGAATGGTGTTGTAGGCCCAGATGCGGTCGTCCTGTCCGATCATCGATCGGTGGATGGCATATTCGATGAGGCCCTGTGCGGCCTCGCGCACATCAGTCATTACAGCCATGCCGCGTAAGCCCCCTTGTCAGTAATTGCGTAGTGGCGGGCAGAGCCTTCGCCCAGCCAGCTGTTCATCTTGGTGATAAAGGTGTCGACCAGATCGAGCGGCACGAAGGCCTGGATGGTGCCACCAAAGCCGCCACCGTGAATACGAACGGCACCGCGGCCGTCGAGCACGTGCTCGGCCAGTGCCAGGGCATACATCGAAGGCTGCTCGGAGCCCAGCTTGGCAACGACATTCTGCAGGTACATGGCGGAGCTGGCGCCGGACTCGCGCGTCAGAACCAGGAACCGGTCAATGTCGCCGGCGTTCAGGGCTGCCCAGCGCTTGTCGACCAGGCCGTTCTCGTACCAGTAGTGAACGGCGCGCAGGCAGGCGCGGTCGCCCAGCTTGGCACGCAGCTCGGGGAGCTTGGCGTCAAAGTCGGCAACGTTTACCTCACACAGTCGTGCCTTGCCAAACTCGGCGGCGACGTCTTGCATCTCGCGGGGAACGGCGGCGTAATCGTCGGTGGCGGCCACGTGGTCGGCGCCTACTTTAACGAGCACAAGCGCATAGCCGTGATCCTCAAAGTTGAGCTCGAGCTTCTGGGTCTTAGGCTGAGCCTGGTCCTCAAAGTCCATGTAGGCGAGGCCACCCAGGCACACGGCGGCCTGGTCCATCAGACCGCAGGGCTTGCCGTAGTAGTTGTTCTCGGTGCGCTGGCTCATCTGCGCGAGCGCGACGGGCTCAATGGCGGGCGCGCCCCAGAGCGTCTCCATGGCGCGGCCGTATGCGGCCTCGACGGCAGCGGAGCTCGAAAGGCCGCCGCCCGAGGGGACGGAGCAGGTGAAGGCGAAATCGAAGCCGTGAGGCTCAACGCCAAGGGCTGCAATCTCGTGGGCCATACCGCGCACGAGGCTTGCGGACGTGCCCTTCTCGGACTCCTGAACGTCTAGCGTGCCGAGCGCGATTTCAAACGTGGGATAGCCCTCGTCGGCTACGCGAACCTTGTTGGAATCGGTTGCCACGGCGATGCCGTCGACAGCGACATCGAGCGAGCCGGCGATAACGTGGCCACCCTCGTGGTCGGTGTGGTTGCCGCTGATCTCGGAACGGCCGGGCGCGTGCACATAGAGCACCTGGCGGTCGCCGATGGGGCCAAACTCCTCCTTGAACAGCTTGGTGAGCGTGGCGAGTGTCTTTTCGTCGGGGGTGGTCATGGAAGTCCTTTCCTTGGCGCGCACGGGTGAGTTTTGCGTCGTTATGAGTACGTTAACAACTTGAAGCGGCATGAACCAAGTGTTCACGATACCGCACGTTACGGGCTATGTTAACGTACTCATAACACATCGCTTGTCACTTTTTGAGAATCTGGTAATCGGTAGAAATTCAGCCGTGAACGGTACTGCCGTATGGACTTATAAAGCAGAAGAGATGCAGATAGAAAAAGTAGAGTACGTTAACATGCGTCCGACGATAGCGGGCCTCGGCGCGGGATGTATTTCTGCCCGGGCCGGCATTCACGCTATTCAGATCTCGCAAGGGTGAAGGTGATCCTGTGGCAAGGCGCCCGTCCAACGATACAGGTACGCGTCCGGTCTCCATGGCCGACGTCGCCCGCGCTGCTGGCGTTTCGCAGCAGACGGTTTCGCGCGTCGCCAACGGCTTGCCCAACGTTAACGAGCAGACGCGCCAGCGCGTGCAGGCTGCTATGCAAGAGCTCGGCTTTCGTCCGAGTTATGCCGGTCGCTCGCTGCGCGACGGCCGTTACCATTCGGTCGGCCTATGCATCAACGATGTCACCAAGTTTGGCAACCTCTCAATGATCGACGGCATCGCCAGCGCTGCTCGCGAGCATAATTGCGCCATCACGCTGGTCGAGATGTCCAAGACCGAGGAGTTTTCGCTTGCCGAGGCCACGCGTCGTATGGCCGCGCTGCCCGTGGACGGCATCATTATCGGCATGAGTCGCATGGCACCCGATTTTGAGACGTTTGATCCACTGCCGGGCATTGGCACGGTCATCGTTACCATGTACGCGCATCCGCGCGTGACCACGGTCGATTCCGACCATTACGGCTGCTCGCTGTTGCTCATGGATCATCTGTTTGAGCTGGGACACGAGCAGATTCGTTATATCGGCGGCCCGTCGTTCTCGGTCGATGAACAGTTTCGTCGCGCCGGTTGGCAGGATGCACTCGAGCGTAAGCACATTAAGCCGCAGGCGCCGCTCGAGGGCGATTGGTCTGCCAACAGCGGTTACGAGGCCGGCAGATATCTGGCCGAGCACGATCGCGCCATGACGGCGATTTATGCGGCAAACGACCAGATGGCAAATGGCGCGATTGCAGCGCTGCGCGATAGCGGTCTGCGCGTGCCCGAGGACGTGAGCGTGGTGGGCGTCGACGATTCGCTCGATGATTTTGTGGCACACAACGAGCTTACGACCGTGCGATTCGATCTACATCAGCGCGGACGCGAGGTATTCGAGCATGCGGTTCCCGAGGCGGGTACGGCGGGCAAAACCGTTGCCATTCGTATTCCCGGCCAGCTCATTATTCGACATAGCACGGCGATACCACGCTCATAGTTTGCGCAGGTAAACGGCGATTTATCGTATTTCAATAACAATCGGTAAGGATGCCGGCAGATAACAGTTGGAATGCTGCCGAGTGCTATGATAGACGGGTTATTTTGTCTATCTAGGAGGCTTTGCCTGATGGAGATCACCAAGGATATCCGCTACGTTGGCGTCGACGATCACGACATTGACCTGTTCGAGGGCCAGTACGATGTGTCCGAGAACGGTATGGCATACAACAGCTACGTTATCTTGGGCGAAAAGATCGCCGTCGCCGATTCGGTCGATGGTGGTTTTGTTGACGAGTGGCTCGGCAACCTCGAGGCCGCGCTCGATGGACGTACGCCCGACTACCTGGTTATCCATCACATGGAGCCTGATCACTCTGCTGGCATCGCCGCCTTTATGGAGCGCTACCCCCAGGCACAGATAGTGGCCAGCATGGGCGCCTTCCGCATGATGGTCAACTACTTTGGCACCGACTACCCCGAGCGTAAGATGGTCGTCAAAGAGGGCGACGTGCTCGACCTGGGTGGCCACAGCCTAACGTTTATCGGCGCCCCCAACGTGCACTGGCCCGAGGTGATCTTCTCCTACGAGTCCACCGACAAGGTGCTCTTTAGTGCCGACGGCTTTGGCAAGTTCGGCGCCAACGACATCGAGGACCCGGAAGGCTGGGCTTGCGAAGCGCGCCGCTACTACTTTGGCATCGTCGGTAAGTTCGGCAAATTCGTGCAGACCGTGCTCAAGAAGGCCGCCGATCTGGATATCCAGATCATCTGTCCGCTCCATGGTCCTGTTCTTACCGAGAATCTGGGCTATTACCTCGACACCTACAACACCTGGTCGAGCTATCAGCCCGAGGACGAGGGCATCACGATTGCCTATGCGAGCGTGTATGGGCATCTGAAAGCTGCCGTCGAGGAGCTCGCCGCAGCGCTTGAGGCTCGCGGCCAGAAGGTTTCCGTCTTTGACTTGGCTCGCGACGACATGGCCGAGGCCGTTGAGGATGCGTTCCGCTATGACCGTCTGGTGCTCGCCTCCATCACCTATCAGGGTGAGATCTTCCCGTTCATGAGCACCTTTATCCACACGCTTGCCGAGCACGCCTATCAGAACCGTACGGTGGCGCTCGTTGAGGCCGGCTCCTGGGCGCCCACCGCTGCCAAGGTTATGACCAAGGAGCTCGAGGGCATGAAGGACATCACCCTGGCGCAGAACAAGGTGACCGTGCTGGGTTCGCTCAACGACGCCTCGCGCGCTCAGATCGAGGTTCTCGCCGACGAGCTGTCCAAGTAGCGACACATTCACTTCTGATGCTCAACCACCACAAAGGAGACCTTTGTGGTGGTTTTTGTTTAAGCGCCGGCGATGAGGAGATTTGGGCGGGCGTTGTCGACGATCTCGGCGATTGAGGTGGCGACGGCATTATCGGGGTCGCTGTCCATCACGATGGAGTCGACGTCGGCGAGTTCGGCAAAGCGGTACATGCCGCGTCCGTTAACCTTGCTGGCGTCCATGAGGGCGACGCTTTGACGGGCGGCACCGACCATAGCCGCTTTGGTCTCGGCCATCTGGGGAAAGTCGGTCGTAAAGCCGCAGCTGGGGACAAAGGCGCCGGGGCACATGACGGCCAGATCGGCATGGACCATTTGGAGCGCCTGCATAGTGAGCGGTCCGTACAAATAACGATGGCCTTTGCGCAGCGCCCCGCCCAGCATGACGACATCGACTGAGGGCATGCTCTCGTCGATGTAATCGGCAATGGTAATGTCGGCCGTGATGACGGTGATGCCGTCGCGCTGGTCGAGCAGGCGGACAAATTCGAGCGCCGTGGTGCCCGAGTCGACGAGCAACGTGTCGCCGTCATTGACGAGCTCGATGGCGCTTTGTGCGATGGCCTGCTTGGCGGCGACATTGACGTTGATGCGGCGATCCTGCGTGGAAACGGTCAGGCGTTTGTGGAGCGATACGGCACCGCCATGCGTGCGGCGCAGCTTGCCTGCTTCGGCGAGCGCGTCCAGGTCGGCGCGGGCGGTGACGGAGGACACGCCAAAGGTCTGGGCGATTTCTGCTACCTGCACCGAGGCATTATGATCGAGCATCTCCATGATGGCGGAACGACGCTCGTCGGCGAAAGCTCGGGTTGTTGCGTGGGCCATATCTGCTCCATCATCGTCTGAAATTTGCAGGAATTGTGTTGACTCTATTTTCGTTCATTTTCTTTTTGAGTAAGAAAACACCTTTCGATTACTTATCTTTTCTATAAAAGAAAGACGCTGAACGCCCAAAATTCAATATCGAACACGCCCACTCAGCTCCAATTCCTTCCGTTTACTTTTCAAAAACGACTGTATTGACCTGCATGGGCTCAATATCTCGCACATGCATACCCGCTGAATTTCATACAATGAGCGCAGAAAACGCAAGGTAAAACGCCTTGTGAACAGCTACGCCCGATGTCCAGATGCGGGCGAGGGAGAGGAGCAAACGCTCATGGCACTTGTTACCACCGAAAAGATGCTCAAGGACGCTCAGGCCGGCCACTACGCCGTCGGCGCGTTCAACGTCGAGAACCTCGAGTTTGTTATGGCCGTTCTGGCCGCTGCCGAGGAGACCAAGTCTCCCGTCATCATGCAGACCACCCCGGGCACCATCAAGACCGCTGGTCTGGACTACTTCTACGGCATGGTCAAGGCTGCCGCCGAGCGCGCTTCCGTGCCCGTCGCCCTGCACCTCGATCACGGCGATGGCTATGACCGCTGCATGCAGGCTTTCCGCACGGGCTACACCTCCGTCATGATCGACGGCTCGCACGAGTCCTTCGAGGACAACATCGCCCTGACCAAGTCCGTCGCCGACGCTGGCCGCGCCATGGGCGTGCCCGTCGAGGCTGAGCTTGGCAAGGTTGGCGGCAAGGAGGACGACGGTCCCGCGGTTGAGGGCGAGAGCCCCTACACCGATCCTGCCGAGGCCAAGGAGTTCGTCGAGCGCACCGGCTGTACCTCCCTCGCAATTGGCGTTGGCACCAGCCACGGTGTGTACACGAGCGATCCTCACATCGAGCAGTCCGTGGTCAAGGCCATTCGCGACGCCGTCGACGTGCCGCTGGTTCTGCACGGCACCTCCGGTGTGCCCGATGAGCAGGTTGCCGAGGCTGTGAAGAACGGCATCTGCAAGGTTAACTACGCCACCGAGCTGCGTCAGGCCTACACCAAAGGCTTCATGGCCTACATGGCCGAGAACCCTGCCTGCTTCGATCCCAAGAAGCCGGCTAAGGAGGGTATGCGTGAGATCACCGAGCTGGTTAAGATCCGCATGACCAACCTCAACTCTGTGGGCAAAGCAGAGTAACAGCAAGGGTACTCTGACTCGCTACATATCCCGGGGAGGGACGAGGGCTTAGTTCCCCAATCGTCCTCGGGCATGCAAAAAGCCTCGCTGCGCACTTCGTGCGGCGAGGCTTTTTGCCCCCTGCGGAAAGATTGGGGAACTAAGCCCTCGTCCCTCCCAGGTTGACCTACTCGAGGTCGTCGCCCTTGTGGCGTTGGGGCTGAAAGGGTGGGACGCGTGGGTTATTTGGTTGTTAGGGTTAACAGGTCGTTGGGGGTTTCGAGGTTGTAGGTGGCATTTGGGATGTCTTGGTGTGATCCCCATGCCGCTCTGGCAAAACTGACCCCTGCTGAAGTTGCGCATTGTTCGTCGTAGACGGTGTCGCCAACGTAGACGACGTTGCCAGGATTCGCGCCCGCACGTCGGAGATATTCGAGCATGGGTGCGGGTGCGGGTTTATGTTCGGTTGTGTCTTCGACAAGGATGATGTGCTCAAAATACTTATCGAAACCAAGGGGTGCAATTTCTTTGGCTCTGTTAGACCAGGAGTGACATAAATCCGATGTCACCGCGACGGGCTATCCTTCATTAACGTTGAAGGAGGAACCATGGACGCCGAC
>NZ_CZAQ01000048.1 GCF_001404695.1 Collinsella aerofaciens | reverse complement strand
CCCGCCTCACGGCGAGGGACCCTATGTTGCGGAACTGGTCGACGACGACGAGCGTGCCGGCGGGCGCGGAGGCGAACAGCGCGTCGAGCTCGGCCTCCCTGTTGCGGACGGGGGCGCTGGCCAGCACCCCCCCGTCGCGGTCGACCAGGCAGGCCCAGTGCGATGGCTTGCCGACGTCCAGGCCGAGCACGGCCGCGGGCCTGGTGGATGTCGCTTTCACGGTGGTATCCTTCCGGTAGTCGTTCGACCGGATGGCCTCCCCCTCGGCACTCACATTACCAGCCGCGGCGCCTGCCCGGCACTTTCCTATCAGCCGTCGGGGGCGGCGCGTCCCGCGCCGGCAGCACCCAACGGGCCCTCTCGGGGGCAGGGACGTTCGGCCGTGCGCGGGCGCCCGGTCGGCGGCCCGTTCTGGGCGCGCCTCAATCGTAGCCCGAGACGGTCCCGGGCTGACAATTTCGACTGTAATGGACGTTCTTAAACGACTAGTCGTTGGGGACAGTCTTTGTCGGATCGCCGGCTCGCTGGCCGGGCGGCAAGCACTCATTTAAGTCTGTCCCCAATGAGTGCCTGTGCTTGACTTCAACCCCACTTCAACTGGTACCATCCTCTATGTCTGTAACGCCATATAGACCGAGGGGATAGATCTATGACCGCAACTGCACCCGCAGCACCCGCTAAGGTGTACTTCACCAACCTGCGCACGCATGCTCGCGAGAGCCAGCTCGACAAGCTCAAGCGCCTCATCCGTCACGCCGGAATTGAGCAGATCGACTTTGAGAACAAGTTCGTCGCCATCAAGATTCACTTTGGCGAGCTGGGCAACCTGAGCTTTTTGCGCCCCAACTACGCCCGCGCCGTCGCGGACGTCGTGAAGGAGCTGGGCGGCAAGCCCTTCCTCACCGACTGCAATACGCTCTATGTCGGTAGCCGCAAAAACGCGCTCGAGCACATCGATACCGCCTACCAGAACGGCTTTACCCCGTATGCTACGGGTTGCCAGATCATCATTGCCGACGGCCTCAAGGGCACCGACGAGGCGCTCGTCCCGGTCGAGGGCGGCGAGTACGTGCACGAGGCCAAGATCGGTCAGGCGCTCATGGATGCCGATATCGTGATCAGCCTCACCCACTTTAAGGGCCATGAGCAGGCCGGTTTTGGCGGCGCCATGAAGAACCTGGGCATGGGAGGCGGCAGCCGTGCCGGCAAGATGGAGCAGCATGCCGCCGGCAAGCCGAACGTCGCGACCGAGCACTGCGTTGGCTGCCATGCCTGCGAAAAGATCTGCGCGCACAACGCTATCTCGTTCGACGGCACCCGCGAGCGCGAGCTTGCCAGCGGCGCTACTCGCACGGTGCACGTGGCTGCCATCGACCACGATCGCTGCGTGGGCTGCGGACGCTGCATTGCGGCATGCAACCAGGACTGCATCAAGCCCGGTTATGAGGCCGCGGCCGACGTGCTCAACTGCAAGATCGCCGAGTATACGAAGGCCGTCGTCGACGGCCGCCCGAGCTTCCACATCTCGCTTGCCATGGACATCAGTCCCAACTGCGACTGCCATCCTGAAAACGATACGCCTATCGTCAACGACATCGGCATGTTCGCGAGCTTCGACCCGGTCGCCATCGACCAGGCCTGCGCCGACGCCGTCATGGCGTCTGAGCCGCTGCCCAACACCGAGCTCACCGATAGCGCGGCCAAGATGGAGCACAACCACGAGCATCTGGAGGGCGAGCAGGCCAAGGATCCCTTCTGCATCACGCATCCCGACACCGACTGGCGCGTGTGCATCGCGCACGCCGAGAAGATCGGCCTGGGCACGAGCAAGTACGAGCTCATCGAGGTCAAGTAGCGTCGTCCTATTGGACAAACCAAGCGCCTTTGTGGCGTTAGTTGAGTAAAAGCCGCCCACGAGCACAACGCTCGCGGGCGGCTTTTCAGAAGTGCGGTGAAAAATCGAATACCGCCGACCACAAACCGATTTTTGGCAACAAAACCCCAGACGTTGCTTTTTGCCTAATAATTCTTGTCGAGGAAGTCGTCGACCGTATTCCAGTAGAGCTCGGGGTCAACTTGCGCGCTCTTGGCGTGGGTGGCGCCGTGGATAGTGAGCTTCTGTTTAACCTTGCTGGCGCACGCGTCGTAGTTTTGGTCGAGCATGTCGTACGGCACAAAGGTGTCCTGGTCGCCGTGGATAAACAGCATGGGAACCGTCGCGTGTTTGAGTTGCTCCACACTGCTCGCCTTATGAAAGTCGTAGCCCGCGCGCACGTTGCACACCAAGTTTGCTACATCGAGCAAGGGAAAGCTGGGCAGGCTGAACACGTCCTTGAGCTGCAGGGAAAACTCGTCCCAAACACTCGTATAACCGCAGTCCTCGATAATGCATTTCACGTTTGCGGGCAGAGATTCCCCCGCGACGTTCATGGCGGTTGCCGCACCCATCGACTCGCCAAAGACCAGGATGCGCGCCTCGGGGTCAGCCTGAACGATTCGCTCGATCCATGCGACGATGTCGAGGCGCTCGGGCCAGCCCATGCCGATATAGTCGCCGCCGGAGCGCTCGTGGGCGCGGGCGGCGGGTGCGAGTACGTTCATGCCACGGTCGTGGAAGCGTTTGGCGTATCGGGCCATACCGATGGGCTCGTTGGTATATCCATGCAGGCAGACGGCGTAGTCGTGCGTGCTCTCCGACGCAGCAAAATACCAGGCGGCAAGCTCGGTCCCGTCGTCCGCGGTGAGGTTGCTGCTCTTGCGGTTCTCTTTAAACCATGCCCGCGCCTCGGTATCCTCGGCATCCGGCTGCTCACCTTCTTTGTCGTTCTTGCTATCCTGCATCATCTTCATGGTGTATGGCGCGCGGGGATTCAGCGCGAAGTCAAACAGAAAGTTGCCGGCAAATCCGAGCAGCGCAACGACAACCACCAGTGCAACGATGCCGGCTATCTTGAGCTTTCGATGGGAACGTGCGTTTTGAGCCATGCGGTATTCTCCTATAAGATGTTAATACATCAACATTTAATGCAAGCGCATTATGGACGTTCGCCGTTGATGCGTCAACAGGCAAAGAATGGGTAAACAAAGGGTCACGTATAGTGCAAATTTCGCACGTACCCAGACGCTTTGATATAGTGTTGAGAACTCTTTACGTTGGAGGATGTAACCGGCATGTCCGATTCGAGCGACAGTTCTAAGCCGCGACCCAAGACCGCGGCCGTTCCACACTACACGGTGGGTGAGGAGATCATGAACTCCGTCACCCATGGTGTCGGCTGCCTGCTGGGTATCGCGGGCCTGGTGCTCCTGATCGTATTCGCCGCCCTGCGCGGCGGAGGCCCGGCCCACATGGCCGCGGCAATTGTCTACGGCGTCAGCATTATCCTCGAATACCTAGCCTCCACGCTCTACCACGCGATTCAGCCCGCGCGCGCCAAGCGCGTGTTTCGCATCATCGACCACAGCTGCATCTACCTGCTCATTGCGGGCAGCTATACGCCGTTTTGCCTCATCACGCTCGCAAACGACGGCGGCGCTGTGCTGTTCTTTGCCGTATGGGCCATCGCCATTATCGGCATCGCCCTCGAGTGCTTTATGCGCGAGCGCCAGCCGCATTGGGTAAGCGGCCTGGTCTATCTGCTGATGGGCTGGCTCGTTGTCTTTAAGCTGCCCGAGCTCGTGGCGCTGCTCAACCCCGTGGCACTTGCCCTGCTCGCCGTCGGCGGCGTGTGCTACACCGCGGGCGTGCCGTTCTATATCGCCAAAAACGTGCGCTATCTTCACAGCGTGTTTCACCTGTGGGTACTCGCCGGCAGCATCTTCCAGTTCATGGCGGTGATCCTCTTCGTAATCTAGCGACCACGCCAGCGCCCGTGCCCCCGCTCGGTCGCCAGTGCAATTGCCGTATCAGCCGTCAACGTTTTAATCCGACATCCCGAATCTTGGAGGTTCGAGAAACTCCCGATGGACATAACCATCTCCCTTATCACCACCCTCGTTTTGACCCTCATCAACGGCTACTTCTCTATGTCCGAGATGGCGCTCACCACGGCCAAGCGCGCCGTGCTGGAGCACGAGGCCGAGGAAGGCGACAAGCGCGCCGAGCGTGCCATTAAGCTGGCTGCCGACTCCGACCAGCTGCTCGCCACCATCCAGGTCGCCATCACGCTCGTGGGCTTCGCCTCGTCCGCCGTCGCCTCGACGAGTCTGTCCGACCCGCTCGCCACGTGGCTCATGAGCTTTGGCATCGCGCCGCTCTCCGCCATCGCGCGCGGCCTGGCGCCGGTCATCATTACCGTCGCGGTCGCCTTCGTGTCCATTGTGATCGGCGAGCTTGTGCCCAAGCGCATCGGCCTGTCCAACGCCGAAGGCGTGTCCAAGCAGGTTGTGGGGACGTTGTCGTTTTTCCAAAAGATCGCCCGTCCGCTCGTGTGGCTGACCGGTGCTTGCTCCGATGGCCTGGCCCGCATCCTGCGCATCAAGAGTGCCGACGACCGCCAGAACGTCTCGGAAGAAGAGATCAAGTACATGGTCTCGGAGCAGGACGACCTGCTCGACGAGGAAAAGCGCATGATCCACGAGATCTTCGACCTGGGCGACACCGTTGCCCGCGAGGTCATGGTGCCGCGCGTGGACACCACCATGTGCGAGGACGACGAGACGGTCGCCGACGTGCTGTCCACCATGCGCCAGACCGGCTTTAGCCGCATCCCCGTCTATCACGAGGATCCCGACAACGTCGCCGGCATCGCGCACATCAAGGACCTGATTCAGCCCGCGCTCGACGGCAAGGGCGACCAGCCCATCGCCGGCTTTTTGCGCGACGCCACCTTTGTGCCCGACACCAAGGACATCCTGCCGCTGCTGTCCGAGATGCAGACCTCGCACGACCAGATCGTGGTGGTCGTGGACGAGTACGGCGGCACGGCCGGCATCATCACCATCGAGGACATCGTCGAGGAGATCGTCGGCGAGATCGAGGACGAGTTCGACCCCGACAACAAGTATCTCACGCGCCTTTCGCGCCGCGAGTGGCTCGTTGATGGGCGTTTTTCGTGCGATGACGCGATTGAGCTTGGTTGGCCGCTCGAGGAAAGCGATGATTATGAGACCATCGCCGGCTGGATTTTGGAGCTTTGCGACTCGGTGCCCGACATCGGAGAGGTGTTTGAGGTTGCGGGGTACAAGTTTAAAGTGCAGTCGATGCGTGGCCAGCGCATCTCGCTCATTCGCGTGATCGCTCCGGCCGAAACCGATAAGAAGGATTCCGAGTCTTCGGTAGACGAGCCGACGACGTCGGGTGCGGGTTCCGCGAATCCGCACGACGGCGACGAGTAGGACAAGGAAGAGTAGGGGAGAGTTATGGCAGGCCTGTTCAACATCCTTAAGGTCACCGTCAGCGAGGACAAGATCTGCGCGCATGTGCTGGTGAACCCCGGCATGCCGCTCATGACCTCGGAGGACATCGAGGCTACGGCGCGCGTGTACTACCTGGTGCCCGCGATTGCCAAGCACTTGTGCCTGGGCGATTCCGGCCGCGAGTTCCAGGACTGCATGGGTCAGACCGAGCTCTGCCATCTGCTGGAGCACGTGACGGTCGAGCTCATGAACGAGACCGGGCTTGCCGGCAGCATCTCGTGCGGCCGCACGCGCGTAAGCGAGCACGACGAGCGCGTTTTTGAGGTTGAGCTTTCGTGCCCCGACGACGCGCTGGCCATCGGTGCGCTGTCTTCGGCCACCTTTATGATGGACTGGGCGTACCTGCACGCCGACCAGCCTGCCCCCGACGTGGAAGGCACGGTCGCGGGCCTGCGCAACCTGGTGCTGGGCATGCGCGCCGAGGCCGAGGGCAAGGATCCTCACGAGGCCGTCGCCGCTGCGAACGGCGAAGATGCTGCCGAGGACGAGGGCGCTGACGAGGGCGATGTGCCGGTCGACGCCGAGCCCGTTGTCGATGCGACCGCCGAGCCCGTTCCCGCCGAGCCCCAGGGCGTCCCCAACTTTGACGACGAGCCCCAGGTGACGATTGATACCGAGGGCGCGGTTGCCGAGAACCACGAGGCCTCCGCTGCCGTCTTTGGCGGTGCGGCGACGGTTCCGGCAGGACCTGCGCATGAGGGCGGTCTGCCGCTCGTGGACGGCGCCGGCGAGGACCCGGGTGCCACGGTGGCCATGCCGGCTATGCCTCAGGAGTAGGCCTACGCGTTTATCACCATCACGTACCTGCGCCTTTGCCGTACGCAGATGAGCGGAGCGGCAAGTGATGTGCTGCGGGTATAATGGACAGCATTCAAACGGTGGGCACCGACGTGCCCGCAGGAGAGGAATGATCATGGGTAAGACTTTCAGCTTTGTCTCCGGCGCACTTTTTGGTGCCGCTGCCGGCGCTATTGTCGGCGTTGCTCTGGCCCCGCGTTCGGGCGCCGAGACCCGCGCCATGGCTGCCGATATCGCCAACGACGCCTGGGACAATATGCGCGACACCTACGAGCACAGCGCCGAGGAGGCCCGTGCTGCGGTGAATGACTTTGGCCCGATGGTCGACGCCAAGACCGACGACCTGCGCGCCAAGGTCGACCTGGCCCGCGAGCGCATGGACCAGCTGCGCGAGCAGCTCAACGACGCCATTTCGGGTGGCAACGTGACGCCTGCCGCCGACGTCGTGGTCGAGAACGCCGTCGAGGCTGATACCGAGGCTACGGAGCCCTCGACCGAGGCATAATGCGCGCCGGGGATTTTGTCGGCGCCAAGATTTATCGCAAGCCTACCGAGGACAAGCGCACCAAAAAGGACGGCACGCCGCGCAGCCCTAAAAAGCTCGGAAAGATTCACTTTCCGGTCTTTACCCCGGGCGGTACGCGCGTGGTCGGCTTTATGGTCCGCCAGTCCGATATCGCGGGCATGATCGAGCGCCCCGACCGATTCGTAGCGCTCGACGCCATTGGTGTCTACGAGGGTGCCATTGCGGTCGATGACGTCAAGGACACGTACGATGCTGCCGCCGCCAAGCGCCTCGATATCAACCTGGACGATTGCATCATCTGGGTTGGCATGGACGTGCGCACGGAATCGGGTGACGTCGTGGGCTATTGCTCGGACGTTGAGTTTAAGCCGCGCTCGGGCATCGTGCAGGCATTCTATGTGACCGCCGGTGCCGCTTCGAGCGTGCTGGTGGGCGACACGCAGGTGCCGCCGACGATGCTGCGCGGCTACGAGAACGGCGCGATGGTCGTCTCGGACGAGGTCAAGTCGCTCGGGTATTCGGGCGGTGCGGCTGCCAAGGCCGCCGAGGCCAGCGTCGTGGTGGGCGATAAGGTCAAAAAGGGCGCCAAGGTACTCGACGACAAGGGATCGGTTGCCGTGGACAAGGGCAGTCGCGCGCTGGGCAAGCAGCTCGGCAAGACGCGCGGCATGTTCAAGGCCTTTAAGGACGAATACCAAAAGGCGAGCGGAGGCTCGTCAAAAGCTACAAAATAGCGACGTACCAAATGATGGGAGGCAAGCCGGAGACCTGTTGCTCCGGCTTGCTGTGTTTATGGGGGAGGGCACATGCGCCAAAACGGATCCAACTTAAACGGGCGTTCGGGTGCGCGTCCGACGGCGCGCCGCGACCTGGGGCAGCTGCCCAGCGGTCAGCGCCGCCGTCGCCGTAAGCCCGGCGCGATGTACCTCAACCATAGCCGCGGGTTTAGCGATCGCAGTGCGCGCATCGGCAACGGGCGCTCGCCGCGCCGACCGTCCCGTCTGCCCTATGCGCTTATCGCCGTGGGCTGTGCGCTCGTGCTGTTTATCGCTGCCGTCGTGGGCTACGTCAACCGCAGCGTGGACGTGGAGCTCAACGGCCAGAAGACCGCGGTGCGCGTGGGCTCTACGCTGCAGAATCTCATCGACGAGCAGGAGTTGACTGACACCTACGACGCAGGCGACCTGCTGGCCGTCGATGACAGCGTGCTCAAGCGCCATGGGGGCGAAAAGCTGTCGGTTAAGGTGGACGGCAAGCGCATAAAACAGGGTAAGTGGAAAAGCCGCGAACTTGAGGGCGGCGAGAAGGTGACGGTCAAGGATGGCCGTAACACCTACGAGAAGCATGAGGTTCAGGCTACGGTTATCGAGCCCAAGCTCAAGGTCGAGGGCACGGGCGCTATCGAGTATGTGCAGACATGGGGTGTCCAGGGCCGCTCCGAGGTGTGGGTTGGTGAGCAGTCGGGCAAGACGCAGGACCGCGGCGAGGTTGTGCCCGCCACCGATTGCGTCGTTGCGTGCGCCAGCGTGGCGCCCAAGGGCAACAAAAAGTACGTGGCGCTGACGTTTGACGAGGGTCCGAGCGGCGCCACCAAACAGATCTTGCAGGTGCTCAAGGAAAAGGGCGTCACCGCGACGTTCTTCCTTTCGGGCGATGCAGCCGAGGCCTCGCCTGCCACGGCCAAGGCGATTGTCGATGCCGGGTGCGAGATCGGATCCAACAGCTACAGCGACGATTCGCTCAAGGGTCAGGACCGTGAGGCGGTACGCGAACAGATCATGAAAGGCACCGATGCGATTAAGTCGGCGACCGGCGTGAAGACGATGCTGCTGCGTGCTCCCTACGCTGCCTTTGACGAGCAAAACTGGATTGATGCGATGGACCTGGTCTCCGCCGTGGTCTCGTGGAATATTGACTCGGGCGACTGGCTGCTCAACGGTGCCGACGAGCAGGTCTCGACGGTGCTCGATTCGGTGACGCCGGGCAATATCGTGCTGCTCACCGATAGAGACGAATGCGCCGAGCAGACGCTCGAGGCGCTGCCGCAGATTATCGACGGCCTTGTCGCCGACGGTTACAAGATCGTGACGCTTAGCGACCTGGTCAAGACGGACACGTCGCTGAGCAAAAAGCTCACCTCGCTGACGAAGGTCACCATGCCCAAGGACGCCGTGTACCCCCAACTTGCCGAGGGCGATGACACCACAGAGTAGTCATTGGATAGTCGTTTAAGAACGTCCATTACAGTCGAAATTGTCAGCCCGGGACCGTCTCGGGCTACGATTGAGGCGCGCCCAGAACGGGCCGCCGACCGGGCGCCCGCGCACGGCCGAACGTCCCTGCCCCCGAGAGGGCCCGTTGGGTGCTGCCGGCGCGGGACGCGCCGCCCCCGACGGCTGATAGGAAAGTGCCGGGCAGGTGCCGCGGCTGGTAATGTGAGTGCCGAGGGGGAGGCCATCCGGTCGAACGACTACCGGAAGGATATGTTAGCGTCAATCTAATTTTCACCAGTTTCACCAATCAAACGCGCCGTTCGCGCAAAGGCGGCTTCACCGCTTGCGCTAACGTATTTTCACCGATTCCGGTCACGCCTTGACGGGTCCGTCCCTC
>NZ_CZAQ01000047.1 GCF_001404695.1 Collinsella aerofaciens | reverse complement strand
CTCGTCGTGCCCTCCGCCGAGCTCTCCCGCGGCCGCGGCGGCCCGCGCTGCATGAGCATGCCCTTCTGGCGCGAGGACCTCTAAGGTTTTCATAGACCGTACGGGTCTTAATACAAACATCTAGCTGCCATTAGATGTCTCCCAATGGGGCGGTGCGGGTTTTTCGCACCGCCCCATTCTTGTCTAATAAGTTAAATTAGTATCAGATAAGGTGTCCATTATGTCTAGAGGCGGTCACGTTGATACCCCAACGGTGTCGGCTTCTTTGTCTTTTGGGCATCATCTCGATTCCCATGACCTTTGCCGGCATCATCCCCGTGTTCTAGCGATTGGAGCTTAGTCATGGATATCAAGACAATTGGCGTTGAGGAATGGCTCAACGTTTGGGAGAAGAGCGCTACGTGGGACATTGCCCAGTCGACGATTTCGTCGCTGACCATGGGCGAGCTTCGCGCGCTCGACGAGCAGGACGGCGCTACGTTCTACGAGCGTCTGGATCGCGAGAAGATGAACTACGGCTGGATCGAGGGTTCGCCGGAGTTTAAGGCCGAGGTCGCCAAGCTGTATCGTTGCGAGGTCAATCCCGATCACATTCTGCAGACCAATGGCTGCACGGGCGCCAACCTCAACGCCATCATTGCCGTTGTCGGGCCCAGCGATCACGTGATTGCCGAGTGGCCTACCTATGCGCCGCTCTATGAGATCCCGCGTACGCTTGGTGCCGAGGTCGAGTATTGGGAGCTTCGCGAGGAGCTCGGATGGAAACCCGATATCGAACAGCTCAAGCGCCTCGTTCGCCCCAATACCAAGCTTATCTGCATCAATAACGCATCGAACCCCATCGGTACGGTGCTCGATGCAGACATGCTCGGGCAGATTGCCGAGATTGCCCGCTCGGTGGGCGCCTACGTGCTGTGCGACGAGGTGTATCTGCCGCTCGAGAACACCGAGTCCTTTATGTCGATGGCAGACGTGTACGAGAGGGCCATTGTCACCAACTCGGTGTCCAAGACCTATTCGACGCCTGCAGCCCGCGTGGGCTGGGTCGTTGCGGATGAAGAGGTGTCCAACCGCATCCGCACCTACCGCGACTACACCATGATCTGCGGTGGCGTGTTTAACGATGCTTTGGCGACCTACGTGCTCGAGCACAAGGACAAGATTCTCGAGCGCAACCGCAAGATCGTGTTTGGTAACCGAGATATCGCACAGGCTTGGATCGATACGCAGCAGCGTGTCTCTTGGACGGCCCCGCAGGGCGTGTCAACCTCGTTTATCCAGCTGGATATTCCCGAGGATGACGAGGAGTTCTGCAAGCGCCTGCTGGCCGATAGGGGAGTGCTGTTGGTCCCCGGTAGCCGTTTTGAGCTTCCCTGCGGAGCGCGCCTGGGCTACTGCGCGAGCGAAGATGTTCTTCGCGAGGGCCTGAGGCTTCTGGGCGAGGCACTGGCCGAGCTCGATCGCTAGTCCCTTGAGGTTCTCGAAGGCCTAAACCTTGCTGGACCCTAGGTGTACCGAATGCAGACCCGCTCCCTTTTGGGGAACGGGTCTGTTTGTCTTTGCTGCCGAAAAAGTCAAGTTGTTACAAATGGAGACGCAAGATCGATCGGGTATTCGATGGGCCTTATACTGAGCTTCCGGTGAACGGTATCCAACGTCTGGTAAACGGTAATCTGTTTGTCAAAAATGAATAGGACGCACTTTTTTCTGAATAAAAATCAAAATGGTTGAGACACAGCGAGAATTGCGAATTATATTCATATCGTTGCGTGAAATATGCAATTTGGGGGTGGTTTAACAAAGGTTAGTTTCAATTGATCCTGCGGTTAAAAAGCGTTTAAGCACGTAAATCCACTTTATTTAATCAAAGTATGCCATGCGTGAAGTATATGTGTATGCCGTTCACCCCTCATATAAAACCGTTCGGGGGCGAGGTGGAAGTATGGATTGATTTTGGATATAAATATGTCGTCAGCAATAACGCCTCACACGGAGGGGCGCTAACGAATCGGCCCTGACAGGGGCCCGAAAGAAAGGTAGGAGGCCATGACGAAAGGTCTGCACGTGCCTTCCGAGATCGGCAAGCTCAGGAAGGTCTGCCTGCACCGTCCCGGCGACGAGCTCCTCAACCTGCCGCCCGACGAGCTCGAGCGACTCCTGTTCGACGACGTCCCGTTCCTGGAGGTCGCACAGCAGGAGCACGACACCTTCGCCCAGATCCTGAGGGACCAGGGCGTCGAGGTGCTCTACCTCGAGAACCTCGTCGCCGAGGTGTTCGACCAGGTCCCCGGCGCCCGCGCCGAGTTCACCGACCAGTACATCGCCGAGGCCGGCATCCGCGGCCAGCACATGCCGCAGATCGTCCGCGAGAAGCTGGACTCCATCGAGGACAACCTCGAGTTCGTCAAGAAGACCATGGCCGGCATGACCAAGGCCGAGATCGACATGCCCCTCACGGCGTCCACGACCCTCGACTCCCTGGTCAATTCCGAGTCCGAGTCCGACCTGATCATCGACCCGATGCCCAACCTCTACTTCACCCGCGACCCGTTCGCGGTCGTCGGCGAGGGCGTCAACCTCAACCGCATGTACTCCGTCACCCGCAACCGCGAGACCCTGTACGGCAAGTACATCTTCAAGTACCACCCCGACTACAAGGACGTCTCCCTGTACTTCCGCCGCGACTGCCAGTTCCACACCGAGGGCGGCGACGTGCTGAACATCAACGAGAAGACCCTCGCCGTCGGCATCTCCCAGCGCACCCAGGCCGCCGCTATCGACATCATGGCCCAGAACATCTTCTGGAACTCCGACTCCAAGGTCGAGCGCATCCTTGCCTTCGACATCCCGGTCTCGCGCGCCTTCATGCACCTCGACACGGTCTTCACCCAGATCGACGTCGATAAGTTCACGATCCACCCCGCCATCATGGGCACCCTGCGCGTCTACGAGCTGACCGCCGGCAAGAACCCGGGCGACGTGAACATCCGCCTGATCGAGGACACCCTCGAGCACGTCCTGGAGGACGCCACCGGCGTCGACCAGGTCAAGCTGATCCCCTGCGGCGGCGGCGACCCGATCGCGGCCTCCCGCGAGCAGTGGAACGACGGCTCCAACACCCTGTGCGTCGAGCCCGGCAAGATCTGCGTCTACGCCCGCAACACCGTCACCAATGACGTGCTGTACAAGGAGGGCCTGGACCTTCTCGTCGTGCCCTCCGCCGAGCTCTCCCGCGGCCGCGGCGGCCCGCGCTGCATGAGCATGCCCTTCTGGCGCGAGGACCTCTAAGTCTTTCCGTTTCCGGTGCGGTCCCCCTACAACCGCACCGGTTTCACCCGTCAAACGGGCAACACTAATTACTTACGTAATTCATTTCTTCGAAAGGAAACGAACCATGGGTGTTAACCTCTCCGGCCGTAGCTTCCTCAAGCTCCTCGACCTCACCACCGAGGAGATCGAGTACCTGCTCAAGCTCTCCAAGAACTTCAAGGACATGAAGCGCGCTGGCGTTCCGCACCGCTATCTCGAGGGCAAGAACATCGTTCTGCTCTTCCAGAAGACCTCCACTCGTACCCGCTGCGCCTTCGAGGTCGGCGGCATGGATCTGGGCATGGGTGTCACCTACCTCGATCCGGGTTCGTCGCAGATGGGCAAGAAGGAGTCCATCGAGGACACCGCCCGCGTTCTCGGCCGCATGTATGACGGCATCGAGTTCCGTGGCTTTGCCCAGGACGATGTCGAGGAGCTCGCTGCTAAGTCCGGCGTGCCCGTGTGGAACGGCCTGACCACTGAGTGGCATCCCACCCAGATGCTCGCCGACATCCTGACCGTCCAGGAGAACTTCAACTACGACATCAAGGGCAAGACCCTCGTCTTCATGGGCGACTGCAAGAACAACGTTGCTCGCTCCCTCATGGTTGTCTGCTCCAAGCTTGGCATGAACTTCGTGGCCTGCGGCCCCGAGGAGTGCATGCCCGCTGACGACGTCATCGAGGCCTGCAAGCCCATCGCCGAGGCCAACGGCTGCACCATCAAGCTGACCACCGACGTCAAGGACGGCGTCACCGGTGCCGACGTTATCTACACCGACGTGTGGGTCTCCATGGGCGAGCCTGACGAGGTCTGGGCCGAGCGCATCGCTCAGCTCACCCCGTATCGTGTCACCTCCGAGGTCATGGCTATGGCCAACCCGGGTGCCATCTTCCTGCACTGCCTGCCCAGCTTCCACGACACCAACACCACGATTGGCGCCGAGAAGTGCGAGCAGTTCGGCATCACCGAGCAGGAGGTCACCGACGAGGTCTTCGAGAGCCCCGCTTCCAAGGTCTTCGACGAGGCCGAGAACCGCATGCACACCATCAAGGCCGTCATGTACGCCACGCTCAAGTAAGTGCATCTAGCATCTCGCTCGGGGTGTATTGTTGAACACCCCGAGCGGCTTTATCTGGTAAAAATCTCGATCGAGCGGCAGGCACGGCACGGAAGAGCCGCTTCGGGCGAGATCAGTAAATGATTTATGAAGGGGGGATGAGAACTATGACTGAGACCGCTAAGAAAAAGCGCGGTATGCCTTCATCGTTCACCATTCTTCTTGCTCTGCTGGCAATTGCTGCAGTGATTACCGTTATCGTCTCCGGCACGTCCGGCGGCGCGGTTACTGCCGCCCGTCTGAGCGATTTCTGCACCGCCCCGATCAAGGGCTTCGCTGACGCTCTGCCCGTCTGCCTCTTCGTTATGATCCTCGGCGGCTTCCTCGGTATGATGACCGAGACCGGCGCCCTGGACAACGGCATCGCCGTCCTGGTGCAGAAGCTTAAGGGTAACGAGATCATGCTCATTCCCGTGCTGATGCTCATCTTCTCCCTCGGTGGTACCACCTATGGTATGTGCGAGGAGACCGTTCCCTTCTACGCCCTGCTTGCCGCTACCATGATGGCCGCTGGCTTCGACCCGATGGTCGGTGCCGCCACCGTCCTGCTCGGCGCTGGCTGCGGCTGCCTGGGCTCCACGGTTAACCCGTTCGCCGTCGGCGCTGCCGTCGACGCTCTGACCGGCGTTGGCATTGAGGTCAACCAGTCCATCATCATCGGCCTCGGTGCCGTCCTGTGGATTGTTACCACTGCCATGTCCATCTTCTTCGTCATGAGCTATGCCAAGAAGGTCAAGGCTGACAAGGGTTCCACCATCCTGTCGATGCAGGAGCTCAAGGACGCCGAAGAGGCTCACGGCAAGGCTGCTTCCGAGGTTCACAATGAGGTCAAGCTCACTGGTCGTCAGAAGGGTGTTCTGATCGCCTTTGCCTTCACCTTCGTCGTCATGATCGTCGGCTTCATTCCGCTGGCCGACCTCAACGAGGGCGTCGCCAACTTCTTCGACGCTGGCGCTGTCTACGACGCCGACGGTAACGCCGTCGTCCAGGGCTGGTCTGCCCTGATCACCGGCCTGCCCATTGGTCAGTGGTACTTCGACGAGGCTTCCACCTGGTTCTTCCTCATGGCCGTCCTGATCGGTATCATCGGTGGCCTGTCCGAGAAGCAGATCGTTAACACCTTCATCACCGGCGCTGCCGACATGATGTCCGTTGTTCTCGTCATCGCCCTCGCCCGTGGTATCTCCGTCCTCATGGCTAACACCGGCCTCGACGTCTACGTCCTCGACGCTGCCGCCAATGCTCTGGCTGGCCTGTCCGGCGTGATCTTCGCTCCCATGAGCTTCCTGGTCTACTTCGGCCTGTCCTTCCTGATCCCCTCGACCTCTGGTATGGCTACCGTCTCCATGCCTATCATGGGACCGCTGGCTGTTAAGCTCGGCTTCTCGCCCGAGGTCATGGTCATGATCTACTCCGCCGCCATCGGCATCGTGAACCTGTTCACCCCGACTTCCGGCGCCATCATGGGCGGTCTTGCCCTGGCCAAGATCGAGTGGACGACCTGGCTCAAGTTTGCTCTTAAGCTCATCGTCGCTCTCTCCGTCGTCTGCGCCATCATCCTGACCATCGCTTGCGTGATGATCTAAGTACCCAACGGGTACCCCACGGAAACCTTGACGATCCTGTAAAGGATCATCTGGTCATCGTCTGTCCGGTGGGGTCAACCCACCGGTAGACTCCTACCTTTAGCCCCCTCCCGTTCCGTGCGCGGGAGGGGGCGCTCTTGTGTTCCGGCGTTTTACCAAACGCCGGAACCACTCGACGCTGCAAGCCCGCCAGAGCGGCAATCTGACGTTCAATCGTCGGGCATGGCCAAAAGGCCTATGCCCTCCTCTTTCACGTCACCTTGCTCGCTCTGGTGGGCTTTCGCTGACTTATGCTCAACCTGCGGCGCTGCCATTGTTGGCGCAGGGGGCGGCTTGCTCGCTCTGGTGTCTGTTCGCTGTCCGTTCTCTGCCCGCGACGTTTCTGCTGTTGGTGCAAAGGGGTCAGGTTACTTTGCGCCAAAAGGGGAAGTTGCGGTGGAATAGTTCCCGTTTGGCCGTCTTGAGGGGTTAAACAGGAGCTATTTCACCGCAACTTATCGATGGCGTGTTTGGTTGGTGCCTGTTGATGGCCTGGGCATCGGGGAGGGCAGGCTCCGTTATAATCGCGTAGGAACTTAATTTACGAAACGGGACGGGAGCCATACATGCGCCAGGGTTTCGACAACGCGAAATATATCGAGCTGCAGGCCGCTCATATTAAGGAGCGCATCTCGCAGTTTGGCGGCAAGCTGTATTTGGAGTTTGGCGGCAAGCTGTTTGACGACTATCACGCGAGCCGCGTGCTGCCGGGTTTTGAGCCGGACAGCAAGTTTCGCATGCTCAAGAGCATAGCCGACGACGTCGAGGTCATCATCGCCATTAACGCGAACCACATCGAGAAGAACAAGGCTCGCGGTGACCTGGGCATTACCTATGACGAGGACGTTTTGCGCCTGGTCGACCTGTTCCGCGGCAACGGCTTTGCCGTCGCGGCTGTGGTCATCACCCAGTACGCCGGCCAGCCCGCTGCCGATGTGTTCCGCAACCGCCTGAACGCGCTCGGTATTCCCGCCAAGCTGCACTATCCCATCGAGGGGTATCCGCACGATGTCGATCTGATCGTGTCCGACGATGGCTATGGCAAGAACGAGTTTGTCGAGACCACCCGACCGCTCGTTGTGGTCACTGCCCCCGGTCCTGGCTCGGGCAAGCTTGCCACCTGCCTGTCTCAGCTCTATCACGAGCACAAGCATGGCACGGCCGCCGGCTATGCCAAGTTCGAGACCTTCCCGGTCTGGAATCTTCCTCTGACGCATCCGGTCAATATTGCCTACGAGGCCGCCACGGCTGACCTCGATGACGCCAATATCATCGACTCCTTCCACCTGGAGGCCTACAACAAGACCACGGTCAACTACAACCGCGACGTCGAGGCCTTCCCGGTAGTCCGTGCCCTGATGGAAAAGATCCTGGGCAAGAGCCCCTACCAGAGCCCTACGGACATGGGCGTCAATATGGTCGGCTTTGCCATCACCGATGACGATGCCTGCCGCGACGCTTCCAAGATGGAGATCGTTCGCCGCTACTTTACCGCGGTCGAAAATGTGCGCCGTACCGGCGTGGGCGATGAGCAAGTCGACCGTCTCAAGATTATTATGAAGAAAGCCGGCATCGATAAGAACTACTCACCGGCGCGCTCGGCGGCCCTCACCAGGGAGCAGCTGACGGGTGGTCCCGTGGGTGCCATGGTCATGCCCGATGGCTCCGTGGTGACCGGTAAGACCTCCACGCGCCTGGGCGCCGCAAGTTCGCTCATTATGAACGCCCTCAAGCATGTCTCGGGCGTCGACCTTGAGCTCGAGGTCATTAGCGATGAGGCGATCGAGCCCATCAGCAAGCTCAAGACGCATTTCCTGGGCAGCAAAAACCCGCGCCTCCACACCGACGAGACGCTTATGGCGCTGTCGATCACCTCGGCCACGAGTGAGACGGCCGCTCGCGTCCTTTCGGGCCTGGAGCAGCTGCGCGGTTGCGATGCCTTCTTTAGCGTGATTATCTCGCCGACGGACGAGACGGTACTGCGCAAACTGGGTATCAACGTGTGCTGCGAGCCCAAGTTTGAGCGCCGCGGTTTCTTCCATCGCTAAGTTTGAAGCACCGCGGTAATTGCATTGCATTTTGGCCGTATCGGGTTAGCGCCCGGTACGGCTTTTTGATCAATAAAGCGTCTATTTCGGCGAAAAATAGCTGTTTACCTGCCTAGAAACAATTTGAGCGGTATACAATAACCGTAACTGTTTCATCCTTAGCGGGATGCCGCATGATGGATATTACCTGCCATCGTGAGGTGTGTCGGTCGCGCACGGCGCGTTAGATGCTCGTGCTCGGTTTGAGGAGGCTGCTATGGCGGGCAAGGGTCGTGCGAGTGTTAACGATATGAAGCGTGTCGAGGTGCTGGTGTTGATGGAGATCGACCAGCAAACCGAAGACAATGGCGGGCCGTATGGTTTCTCGCGCAAAACGCTTGCCGAGCGCGTGGGGGTTTCGCCGTATCGTGCCCGCGCCGCAATCGATCGCTTGGATTCCGAAGGTATGATTGATGTCGTCTCGCGTTATAGCGACGACGGCGGTCAGCTTGCAAATGGCATTTGCCTCACCGAACGTGGTGAGTGGTATCTTGAGGGCGTCCGTACCGGCATGCTCGTTCAAGAAATGCTTGAGGACGAGGTTGCTGATCGATAGCAGCATGTAACCCTTGCCATAGCGACGCCGCCTGGGAAACCGGGCGGCGTTTTGTTTCAAGATGGAGAAATGCTATTGCGCGTAAGAAAAATTGCGTGCGGCGTGCGTCGCGAGTATTACAATGAAGACCCGTAAGATGTGTATGGACAACTTCTACGGGAAGCGCAGGTAACTCAATATGACCAAGCATGTGTTCGTGACCGGCGGCGTGGTTTCGTCTCTGGGCAAGGGTATTACCGCGGCCTCGCTGGGCCGTCTGCTCAAGTCGCGCGGGTACAAGGTAACGATGCAAAAGGCCGACCCGTATCTGAACGTCGACCCCGGCACCATGAGCCCGTTCCAGCATGGCGAGGTCTTTGTGACCGAGGACGGCTACGAGTCCGATCTGGACCTGGGCCACTACGAGCGCTTTATCGACGAGAACCTGACCCGCGATTCCAACTTTACGACTGGTGCCATCTATAAGAGCCTGATCGCCCGCGAGCGTCGCGGTGACTTTTTAGGCGGTACCGTGCAGGTGATTCCTCACGTCACCAATGCCATTAAGGATAAGTTCCGCCGCATCGAGGAGCAGACCGGCTCCGATGTAGTCATCACCGAGCTGGGCGGCACGATTGGCGACATCGAGTCCCAACCGTTTGTCGAGGCCATTCGTCAGTACCGCAAGGAGGCCGGCCCCGAGAACGTCTGCTACATCCACGTGTCGCTCGTTCCCTATATCGCCGCCGCCCACGAGGTCAAGACCAAGCCCACGCAGCATTCCGTCAAGGAGCTCCGCAGCTTTGGCATCCAGCCCGATATTATCGTGTTGCGCTCCGACCACCATATCGATGACGCTATCCGCGGGAAGATCGCAAGCTTCTGCGACGTCGACACCGATTGCGTCTTTACCAACGAGGACTGCGCGAGCATTTACGATGTTCCGCAGCTGCTTGCCGAGCAGGACTTTGACCTGCGCATTTGCGAGCGCCTGGGTCTGGACCCGCGTGAGCGCGACATGAGCGAGTGGAACGAGTTCCTGCGCAAACAGAATCACGCCAACCATCACGCCGACAAGGTGAAGATTGCCGTCGTTGGCAAGTACACGCAGCTGCCCGATGCGTACCTGTCGGTTATCGAGGCCCTGCACCATGCGGGTGTCTTCTACGATCGCCATGTGGACGTCCAGCTGGTCGACGGCGAGAGCCTCGACGAGCAGAATGTCTCCGAAGTTCTGGGCGACGCTTCGGGCATCCTGGTCCCCGGCGGCTTTGGCAAGCGCGCCCTGGAGGGCAAGATCCTCGCGGCCGAGTTTGCCCGCGAGCACAAGATTCCGTATCTGGGCATTTGCCTGGGTATGCAGGTGGCCGTGTGCGAGTTCGCCCGCAACGTCGTCGGCCTTGCCGGCGCCAGCTCCTCCGAGTTCGACCCGGACGGTCCGTTTAGCGTCATCGATCTGATGAGCTCGCAGGAGGATGTGACCGAGAAGGGCGGCACCATGCGTCTGGGCGCCTATCCGTGCAAGCTCGCCGCCGATACCCTCGCTCGCGAGGCATATGGCGAGGATCTCGTCTACGAGCGTCACCGTCACCGCTTTGAGTTTAACAACGCCTTCCGCGACCAGCTCGAGGACGCCGGCTTGGTTATCTCTGGCCTCTCACCCGACGAGCGCCTGGTCGAGATGGTCGAGCTGCCGCGCGACGTGCATCCGTGGTATGTGGCAACCCAGGCTCACCCCGAGTTCAAGAGCCGTCCGACCAACCCGCAGCCGCTGTTCCGAGAGTTCGTGCGTGCCTCGATCGGTCAGCACGAGGGTGTCGATCGCCTACAGGTGACGCCCATGAACCTCGCTACGGACTAAGGGTGCCGGCGAACAAAGAACATACCGAAGCTACTCCCTCGTCGCTCGCCGTGGCGGCGGGGGAGTATCTCGATTACCTCGCGGTCGAGCGGGGTTTGGCGCGCAACACGATTGCGGCCTACCGTCGTGACCTGACGACGTACTGCGCCTATCTGGAGCGGGCGGGCATCATGTCTTTTGATGAGGCGACTCGTCAGGTCGTGGAGGGCTTTGTCGCCGACCGTCGCGATGGGGGCTATTCCGATGCCTCGGTGGAGCGTGCGCTTGCGGCCGTGAAGGGCCTGCATGCCTTTTTGGTGCGCGATGGGATTGTGGCCCAAAATCCAACGGCGGCGTTGCGCCTGCCTAAAAAGGCTGAGCGTTTGCCGGAGTATCTATCGGTGGAGGATGTCTCGGCGCTGCTCGATCAAGACTTCCCCGAGGGCGAGATGGGCTTGCGCGACCATGCCATCTTGGAAGTGCTCTACGGATGCGGCTTGCGTGTGAGCGAGTTGGTGGGGCTCGATGTGGGCGATATCCATATCGACGATGGCTTTGTGCTCGTTCGCGGTAAGGGCTCAAAGGAACGCCTGTCCCCGCTGGTGGGAAGCGCGGCGCGAGCTCTGACGCTCTATTTAACTGAGGGGCGTTCTCGCTTGGCGGCCCATGCCCACGGAACCGAGACCTCGGCGGTCTTTTTAAATAAGAACGGCCGCCGTCTGTCGCGCCAGGGCATCCATGCCATCTGTGAGCGCTACGGGCGCCAGGTGGGGCTGGTGGGACTCCATCCCCATACGCTGCGTCACTCCTTTGCCACCCATATGCTTGCGGGCGGTGCAGACCTCCGTGTGCTACAGGAGATCTTGGGACATGCCGATATATCGACCACGCAGGTCTACACGCATGTCGATCGTACGCAACTGACCGAGGTCTATCTGGCGGCGCACCCGCTGGCACATCGTTAACACATCGCTGGCCTGCATATCTATAGGTATTTGGGGACGGGCCCCAGATTGCCGCGGGGGACTGCGGACAAAAAGTTGGACCGTCAAGGTCCGGTTTGGAGTCCGCATGACATACAGTAGAGCCGTAGTAGAGAGGGCCGGGGAG
>NZ_CZAQ01000046.1 GCF_001404695.1 Collinsella aerofaciens | reverse complement strand
CCTGTTGTTGTGGTGATTTCAGATTCTAGGACGAAGGCCGTTCTTCGTTAAATGGACGCTAGGGCGTCACCCTTACACCAACATTTTCGACGCGATCTATGGGTGGCTTGGACAAGCAGGCGACTGCGACTTCCGAGTTCGAGATTCTCGCCCCTGTTTCCGGCGAGCTTGTTAATCTAGAAAATACCAATGACCCCGCTTTTAGCAGTCGTGCAGTGGGCGATGGCGTTGCCGTGGTTCCCCAAGAGGGAACGGTGTGCGCTCCTGTTTCCGGTACCGTTGCGGCGCTGTTTCCGACTGAGCACGCGCTGGGCATCATGTCCGACGACAGCTCTGCTCAGGTGATGCTGCACATCGGAATCGACACTGTTAAGCTTGAGGGCAAGGGCTTCCATGCGCTTGTTGCCCAGGGTGACCATGTCGACGCGGGCCAGCCCCTCGTCGAGGTCGATTTCGACGCGGTTCGCGCTGCCGGCTTCGATCCCACGGTCTTCGTTATCGTGTGCGAGCGTTCGGAGAACTCGACTCTTCGTGAGCATGCTTCCGGCCCTGTTGCTGTTAAAGAGCCTGTCGTCTGGCTTTCCGAGTAAATTCTTGTGGTGGGTACCGTGGTTATCAAGCGAGTTTTTAACAACAACGTCGCAATGGTCACTTCGGACGATGGCTCCGAGCTCATCGTCATCGGTCGAGGCCTCTGCTTTGGCCGTCATGCCGGCGATGTCATCGACGAGGCATCAGTCGAAAAGACCTACGCGTTGCAGGAGGGAACTTCTCAGGATTCGCGTACGATCGACCGCTTGGCACATCTTTTAGAGTCCATCCCCACCGTCAACCTCGTGATTTCCGAGGACATCGTTCAGATGCTTCGCCGAGAGCTCAATGTCGACATCAACGATAAGATCCTCATTGCTCTCGCAGACCATATCAGCCTTGCTTTGGAGCGCGAGCGCAAGGGCGTCTCCTGTGAGAATCCGTTGCTGCTCGAGATCCAGCAGTTCTATCGCAAGGAGTATGCACTTGCGGGCCGTGCGCTGCAGATTATCAAGGAGTATATGGGCATCCAGATGAGCGAAGAAGAGCAGGGTTTCATTACGCTGCATATCGTCAACGCCACCATGCCGCAACGCTCCGATCGTTTGATTGTTTCGGTCCAGCTTGTTCGCGACGTGCTCGCGATTGTTTCCGAGCGCTATGCTACGACCCTCGATGACACCTCGCTGCCTTACGAACGTTTCGTTCGTCACCTGCAGTTTTTCGCACAGCGAGCGCTCGATCCTACGGCCGGGCAAATCAACGGAGACGCGCTGTTCCGAATCGATGAAACGGCGTATCCGTGTGCATTCTCGTGCGCGGACGCCATAGCCGCCCACTTGTCGTCTACCTATAACGTTGTCGTTACCGATGCCGAGAAGAGTTATCTCGCATATCACATTGTTAACCTGCTTGGAGAACCTGGTCTCTAGGCATAACGTGCCCACACATCGATTGATATAAGGCAAGGCTCACGGTCTTGTCTAGGGCACATCTGTCTTAATTTGCGGAAAAGGAAGGGGAGTACCGCTATGACCGCAAAAAAGAAGTTCAATTTCAAAGCGCCGTTGGAGGTGTTCGCGAAGTCGATCGTCCAGCCGATGATGTATCTCTCGGTTGCCGGCATCCTGCTCATCGTGGGCATTATTCTGACCAACAAGACCATCTGCGCTTTGGTCCCCGTACTGGGCTCCGGTCCGTTCCAGCTTGTGGGCGCCGTTGTCTACCAGTCGCTGATGTTTATCATCAACAACCTCTCGATTCTGTTCTGCGTGGGCATCGCCGGCGCCATGGCAAAGAAGAACAAGGGCCATGCCTCGCTGATCGCCCTGATGTCGTTCTTCCTGTTCCTGCAGGCTAACAACATCGTGCTCAACGCCACCGGCTCTCTTGCCGATGCGAGCGGCATGCTCGGTCTTACCGGAACCGGCCAGGCCACCGTTATGGGCATCCAGGTACTCGATACCGGCGTGTTTGGCGGCATCATTCTCGGTTGCATCACCGGTGCCGTGTTCAACAAGTACTCGAACAAGCAGTTCCCCATTGCCCTTTCGATGTTCTCGGGCGTTCGCTTCCCGTTCCTGATTATGATCATCATTTCCTGGATCATGGGCGCTGGCTTCTGCATCGTTTGGCCTCCGGTTCAGGGCGCCATCTCCTCCGTTGCCGGCATCATTAAGGAGTCGGGCAACATCGGCCTCTTTATCTACGGCATGCTCAACAAGCTGCTCGTTCCCACCGGCCTGCACCACCTCATCTACACCCCGTTCCAGTTCTCCGATGTGGGCGGCACCCTGACGCTGGGTGATCAGGTTATTGCCGGCGCCTATCCCATCCGTGTCGCCGAGATGGCAATGACGGGCCAGCCCTTCTCCGATAGCACCTACTTCAACAGCTATACCTTCAACAACCTGTGGCCCTACATCGGTATCGGTCTCGCCTTTATCGTCACCGCTTACAAGGGGAACAAGGATAAGACCAAAGCCGTTATCATCCCGCTGATTATCACCGCCGTGCTCTCCTGCGTGACCGAGCCCATGGACTTCCTCTTTGTCTTTGCCGCTCCCGTGCTCTTTGTCGTTCACTCGGTTCTTTCCGGCATCTTCCTGGTTCTGCTCAAGGTCCTCTCCGTGCCCGCTTCGACTGCAGGCGGCATCATCAACATCGTGGTTTCCAACCTGGTTCTTGGTGTCGATAAGACCAACTGGCCGGTTATGCTGGTGCTCGGAGTCGTCAACGCCGCTCTGTACTTCTTCCTCTTCACCTTCCTTATTAAGAAGCTCAACCTCCACACGCCTGGTCGCGAGGAAGAGTCCGAGCTCGCCGAGTCCGTTGCCGAGGGCGAGGCCGCCGCATCTGTTGCGGTGAAGCAGGGCGCTGTTGCCGCGGCTCCCGCAGAGGGCGTCGATGCAGGTATTGCCGACCTGGTCGCGGGTCTTGGTGGCAAGGACAACATCGAGGAGCTCGAGAACTGCTTTACGCGTCTTCGCGTGAACGTTAAGAACCCGGATCTCATCGATGAGAACCTCATCAACCACGTGCCCAACAGCGGTATCAACCGCAACGGCAACAATATCCAGATCATCTTTGGCATGAAGGTCGCCGAGATGCGCGACAAGGTCGAGAACGCAATTGAGAAGGAGCAGTAAACAATGATCATTACTCTGTGTGGCGGCGGATCCACCTTTACCCCCGGCATCGTCAAGTCCATCGCCCTGCGCAAGGACGAGCTCGACGTTGACGAGATTCGTCTGTACGACATCAACGAGGAGCGCCAGCGCAAGATCGGCGTGCTCGTGGACTGGATTTTGCACGAGGACCTTGGCCTGGACATCAAGCTCACGGTGACTACCGACAAGGAGACGGCTTTTACCGACGCGAGCTTCGTGTTTGCCCAGATGCGCGTGGGCGGCTACGCCATGCGCGAGCAGGACGAGAAGATTCCGCTGCGTCACGGCTGCGTGGGCCAGGAGACTTGCGGTTGCGGCGGCCTTGCCTATGGCATGCGCACCATCTTCCCCATGGTCGAGCTAATCGATGACGTTGAGAAGTACGCTAAGAAGGATTACTGGATTCTCAACTACTCCAACCCTGCCGCTATCGTCTCCGAGGGCTGCCGTGTGCTGCGTCCCAACGCTCGTATCATCAACATCTGCGACATGCCGATCGCGATTATCGACGTGGTTTGCGCCGCGCTCGATATCGACAAGAAGGATGTCGAGTACGATTACTTTGGCCTCAACCACTTTGGTTGGTTCACCTCGATCCGCCACAAGGGCGAGGAGGTGCTCCCGCAGCTGCGCGAGTACATCAAGGAGCATCAGATCCTGCTGCCCGACTCCTACCTCAAGGGCATGGGCTCGCTCATGGCAAAGAAGCCCGAGGAGGCCACTGACGAGCACCCCGAGCAGAATCGCCACACCAAGGGCAGCTGGTACTACGTCTGGAAGGGCGAGTACGAGATCATGGAGTGCTTCCCGGAGTACCTGCCTAACACGTATCTGAACTACTACCTGCAGCAGAAGGAGTTCGTCGAGCATTCCAACCCCGAGCGCACCCGTGCGAATGAGGTTGAGGAGACGCGCGAGAAGAACCTCTTCGACGGCATCGATCACTACGAGAAGACGGGCGAGATCGACGAGAGCACGTTCTATGCGGGCAGCCACGGCGACTGGATTGCCGACCTGGCCATCGCTCTGAAGAACGATACCAAGCAGCGCTTCCTGGTCATTTGCGAGAACAAGGGCGCTATCCCCAACATGCCCTACGACGCTATGGTCGAGCTGCCTGCCTACATTGGCAAGAACGGCCCCGAGGTCATCAGCCGCGACAACATTCCGCTGTTCCAGCAGGGCCTCATGATGCAGCAGCTGAACTCGGAGAAGCTCGTGGTCGAGGCTACGATCGAGGGTTCGTACGAGAAGGCGCTCAAGGCCTTCACGCTGAACAAGACCGTGCCGTCGATGAAGGTCGCCAAGGAGGTTCTCGACGACATGATCGAGGCCAACAAGGGTTACTGGCCTGAGCTTAAGTAAAAGCAACAGGGTCGCTGGCCGCATACCTGGAGCAATGCCCCGTCCACGTGATTGCGTGGACGGGGCATTGTCATTTGGTAACGCGTTTTACCAAATATGGCATTTATCTGCGGTAATGTTCTATTTCACCGCTGAGGGTGACATTTTATACCGCCTGCCGAACCGTATGGAGACCTCACAACTTTTTAGGTCAGTGTTGTGCGTGTAGCAATTTCGCCCGGCCTCGCCTCCGGGCTGCCATGTGAGAGGGGATCTTATGGCTCGACTGCACGTAATGGAACGCAGCCACGCTCAGGCCGTCATGGACGACCTGCACGATGCGCTCGGACGTCGTCTGGCGGTGAGTTCGCTCGCCCCGTGTCCCGTTGAGTTTACGGCAGCGCTCGTCAACCTGTGCTCCACCCAGAGCTGCGGCAAGTGCACGCCCTGCCGCGTGGGCCTGAGCGCGCTGAGCGATCTGCTCGCCGATGTGCTCGAGGGCCGCGCCGACGAGTCCACGCTCAATCTGATCGAGCGCACCGCCCGCACCATCTATCTTTCGAGCGATTGCGCCATCGGTTACGAGGCCGGCGCCATGGCGCTTACGGCTATCCGCGGTTTCCGTGACGATTTTGAGCACCACATCCGCGAGCACTCCTGTGGCTTTGACCGCGAGGCCCGCGTCCCGTGCGTCTCGGGCTGTCCGGCGCATGTCGACATTCCCGGTTACATTTCGCTCGTCGAGGCCGGCCGCTATGCCGATGCCGTCAAGGTCATCCGCAAGAATAACCCGCTGCCGCTCGTTTGCGGCCGGTGTGCGAGCATCCCTGCGAGATGCATTGCCGCCGTGGCATGGTCGACGACCCCATGAACATCCTCGCCCTCAAGCGTTTTGCCGTTGAGCACAGTGACCTCAACGACCACAAGCCGCATGTAGTGGACAACACCGGTAAGCGCGTCTCCGTGATCGGCGGCGGCCCGGCTGGCCTTTCCTGTGCCTACTACCTGGCCGTGATGGGCCACAAGGTGACCATTTTTGAGCAGCGCCACCACTTGGGCGGCATGCTGCGCTACGGCATCCCCAGCTATCGTCTGCCGCGCGAGCGCCTGCAGGCCGAGATCGACTGGATCTTGAGCGCCGGCATCGACGTTGAGCTCGATCACTCCGTGAACGGCGAGGAGCTCGCTCGCCTGCGCGACGAGTTCGATGCCGTCTACCTGGCCATCGGTGCCCATAGCGACAAGAAGCTCGGCCTTCCGGGTGAAGAGGCGCCCGGCGTGGAGTCGGCCGTCAAGATGCTGCGCGCCATCGGAGACGACGAGCTGCCCGACCTGAGCGGCCAGCGCGTGTGCGTCATCGGCGGCGGCAACGTGGCCATGGACGTGGCGCGCTCTGCCGTGCGCTGCGGCGCCGAAAAGGTAAGCATCGTCTACCGCCGTCGCATCTGCGATATGACGGCTCAGGACGCCGAAATCGCCGGCGCCCAGGCCGAGGGTTGCGAGGTTCTGGAGCTTACGGCCCCGCTCGCCATCGAGACGGGCGAAGATGGTCGCGTGAGCGGCCTGCGCGTGCAACCGCAGATTATCGGCGAGCCTCGCCGTGGGCGTCCGGCCCCGCGTGCCGCAGCCACGCCCGAGCGCGTCATTCCCTGCGAGCGCGTGTTTGTGGCCATTGGCCAGGACATCGATTCCAAGCCGTTTGAGGACATGGGCATCGCCTGCAAGTGGGGTTGCGTCGTCACCGATTCGGACGGCGCCGTGCCCAACTTCGATGGCCTCTTTAGCGGCGGCGACTGCCAGACCGGTCCCGCCACCGTCATCCGTGCCATCAACGCCGGCCGCGTGGCTTCGGCAAACATCGACCGCTACCTGGGCTTTGACCACAAGATCAAGCTCGACGTGGAGCTGCCGACCGTGCAGTTTAAGGGCAAGCACGAGTGCGGCCGCTGCGAGCTGGGCGAGCGCGAGGCCGGCGAGCGCATTCACGATTGGAATCTGGTCGAGCAGGGTCTCACCGAGGAGGAGGCGCGCCAGGAGGCGAGCCGCTGCCTGCGCTGCGACCACTTTGGCTTTGGCGCGTTCCGCGGAGGGAGGAACCTGGAATGGTAGAGCTCAACAAAACCACCGTCGGCGACAACAGCGAAAACGGAGCGCACAACATGGTCAAGCTCACTATCGATAATTGCGAGGTCGTGGTACCCGAGCACACCACGATCCTGGACGCGGCCAAGTCCGTCGGCATCCAGATTCCCACCCTGTGCTACCTGCGCGATCTAAACGAGATCGGCGGCTGCCGCGTGTGCGTGGTCGAGGTTGAGGGCTGCGACCAGCTGGTTGCCGCCTGCAACAACTACGTGCTCGATGGCATGGTGGTCCACACCAACAGCCCCAAGGCCCGCGAGGCGCGCCGCACCAACGTGCAGCTGCTGCTTTCGCAGCACGATTCACGCTGCACGAGCTGTGTGCGCAGCGGTAACTGCAACCTGCAGACCATTGCCAACGACCTGGGCATTTTCTATCTGCCGTTTCAAAGGCATTTGGCGGGCGAGGGCTGGGATTTCGATTTCCCCATCATCCGCGAAAACGACAAGTGCATTAAATGCATGCGCTGCATCAAGGTGTGCGAGAGCGTACAGGGCCTAGGGATTTGGGACCTGACCAACCGCGCCACGCATACCGCCGTGGGCACCCGCGGGCGCGTGCCGATCGGCAAGACCGATTGCGTCGCGTGCGGCCAGTGCATCACGCATTGCCCGACGGGCGCGCTGCGCGAGCGCGACGACACCGAGACCGTGTTTGACGCGCTCGCTAATCCCGACAAGATCGTGCTGGTGCAGATCGCGCCTGCCGTTCGCAGCGCCTGGGGCGAGGAACTCGGCATTCCGCGCGAGGAGGCTACCGTCAAACGCCTGGCTTGCGCGCTGCGCCGCGTGGGCTTTGAGTACGTGTTCGATACCGATTTCTCGGCCGACCTCACCATTATGGAGGAGGGCTCCGAGCTGCTCGAGCGCCTGGGCGCCGCCGCTAAGGGTGAGGGCGACAGCCGCGGCTGGCCCATGTTTACGAGCTGCTGCCCGGGCTGGGTGCGCTTTGTGAAGGCACGTTACCCCGAGTTTGTCGACAGCCTGTCCACGTCCAAGTCGCCGCAGCAGATGTTCGGCGCTATTGCCAAGACCTACTACGCCAAGGCGCTGAGCGTGGAGCCAGAGCGCCTGTTCGTGGTGTCCGTGATGCCGTGCACGGCCAAGAAGGCCGAGTGCGCGCTGCCGAGCATGGTGGGCGAGGGCGGCGCGCCCGACGTAGATGTTGCGCTGACGGTGCGCGAGATGGTGCGCATGATCCGCGCGAGCCACGTGGGCGTGGACACGCTGGTCGAGGAGCCGCTCGACACGCCGCTGGGCTTTGGCACGGGCGCGGGTGTGATCTTTGGCGCCACGGGCGGTGTGATGGAGGCTGCTGTGCGCTCGGCTTACTACCTGGTGACGGGCAAGAACCCCGATGCGGATTTCTTTACCGACGTGCGTGGACTCGACGGCTGGAAGGAAGCCGTCGCCGATATCGATGGCACTAAGGTGCGTGTTGCCGTGGCGCACGGGCTGGGCAACGCTGCCCGCCTGCTCGACGCGATTCGCGACGGCCGTGTGAGCTATGACTTCGTTGAGGTTATGGCATGCCCGGGCGGCTGCGTCGGTGGCGGCGGTCAGCCCATCCACGACGGCTGCGAGCTGGCGGCCGAGCGCGGCCAGGTGCTCTGGGGCCTCGATGCGAACGCCGAGATTCGCTTCTCGCATGAGAATCCCGATGTCCAGGCGTGCTATAGCGAGTTCTTGGGTGCGCCGCTCTCGCCGCTGGCCGAGGAATTGCTGCATACCGATCATCACGCATGGACGATGCCTAACGAGGGGACGTGCTAGCGATGCGCGCGTTTGATGTTGAGATGTCGCGCCGGGGGTTTGCCTCGGCGCTCGCCATGGGCACCCTGTCGCTTGCGCTCGCGGGCTGTGGCGGCGGGGCTGCCGGTGTCGGGTCCGCCGCGGGCTCGGCTGCCACGGACGGCGCCGGTGCTGCCGCAGAGCCGGTCGAGGTACACGTCGCCTCGCTCAAGGGGCCGACGTCGATTGGCCTGGTGCAGTTTATGGACCAGGCGGCCGACGGTGCCACGGACAATGAGTTCGACTTTGCGATCAACACTGCCGCCGACGAGATTGTGCCCAAGGTCATTCAGGGCGATATCGATATCGCCCTGGTGCCCGCCAACGTGGCGAGCGTGCTCTACAACAAGACTGAGGGTGCGGTGCAGGTCATCGACATCAACACGCTGGGCGTGCTGAACGTTGTGACGGGCGACGCGAGTGTGGCCTCGTTTGGCGATCTGGCGGGCCATACTGTCTATATGACGGGCAAGGGCACCACGCCGGAGTACGTCATGAACTACCTGTTGGAGCGCGCGGGCCTGACCGGCCAGGTTACGCTCGAGTTTAAGAGCGAGCCCACCGAGGTGCTGTCGGCGTTGCTTGCCGATCCGTCTGCCGTGGGCGTGCTGCCGGAGCCGTTCAAGACCGCTGCCATCGCAAAGAGCGAAGGCAAGCTGTCGGCTCCGGTAAGTCTGACCGATGTGTGGGATGAGCTGGCAGGTGACACGGGTTCGCGCCTGCTGACGGGCGTGACCGTGGTGCGCCGTGCCTTTGCCGAGGAGCATCCCGAGGCCGTGGCGGAATTCCTGAGCTGCCATGCTGCGAGCGTTGAGGCCGTGAACGCGGCGCCGGCGGACTGGGCTCAGGCCGTGGTCGATGCGGGTATCGTGGATAACGCCGCGATTGCCGAAAAGGCGATTCCCGGGTGCATGCTCGTGTGCCAGACGGGGAGGGATATGAAGGCGGCGCTCGGTGGGTACCTGCAGGTGCTGGCCGATGCGGACGCGAGCGCCGTGGGCGGCAAGCTCCCGGCTGACGATTTCTACTGCATGGAGTAGCCCGTGCGTGCGTTTGCTCGACAAATGACAGAGCGTATGAAGGCGGTGGCGGCAGCAGGTGCCGTTGCCGCCTTTTGGCTTGCCGTGTGGGTGCTGATGGCGGGTTTCGTGGCGCAGCCGTTGATTTTGCCGGGGCCGGGCGCCGTCGTGGTGGCGTTGCTGCGACTGGTATGCGATGCCGGCACATGGGCGATTCTGGCAGGCTCGGGTGCGCGAATCTTGGGCGGGCTGGCGCTTGCCGCGGTGTGCGGCGGCGTACTGGCGGGAGTCTCGGTGCGATCGCTGACGTTTGCCCGCTTGGTGGCGCCGGCGCTTTCGTTTGTTAAGGCGACACCGGTTGCCTGCGTGGTGGTCCTGCTGCTCATTTGGTTGGGGTCGGCGCGCGTGAGCATTGCGGCGGTCTTTTTGATGGCACTTCCGGGCGTGTATTTTTCGTTGGTCGAGGGTTTGACGCAAGCGGATAAACCGCTGGAGCAGGTGTTTCGTCTGCATGGCGTGCGGGGCTGGCGACTGTTTTGTGCCCACACCTGGCGCGAAGTCCTGCCGTTTGTGCTTTCGTGCGCCCGCGCTGTGATCGGCATGAGCTGGAAGGCTGGCGTGGCGGCGGAGCTCATCGGCATGGCGACGGACACCGTGGGCGAACGCATCTATCAGGCGAAGCTGCTCATCGAGACGGCTGATCTGCTGGCGTGGACCGTGCTGGTCGTTGCCGCCTCGTGGGCGTGTGAGCGCGTGCTGGTGTGGCTGCTGCGGGTTTCGGGACCCGTGGCGTGGCGCGCGGCCGTGCGGGCACATGGGCATGGACTGCGCGGGCGTACAGGGGCTGCGAGCGATGGTGCTGCAGCGGAGCTTGCGCTTGCCGTGGGCGACCGGGCGCCCTGGTCGCCGGCGCTCGACGGACTGGTGCTTCATGTGCCCGCCGGTGGACGCACCTGTGTGATGGGCGCTTCGGGCGTGGGCAAGTCGACGTTGCTTGCGCTGGTGGCGGGGGAGTGCGCACCGTGCTCCATGGTGTTTCAGGACGTGCGCCTGGTCGAGGACGCCTCTGCTTTGGATAACGTGCTGGTGTGCGCCGATGCACGCGTGAATGCCTCGAGTGCCGCTGCCTTGTTGCGCCTGCTGGTACCGGGGATCGATGTGCATGCCCGCGTGGCCGAGCTCTCGGGCGGGCAGCGCCGTCGCGTCGAGATTGCCCGAGCCCTGCTGTGTCCGGGCGGCGCAGTGATTCTAGACGAGCCCTTTACCGGTCTAGACATCGCTGCGCGCGACGCATGCACCGAGGTCGTGCTCGACTTGCTCGACGGCCGTATGCTGTTGCTTGCCACGCACGATTCCGCTGACGCTCGGGCCCTCAATATCTCGGACATCATCACGCTCTAAAGACTTACTCAGCAACAAATTGATCCGTTTTTTCTCCGTCCCCATGGGGTCGGGTATGGTATTCTATCTGTGGGGTAATACTTAGGAATACCAAGTAATACCAACGCCGTAGAACAAACTCCAGATGCGGGCCAATCGGGTTGCCTTCACAGCCCGTCGCCCAGCCGCGTGGCCCGCATCCATCCGCACCACCGTCGTTTCAAAAAGGAAGCGCCATGGCAGAACACATGACCCCGGTTGTCGCGAAGGTCTTGCCCGAGGAAAAGGCGGCCTTCGCGGCGGCAACCCAGCTCGTGGGCACTACGCCGTCCAACGCCATCCGCATGTTTATCGCCGCCTTCAATCGCTGCGGCACCTTTCCGTTCGACATTTCGCCCAACGGGGCCTTTGGCGCTGCGCCCGATTCTCATCAACAATGACTGTCCCAAACTGCCGGCACTTGGGGACGTTCCTTTTAATATGAGCAGGACATTGTCAAGAGGCAAAATCGGGCCTGGCCCCAACGATATGGGGTCAGGCCCTCTCCCTATATCAACCCGTCCGCGGCGACCTCGGCGTGTCTTACCGACGCTCGTCTTTGCAGTTTAATATCCGCCCGCGGCGATCTCTCGCTGGGCAATCCGTTGCTACGGCTGAGGCTTCTACGTCGAACCGACAGTCTGTGCACGCGTGTGGCGCCCTGGGCGCTCGCAGAAAAGGGACCTGAGGTTCGCCTCAACGGCTTCGGATCGAACCGCTTCCGGGGTGATCGGCTTATGTGCGGGGGACCGGCCCCCTACGCCTCCTCGGCCATGAGGCCGACCGCCCACACCCAGCAGGCGAGCTCGCGCGCCGTGGCCACGTTCGCCTTGTTGCCGTGGACCCCGCGCGCGAGCAGCGCCTCCCGCCTCTCGACCAGCCTCCGCACGCCCTTGGCGGCATGCCTGCGGGCGACCCGGTCCGGGGCCTGGCCCTTGGCGAGGTCCTTCGGCCGCCCCGAGCACGTCAGGTAGTGCCACGCGGCCTCGACCAGCGCCTTCCTCAGGTGCTTGTTGCCTGCCTTGGTGATCGCGCCCCTGCGGTCGCTCTCCCCGCTGGAGTGCTCGGAGGGCGTCAGGCCGACCCATGCGGCGAACGACCGGGCGTTCCCGAACCTCGAGAACTCGCCGGCCTCGAACACGAGGTCGGCGGCCGTCGCGGTGTCGACGCCCTTGAGGCAGCGCAGGGAGTCGACCCTCCTCCTCCACCTGGGCTTGCGGGCCTCGGCCTCGACGAGCCCCTCGAGCCGCGCCTTCTCCTCCGCCGCCCGCCTGACCGCGTCGACGTAGTAGGCGAGCGCGTCGTTGTCGGCCCCCTCCGCGAACCTAATCGACTCGATCCAGGACCAGTGCGCCCGGGTCCAGTTGCCCTTCCTGCGGCCGGTGGGCGTCCTCTCGTCGAAGGCGAGCCCGTGCCTGAGCAGGAACTTGGAGAGCCGCTGCTTCGAGCGCGAGAGGTCGTCCCTCGCGTCCTCGAGCGCCCTGGTCAGGTGTTAGCGTCAATCTAATTTTCACCAGTTTCACCAATCAAACGCGCCGTTCGCGCAAAGGCGGCTTCACCGCTTGCGCTAACGTATTTTCACCGATTCCGGTCACGCCTTGACGGGTCCGTCCCTC
>NZ_CZAQ01000045.1 GCF_001404695.1 Collinsella aerofaciens | reverse complement strand
CGGCCACGTCGCCCGGGTAGAAGTACAGGCCGGTGACGGCATAGGAGCTCTTGGGCTCGGCGGGCTTCTCCTCGATGGAGACGGCCCTGCCCTCCCCGTCGAACTCCACGACGCCGAAGCGCTCGGGGTCGTCCACGTGGTAGCCGAAGACCGTGGCGCGGCCCGACTCGGCGTTCTGGACGGCGCGCGTCAGGTGGCGGGACAGGCCGTTGCCGTAGAAGATGTTGTCGCCGAGCACCAGCGCGCACGGCTCGCCGGCGATGAAGTCCTCGCCGATGGTGAAGGCCTGCGCAAGGCCGTCCGGCGAGGGCTGCTCGGCGTAGGACAGGTTCACGCCGTAGCGCGAGCCGTCCCCAAGCAGGCGCTCGAAGTTGGGCAGGTCGGTCGGGGTGGAGATGACCAGGATATCCCGGATGCCCGCCAGCATGAGGGTGCTAAGCGGGTAGTAGATCATGGGCTTGTCGTAGACCGGCAGCAGCTGCTTGCTGGTGACGAGCGTGAGCGGGTACAGACGCGTGCCCGAGCCACCCGCGAGGATGATGCCTTTCATAGGTTGGACCTCCAGAGTTGGGTGTACACAGATGATATAAGTATACGCGAGGCCGAACCTAGGTTGCAGAACTGCACAAAAGAAGGACGGAGAGAGCCAAGCATGCAGCCTCTTTGGTTCACGTCCTTACGGACCACAAGACTCCAACCATTGGACCATATTTGGTCCAATGCGCTGTTCAGTTAGCCATTGACACAAACACGCACTACAGGGTCGCGGACGAGCTGGATGAGGCGGTGGGCACATAACGGCGTGCGAGGTGACGGAGCGCCTCTACATCCACTCGTACCAAAACCTAGGAGACGGGGAGGTTGCTGGGGTCATTGAGCGAAGGGACGCCCTCTCGTCTCGAGGGACAGACCCCGAGGAGATATGGGCGAACTCGTTTGCCGCCGCGCTCCTCATGCCGGCACAGGTCGTAGCGAAACTCTGGGCGGGCAATTGTAGCATCGGTGAGATGACGGACATACTCGACGTATCCGTAACCGCCGTGGGCCATAGGGTGGAAAACCTTGGGCTGCGATAGCGCAGACCAGCGCGGAAGCAGGTCACCAAAAGGGACACAAGAGGCAATCGACCTCATGGGTTCGGCACAAAGGAGAGCAAACGTCTTCCCCATCGAAAGCGCCCATTTAGACGAGGTCAGGGTCGAATGCTCGAGCGAGGAGCGGGAACGGCGAGCCAAGGCGGCCCAGGCCGAGAGCGTGGTCAAGAGGATGGAGGCGGAGAACGACCTTCGGTCCGAACTCGGAAAGGCCGCGCTCAAGTGCGTCAAGTGGCAGCTGGTCGCATGCAACACCCTCGTCGTCGCGTACACCGCCCGTCTCATGTGGCTGCAGCGCGAAATCCCTACCGAGGTGATAATTTCCTGGATGGGCGCGACGACCGCCGAGATCATCGGAATACTCTGGGTGATAGCGAGGAGCCTGTTTCCGTTCCAGGACGAACACAGGTCCGCAGACCTGGAAAAGAGTGGCGGCGGCCGAATCGGCCACCCCAGGAGATAAGGGTCGCCCCAATGGCGGTTCTTTCTTTACGGAGGGGGCCGGGGGATTCGAACCCCCGGGCCTAGGACACACCTCGCACGTCACGTCAATCCGTTCGTTGGGCGCAGCCCCCGCCTAGGACCCTTGCAGCCCCTCCAACAAACAAGACAACTTTCATAATAACCCCCTTGAAGTCAATGGACCCGAAATGAGCAACGACTAGGAAGCAGAGCGCCGCGAGGACAATAACCTGAACCTCAACAGCGACAGAAAGCGTGATGTACGTAGATGTCCTCTTCGATGTTAACACAGCGGAACGGAGCGTCTGACGAACTCATAGCGACACATCTAAGAATGCCAGAAATCACGGAACTCCTCTCTGCATTTATAGCGAGACATGAAGTGAATAAGTACAATGAGCAGTGTCCAACAAACGAAAGGCAAACAATGCGAGTCGAAACAACCGGAGTATGCAGAGGAAACTGGAAAATCTACCAGCAACTTAAAATAGAAGGCATCCATGAAGGCTCCAGCATAAAAGCTCAAGCGGCAACGGATGACGACCGCCGCTTACCTTTGTCTCTTCTAAAATTCAAGGACAATAACGGCGAATCGAACTCATACGTTCTTGCATACGTTCTTGTAATCCCCGACCCCGATACCCGAGCCATTAAAATTGAGTTTAACGAAATCGGCAAAGACGGTTGCAACCTGAGCAGCGACTCCCTTTCGCTCAATTGCAAGAACATCAAATGGGAGTCGCGTCTTAACTACAAAATTAAACCTGACATGTGCAGCAAACTCCGAAATTACGATGACGTTTCAGAGTTTGAGATGGCGACGATTGATTTTTGGCAGTGCATCGAAGATTCAAACGAGTATATCCTGAGGTGCACGGTTAGAACACCGTACCGCAATGACTCGCAAATCAAACTTCGCTGCCTCGACCGGTTCCTCAATGAGGTTGGGCTGAGCATAGTCAATTTCGGTTCAAATGTAACGAGCGTTGGATTTACATCCGAGAAAAAGCAACTTGAAACGCAGCTCTCGATCCGCATGCCAAAGGCGTTTGATCGTTACTATTTTATTATTGACGATCAAAATCACCCATCATTCAGTGCATTTGACTGCTTAACGCCTGATAAATTAGGCTTGCTTCTTGAGGAGACCAACTTCCTCTTTACCCATGCGCAGTTTGACCCTGAATACCCCGAATGGTTTACAGAGCATAAGGCAACCATTGGTGCACTGGAGAAGCAGAGAAAAATCGTCTTCAATAGCGCTCCGAAATTCAGCATCATTGTCCCTCTTTACAACACGCCCATTTCGTTTTTTAACGATATGGTCGAATCCGTAAAAAACCAGTCTTATGCAAACTGGGAGCTCCTCCTAGTTAATGCAAGCCCTGACAATCAGGAACTAAAGGCTCGCGTTGAGCATGAGGTAGCCCGCGACAACAGAATTAAATCAATTACCCTTGCCGAGAATAAGGGCATTTCCGAAAACACAAATGCCGGAGTAGCTGCTGCTTCGGGCGATTTCGTCAGCTTCTTTGACCATGACGACATCCTTGAACCGGATTTGTTGTTCTCGTATGCCGAGGCAATTGAAAACAATGATAACGTTGATCTTCTTTATTGCGATGAAGACAAACTCATGCCCGATGGAAAGCTGGCACAGCCGTTCTTTAAACCGGATTTCAATATCGATTTACTCAGAAATAATAACTATATATGCCACATGCTTACCATCCGTAAGTCCCTTCTTGACACTCTAGAACCGAATACGAAAGAGTTCGATGGAGCCCAGGATCATAATTTGACTCTCCGGGCCGTTGAAAAGGCAAGGAATGTCCACCATGTTGCAAAAGTTCTATATCACTGGCGCCTAAGCGAAACATCAACCGCGGCTAATGCCGACAGCAAGCCGTATGCCACTATCGCAGGAATCAAAGCAGTTCAGAATCATTTGGACAGGCTTGGGCTCAATGCAAAGGTTGAACAGGCACGTCGTCCCTTTACATATAAAGTAACCTATGCCGCGCCAGATTCCCATCCGCTCGTTTCGATCATCATTCCAACCAAAGATTACGCTAATATCCTCGATAACTGCATTACGTCAATTGTCGAGAAATCCACATACGACAATTACGAGCTTGTGATAATCGAAAATAACAGCACGGAAAATGCGACGTTCGAGTATTACGATAAGTTACAAGCCAAATACCCTGATATCGTTCGTCTTGTTACCTGGGAGCACGAATTTAACTTTTCCAGGCTCATGAACTTTGGAGTGGCCCGTGCCAAGGGAAATTATCTCTTGCTGCTGAATAACGACACCGAAGTGATTACGCCCAATTGGATTGAAACTATGCTTGGCATCTGCGCACGCGAGGATGTTGGCGCAGTTGGTGCAAAACTCTACTATCCCGACAACACCATTCAACACGCTGGCCTATGCGTCACGGGCGGCGTGGCAGGACATCTCTGCCAAAGCATGCCAAAAGACAACTGGGGCTATTTTGCACTCAACGATGCGCAGCAAGATTTCAGCGCCGTCACGGCGGCTTGCATCATGACCAAACGAAGCGAATACGAAAAAGTCGGAGGTTTCACCGAAGAGCTTCAAGTCGCATTTAATGATGTTGACTTTTGCCTAAAGCTTCGCGAGATTAACGATCTGATTGTATACACGCCCGAAGTCGAGCTGTATCATTACGAGTCAATTTCTAGAGGCGTTGAAAACAACACGGACAAGCAGATTCGCTTCCACAAAGAGGTCGCGTACATGAATTATCGCTGGGCAAACTACTATGTCGAAGGCGATCCATACATGAACCCGAATTTCACCGTGGGAGAACCTGGAAATCGCTATTACCACTTGTGAGATCTAAATGCAGCCTCACAATAGGTGCAAGCAATATCATTGCATATAGATAAGGGGGACGGGGCCTCCATTCCCCCGCCCCCCTTATTGCGGCGACATAATTGTGAGTTACTGATTCCTTTTTCTGTATTTAGAGAAAGGAATCTCATTGACTGAGTAATCGTCTTTCTCCGTACCACTTATAACGCGCTTCAGTACCGCCATTCAAAAACGTGAAAATTGCCCTTCAGTACCGCCAGCGGCGCGCTTGAGTACCGCGCCCCAGCGGTCCGCCGCCTATACACTCGAAACGCCATACCATTAGTCGAGAGAAAGGAACAGATTATGGCAAGAAGGTGATTTCCGACGTTGATGACCTGCAAGCTTTCTCTGGAAAAGTTGCCCCTCTATACGATATGCTTCTCTCAAACAGAAAAGAAATTGTCGCTCTCATCGAGCTTCGTGACACTCTGCTGTCTAAACTTATGTCAGGTGAATTCGATGTCTCTAGTGTTGAGCTTTAAGGATAATTTCAGGCGGTGCCGATGTACTCAGTAAATGGTGTCGACTTGCAGAGCAGTGAGCTTGAGGGGTTGAATCTGCTAGTTGCGGCTGAGGGGGAAGTGAGGGTAGCGGTTTTGTTGCCGAGAATCACCTTCATCTCACGGGCGAGAAGTACTGTTTCATCGAAAAGTATATTGAGCTCTACAACGGCCTACACGAAGCGGGCTTGATAAAAGGCCATGGTAGCGATGGTGGATTCCTCTTTGGGGGAGTCACTCAAAGAGGATTTAATTTCGTAGATGATTACGCCACCGTTGTTGCCCTGAACAAAGAGGAGAAAAGGTAGCAGAAGCTTCATGATTACAAAATTGCTGCATTCGGAATTATCGGAGGCTTATTGAGTGGTGCGCTCGAAAGCTGGATGGTTGAGGCACTCAAAAACATCCTTGCTCCATGCAGCTAAATGCCTAGTTTCTTATGTTGGAGGATGTAATGGATGACGAATTATTCGTAAGGACTATGATTGAGGTCTTGAAATTCGATAAAAAGTATTCAGGGAAAAAAGACGACTTATTGCCCATACTCAGAAGAGTCACGCTGAATAGAAAACCCCAATGGGGGTTTGTGCGGCATGGGCGCCCTAATCAGCGATACGAAGATATTGAGCTGCGCATACCCGTACCCCTTCTGAATGAAGCCAATAATCAATATGACGATTTGTACGACATAATCAATTACGTGTACGAAGAAAGCGATGAGTATGCTTTAGGAGAATTGACCCTTCGCCCAAAGATTATTCAATCCGAAGATGTTGAATACACGGAACATGATGTCGTGTTTACCAATATTCAAGAAGAAATTATCCAAGGTATCCGGGATGCGCGGTATTCCATCTGGGCTGCAGTGGCATGGCTGACCAATCGGGCCTTTATAAATGAGCTCAGAGCAAAAAGGCAGCAAGGCGTTTCCGTGAGATTGATTGTCTCAGACGAGGATGCCAATCGTCCTTACTATGGCCAGCTTAGTGGTTTTGATACCGTTCTCATCTCGCGTTCTGGTTGGCGTGAATGGAACCGTATGCACGATAAGTTTTGTATCATTGATTTTGAGTACGTAATGCATGGCTCATACAACTGGACAAAGACAGCAGAACATAATGATGAAACGCTAGCGACCGCCATCGATAGAGATTACGTAAAGAAATTCTCTGATGAATTTGTTCACCTTTACCGTAAAGGGAGAAAGTTGGATATGGCCTAACCGTTACTTGATAATGCAAAGGTAAATAATCATTTGTTGCTCATGGCAATAGAGATGCCGGATCTGAGCGCCTTGTCGAGTTTTGAGATTTCTGCTGTTCTCTATGGAAATGTTGAGACGTAACGAGAGGTGTGCAATATCTCGATTCATCCGATCGGTTGCGCGTCGTTTATTCTTGAGTAATAGACTTTCTCCGTTCCACCTGCAACGCGCTTCGGTAGTATCATCCAAAAATGTGAATATTGCCCTTCGGTACCGCCCGCGGCACGCTTGAGTACCGCTCGCATCCGCGCACGCGTGTTTGTGTCAACGGTCAACTGAACACTGTGGCACGCCGCCCCAGAACTCGTACATGTGCACGTGGCAGCGCAGCCAGGTGCGCTCCCTCATGTCCAGCGTCGGCTCGAAGTAGGCCTTCTGGCTGAACGGGAGCACGCCGACGAACAGGTAGATCTTCGAGACCTCCCCGGTGACCGGGTTCACCAGCCCCCTGCCGACCGTCGGGCCGGACCAGTCGACCTCGCAGGACACGCCGGCCTTGTGCTCGATGCGCTTGGTCAGGTTGTTCGCCACGGTGTAGTCCCCGTAGCGCTCGCAGAACCTGGTGTAGCCCATGGCGACCATGTGCTCGCGCGAGCACTTCGACTTGTACTCGTCGTGCAGCAGGCGCAGGTTGACGCCGACCTTCGCCATCTCGGCGTGCACGTAGGACCAGTCGGGCTCCTCGAAGACGCTCTCGCGCGCGTTGCGGTCGGGGTAGAACAGCTCGTAGACCCGCTCGTCCCCCATACCCTTCACCTGGTCCCAGGTGATGCCGCGATCGTCCGCAATGTCGAACACCTCGCAGACGCTGCCCATGGACATGTGCCTGGTCTTGGCGATCGACCTCCTCGACATGCCCTGGTCGCGGAGCTCCATTATGAGCTTCGCCCTTATCTTCCTTGCCATGTGGTTTCTCCTTCCGTGGATCGGTTGCATGGCAAGCCGATTCTACGGGCGGAGGAGGGGCGATACGGAAATGGCGGAACGGGCGATACGGAAGGAGCGAAACGTCTGGATGGGAAGCGATACGGAAAGCGCGAAACAGGTGCTACTCAGAGCGCGCAATACTCACCGCCCGCGGCGCGCTTCAGTACCGCTCGCATACGCGCCCGCGCCCCACCGGTCCGCCGCCTATACGATCGAGACGCCATACCGGTAGTCGAGAGAAAGGAATGGATCATGGCGAGAAGGATACCGGCGAGGGAGGTGCCCAGGCTGAGGTCGTCGAACCTATCGCTCAACGCGATCGCCGCCGCGCTGCACGCGTCGAAAGCCAGCGTCTCCGTCGTGCTCAGGGCCGCGGCCGAGCACGACGTCGCCTGGGAGGAAGCGGAACGGATGAGCGCCGGGGAAGTGTACGCCCGCCTGTTCCCGGAGCGCGAGCAGCCGGGGCCGGTGTACCCGGACCCGGATTGGGACGCGGTCCACGCCGAGCTCGCGAAGGTCGGCGTCACGCTCAGGCTCCTGCACGGCGAGTACCGCGAGGAGTGCGCCGCGCGGGGCGAGGCGGCCACGTCCTACGACCGCTTCTGCAAGCGGTACAGGCAGTTCACGGTCAGCAGGAACGTCGTGAGCTGGGTCGGCCGCAAGGCGGGCAGGAACATGGAGGTCGACTGGTCCGGTCCGACCATGTCCCTCGTCGACCCGGCGACCGGCGTCGTCTCGAAGGTCTACCTGTTCGTCGCCCGCCTGCCCTTCAGCAGGTACAGCTACGTCGAGCCGGCCCTCGACATGAAGCAGGACACCTGGCTGCGCTGCCACGTCCACGCGTTCGAGTTCCTCGGAGGCGCCACCCCGTGCATCGCGCCCGACAACCTCAAGACCGGCGTCACCGCCCACCCGAGGGAGGGCGAGGTCGTGCTCAACGCCGCGTACGAGGACCTCGCCGCCCACTACGGGTCGGCGGTCATGCCGGCGAGGGTCCGCAGGCCCCGCGACAAGGCGACCCGGCGTCGTCGACCTCCTCGGTCAGCCACTAGTCTATAACCAGCAGCTCGCCGCGTGGCTGGCCACCAAACTACCAGATTACTATGAAATAATACGAACATGCTGCGGAGAAAAAAACCATAATTGACGTAAGAAGCAGCATAGTTATTCTTGTCGTGCTTTCTTCCTTTATCAATTTGCCTGAATTACTGATCTGTATGCCCCCTGTAGAAAAAGAAGGGGCAAGCAAGGCAGCGTATAGCAACAGCGGAGTAAGGTATCGTGCTTGACAACCTGCAATGGTATCCGATCCAACTGATGTAAAGCTCACATATAAAGCCGTGCAAACAAGAGCAATCGATGATGCGACTATAGTAAGAACCCACAACCTACCACACAGGCTCAATCCAAAAGTCTTCGTTTTTGGACTATCAATTAAAGATCCAACGACGAGAACCGTAAAGGGCAAGGCTGAGCTCCATTGCAACACAACCGGAAGAGAGACGCCCATATAAGAGAATGAAAGCGAGTACATATCGGAATTAACAGGGGAAATATAGCCCAATATGAAGTTGATGAGCGTGTATGCGTAATCCAACGGATGAGAGAGAATATACGCGATTTGACCTGACGCACTAACATCAGATCCCCCGCGGGCATCCCCTGCTTGCGCATCAGCGCTAAATAGCATTGGCAACACAAATGATAAAACCATTACGAGCCCGAAGGCGACTACGAAACCGATATAGCGTTTGTAAGCGGTGCGCGAGGAAAACTTGGCTCGGGGCATAAGAAGTAGCAGACCAATGACTGGAAAGTAAATTGCCTTTGGAGCAAGCCCTAGGAATAACGCAGTGACGATTTTTAGCAGGCTTTTGATTGTAAGTCGCTCGAGCGGACGGCTAATTTCTCTCACTACCAAAGCAGCTGCAAGCATGAGAAATGACGTCACAACAGGATCATACGAATAATTTGAAGCGAGAAAAATACTCGTCGGAAGAAGACCAATGAGCATCATGGACAACTTTTTAGTAGGGATAATACGGATGGCGAAAGCAACAACTACTGCATATGAAATAAGGTTGCCCATCTTACCAAACATGAAGCTCACCAAAATTGGAACATGGAATACGCGAGCTACCCACAGACCGATTGCCGATGGAACATACCCGAATGTGGAGACCGTAGTGAGGCTGCTTTTCGATATGGGCGATGCAAAACTTGCCTGCTCCATATATTCGCCCGACTGTTCAGCAGAAGCACCCGCTTCAGCGACCTCATCCACCGACTCGCGGAGCAATTCATGGTCTAAATTCACCGCAGCCCAGGGCTTGGTGACGAGCAGTTGATCCGCGTATGAATACTCCGAATGTCCTAGGTATGACAAACCGAGAGCCCTGTCGTAATGAATCTCGTCATCCCAAGAAATCGCGGTTACCGGAGGTGCGATGAAAACTAAGAAAGATCCCAATAGTAGGCAAGAGCTGAGAAAAAAAAGCTCGACCCTTCCCTTCTTCCAGAAATAAAAGAACGCACCAACGCCGACAAGGAACAAGCAAATCAACAGATAAGTTAAACGACCCGCAACTACACCGATTATCTTAGAGACAAAGTAACTAGGCACCAAGCAAATTATTGCGACAAAGAGGGTCATCAGCGTGACACCCGGAATAGAGTAGACAAACAGTTTGCCAATAGACCTTTGATACGAATGCCCTGAAGGCCCGATCTTGGGAACCGCGGCGTACGAATTGGAGACATGTACGATTATGCAGCCCGAAATAGCGACGAAAAAGATTAGAATACGTCGCTTGCTCCAATCTGATAACTCTAACGGGGTAGACAACGGCGCTCCCCAAAGCGTAAACACCTCAAGAAGAATGGCACCTATAGCGCTTAACCCAATGATACAAGCGAGCATCTTGGGAGAAGAAACGCCATATTTGGTCTGTTTCGGAGTCCTAAGAAAGAAATGATACGAATAAGCAATGAGTACAGCTCCGACAAACGCAGCCAGGGCATAGACAAAAGCCGCGGAAGGACGTAGCTTGATAAAGGCCAGCGACGCAGCAGATAAAACGCCGACGAGCAACGCGGCAATTACCCCAATATCCGCCTTACTCAGATCGGCCTTCCCAATAGTCATCTTTCTTTATCCTCCAAACCTCAAGCGGGGCTAAGGGCAGTTTCAGAGTTTTCCCCTCACTTGCTATTCTGCACTGGTTAGTATCGATACAGCATGCCTGGGCTCAATCGATTTCTCATCATCTGATGATACAGTGAGCCCTCTTGGCTATTTGCTCATTCTCAAGTTCTTGTTCCAAGATTAGCAACATCCCGCGCAATTTTGAACGGCGCCTTGCAAGGCATGCCCTAGACGCAATAAATAAGATGAGAATTACACATGAAGCGGAAAACCAAATAATCAGAGAGGCAATGGTGCTATCCGCAGAAATCTCACCATTGCCTCCCTTGTACCATTCTGAGAAGGCCCAGCCGATAGTAGCTCCCGGAAAACCCATGCCACTGACATAAGCGAAACGATCTCGCCGTCCCCATTTGCGGCATCAAGCAGTGCAAGCAGGATTCTTACTTACTGCGCCAAACCAAGCTCCATCTTTTGAGGAGCCTCGGATGTGCAGCTTGAACAAAAAGAAATTCTAACCAAACGCCTCCCGGAAACTTTCTTATCGTTGTTACTCATTTTGAGCTCATACTCCGCACAGCCCAAAATCCCAGAATCGCCGTGACATCGTTTATGCGAAAGCATATCCGGGATTTTTATATTTAATATCCCTAACACACTCCCCAACTCGCCTGCAGCGCTACGTATCTTCTTGATCGTCCAATCACTTCATAAGCGCAAGCTATTCAACGCGAGAATTCTCGCGGCGTTTCAGTTTGGGGATTTTTACCATGGTTGATTCGTCAGGAGATGACGAGTCTAGCACCGGGGCTGCGCCGCGAGGTGGAGTATAATCACTTTTCGTTGAACGTTTTGTCCGTGAAAGGCAAGTGCATGCAAAGCGATGATACTCAGACTCCGTCCCCGAAGCCGATTCTGTGGATGGTCATTCCTTGTTACAATGAGGAAGCTGTCTTGCCGGAAACATCTGGGACGTTTTTGTCTGAGCTCAGCGGATTGATTTCGGCCGAAATCGTAAGTGATAAAAGTAGCATTCTGTTTGTAGACGATGGGTCGAGTGATAGCACATGGACCATCATTGAAAGACTCTCAAACGACGATGCTCATTTCAGGGGAATATCACTGTCAAGAAATCGAGGTCATCAGAATGCCCTTCTTGCGGGGCTTATGGAAGCGCGTAAGTACTGTGACGTCTCCATTTCTTTGGATTGCGACGGGCAAGACGATATCTCGGCCGTATCTAAAATGATTGAAAAGTACCTGGACGGTAGTGACGTCGTATATGGCGTTAGAAACGACAGGTCTACCGATACGTTCTTTAAAAGGATGACTGCGGAGGCTTTCTACGGCATGATGAAAGAGATGGGGGTAGATACCGTCTTCAATCATGCAGATTATAGGCTCTTGAGCCTTGCCGCTCTGGATGGGTTGTCGGAATATGGAGAATCAAATCTGTTCTTGCGCGGAATGGTTCCGTTGATTGGGCTTCCCAGTTCAACCGTTGAGTACTCGCGCGCAGCTCGCGTTGCGGGTGACAGTCACTATCCCCTACGAAAGATGATCGCTCTCGCTGTTGACGGGATAACGAGCCTTTCGATTAAGCCTATCCACCTAATTAGCGCGGCGGGCGCTGTAATTGGCCTCGTTGGCCTATTGGGGACCTTTTGGGCGATCCTCTCTTATTTCTCTGGGGCGACGGTTTCGGGCTGGACGAGTACCATCTGTGTCATCTTGTTTTTGGGTGGCACGCAACTCCTGAGCCTCGGTGTTATCGGCGAGTATGTGGGCAAGGCGTATCTTGAGACAAAGAGTCGCCCGCGCTATCTAATCGAAAAGAGAACGTATGAAAGCAACCGACGAAACCTAAGGGGCTAACGTGGTCGAATCTTGTCCTGAGACACGTGGAGTCGTTAAGATTCCGTGGTTTTTGCGTTTTGGCAGATGTGTCGCTTTGGCGTATTTCTCGCTTGCCCTGCTTGCCGTTGCTTTCCTTGCCCCGCGCCTGCCTTATGCCTGCAAAGGGGAGGAGGCATCCCTTTCTTTACCTAGTCTGGCTGTGGTTGTGATAGTGGGGCTCGTTGTCTCTGTGGCATTGGCTAAGAGACGGCCAAAGGCGAACGTGGACTTCCTTGGTCTTCAAATGTTTAGACGCGTTAGCATTTCATTGGCCGTGGTAGTTTTCGTGCTTCAAATCTGCCTAATCAATAGCATATATTTTGAGACAGGCTGGGATGTCGGTGTGCTGATGTCGGGGTTGTCCGATGAGGGAGCCACGCTGGATTATTTCTCGCGCTATCCCAACCAGCTGTTTTTGCTTTTTATCTTCAAGACTGTGGGCCACTTTTGCCAACTTATTGGATTCCAAAACGTATACCTCATGCTTGACGTGGTGGGAGCAGCGTGTGTTACTTTGGCTGTTGTTCTGACCTCCTTTGTTGTGGCGAGGCTGGCGGGTTTTGGTCCTGGGTACTATACGCTTGCGTTCGGCTGTTTGTACTTGAGCTTCTCTCCTTGGATTGCGGTTCCTTATTCAGATACGTATGGAACTATCTGCCCCGCGCTGGTCTTGTTTCTGTACAACAATACTGGCCGAAGCCCGTTACGCACATTCGGCATGCTCTTTTTCGGCGTGGTCGGATACTTTATTAAGCCTACGGCCATCTTCGTTGTTGTCTCAATTGTGCTTATAGAGGCTGCATGCGCGATAAGTCGTCGAAGGTTTGTCGTTGACGGGCAGTTGGATTGCTCTCAAATCAAATCGCTCTTTTTCCAATTCGCTGCGATCACATGTGCTCTTGTTCTCTCGTTTGGCGCCAACTCACTCGCAAGGGAGGCGGGTCCGGTGATTGACGCCGATAAATCCTTTTCGATGGCTCATTTCTTGATGATGGGATTTAATGACGAGACTTATGGGTGCTACTATGAAGACGACGTTATCTATTCCGCCTCATTTGGTAGCCAACAGGATAGATCACATGCAAATTTCGAAAAGTGGGCTGAGAGGTTAGAGTCTCTGGGTCCCCAGGGTGTTTTGAAGTTGATGGTCCAGAAGACTATTTCGAACTATTCGGACGGTACTTTTGCGTGGGCTGCTGAAGGAAACTTTTTTTTGAGTACTCCTCATTCTGACAACACGCTGTCAAAGTTCTTTGGAGAAGACGGCTCTTTCACGCTGTTCCAGGTTTTTGCCCAGCTTTGCTGGATGTTTGTCCTGGTCGGTATGTGTCTGAACTGGCTGAAGTTCCCTAGATCAAAGACGGAGTATGTGGTTTTATGTTCGGTGTTCTTGCTCAGCGTGTTTTTGATGCTGTTTGAGTGCAGGGCCAGGTATATGTTTCTCTATTCTCCATTTTTTATTGCGCTCGCGGTGCTTGGATGGAGAAACCTGATTGATGTGTTTGCGAAGCGATTCTCGGAAAACAGACTGTCTGGCCGAGAAAGACTCCGCGGGGTTTAACTTGCGGCGAGAAACCTCTTTCTAGACCAGTAGTTCTACATCATAACAACGGCTATGGCGGCAATCTTTAACTATTCTGTAGTCCAGGTTCGCCAAGTAGGTTCTAATCCAGATCGCGTCGAAAATGTTGGTGTAAGGGTGACGCCCTAGCGTCCATTTAACGAAGAACGGCCTTCGTCCTAGAATCTGAAATCACCACAACAACAG
>NZ_CZAQ01000044.1 GCF_001404695.1 Collinsella aerofaciens | reverse complement strand
CCCGACGTCGTACAAAGCGTTTCCAGCCATAAAAAGGCCTCCCATTTCTTGTGTCCAAGAAATGGGAGGCAGTTCAGACGACGCTAAAACGGGGGCTGTTTTTGACGTTATTGTCTCTGTGGGGCGTTCAGAGCGGCGGAAATTGCAGAATACTCGCGATTTTGCACGTCGCGAGAGGGGGGACCCTTGCTTTGGGCGGTTTACTCGCACCGCACGAGCCCAGATCGGTGCTGTCTCTTTGATGGGGCGGTGCCTTTTTGCTGCCGACGTGGGCGAGTGGACGACGACAGCGGGGCCGTGCCTCCGCTCGCGCAGGACTTTTCGCCTTCGGGACATGTTGCGCAACAAGTTTGGTTGCCTTGGGCCTAGCCTTAACGTGTGAAAAGCGAAAGGAAGGAGATTCCATGTTCTGCCCCAAGTGCGGTACCAAGAACATTGACGAGGCCAGGTTCTGCGGCGCATGCGGCACGCCGCTCGCCGCGAACGCCGGCATGCCCGCGCCGCGGGCGGCGAACGCCTATACGCCCGCGCCACGGGTCGCCCGGGTACAGCAACCTGCCGCGACCGGCGGCAAGAATGCCCTGCCCCTCCTCATTGCCGGCGCCGCCGCCACCTTCATCGTCGTTGTGCTGATCGCCGTCTTCGTCGTCGTCCCCGCGTTCAACAAGAACCCCTTCAAGGGCTGCCAGGTGGGCGACGTGGTTGAGTTCGGCTCCTACGAGCAAGACGGCAACACCTCGAACGGCAAGGAACCCATTGAGTGGCGCGTCCTGGCGGTCGAGGGCAACCGTGCCTTTGTCGTAAGCCAGAAGGCCCTTGATGTCCATGCGTTCAATGCGGATGAGGATGACGTCAACGACTGGAACTCCTCAGACCTCAAGAAATGGCTCGAGAACGTTTTCGCTTCCCAGGCCTTTACGGGCGATGAGATGAAAGAGATTAACGGCGCTCCTACGCTGCTTTCTGTCGACGAGGCAAATAAATATTTCAAGTCCGACAACGATCGCATCTGCATGCCGACCCAGCAGGCCGTGAGCAACGGTGCTTGGACATTGGATGATAACGGCCCGTGTATCTGGTGGCTTCGCTCGCCGGGTGACGGCTCGTACCTCGCGGCCGGCGTCAATGCGGACGGCCACGTGGTCTCCAGCGGCTACCACCTGTCCTTCCTCGACCTCGCCGTTCGCCCCGCTTTATGGGTTAATCTGTAATCTAATAATCCTCTAATTTAATCTTCCAAAAAAGAGGGCCCGGACGTCCGTTGAGACGTTCGGGCCCTCTGCTCATGGCATGTCTTGTGCGCGCTACTTCCCCTGCACCATGGTGAGTGAGATTTTCTTGCGGTCGCGGTCGACCTTTTCGACCCACACCTTGACCGTGTCACCGACGCGCACCACGTCGCTGGGGTGCTTGACGAAGCGGTTGGCCAGCTTGGAGATGTGTACGAGGCCGTCCTGGTGCACGCCCACGTCGACGAAGGCGCCAAAGTCGACGACGTTGCGCACCGTGCCCTTGAGCTCCATGCCGGGCTCCAGGTCGTCGATGGAAAGCGCCGAGCGGCTAAAGACCACCTCGGGCGCATCGTCGCGCGGGTCGCGACCGGGCTTCTTGAGCTCGTTGACAATGTCGATGAGCGTTAGGGTGCCGCAGTCCAGGTCGCTTGCCAGCGCCGAGATGCTGCCCAGGCGGCGCTCAATGTCGGGCACGCCGCCGCGGCTGAGTTCGCTGGCTTTAACGCCCGCGCGCTCCAAGACGGATGTGGCCACCTCGTAGCTTTCGGGGTGGACGCTTGTCGCATCGAGCGGGTTCTTGCCACCGCTGATGCGCAAAAAGCCCGCGGCGTTGAGGTATGCCTTGGGTCCCAGCTTGGGGACCTTCTTAAGCTGGCGGCGATCGGTGAAGGCGCCGTTTTCCTCGCGGAAAGCCACGATATTCTTGGCCACGCTCGGCGTGATGCCCGATACATATCCCAGCAGGCTCGCACTCGCAGTGTTTACGTCGACGCCCACGCGGTTGACGACGTCCTCCACCACGTGGCCCAGGGTGCGCGAAAGCTCGGCCTGGTCAAGGTCGTGCTGGTACTGGCCCACGCCGATGGACTGGGGCGGAATCTTGACGAGCTCTGCCAACGGGTCCTGCAGGCGGCGGCCCAGGCTCATGGCGCCGCGCACGGTGACGTCCAGATCGGGATATTCCTGGCTGGCGAGCTCGGAAGCGGAGTACACCGACGCGCCGGCCTCGTTAACAATGGTGTATCGCAGCCCAGGCGCCTGCTCGGCAATGAACTCCGAGACGACTTCCTCGGTCTCGCGGCTGGCGGTGCCGTTGCCGATGACGATGGTGTTGACGCCATCCTTTTTGACGAGGCGGGCGAGCTCGCGTTTGGTGCCGGCGACGTCGTGGCGCGGCTTGGTGGGGTAGACCACGCCGTGGTCAAGTAGCTTGCCGGTCTCGTCCATGACGGCGACCTTGCAGCCGGTGCGGTAGCCCGGATCGAGCGCGAGTACGCGGGCGCCACGGACGGGGCGTGCCGAGAGCAGGCCTTCGAGATTCTTGGCAAAGACGTTGATGGCCTCGGTCTGGGCGCGAACGGTGAGTTTGGCGCGGGCCTCGCGCTCCAGCGAGGGGGCCATCAGGCGCTTGTAGCCGTCGGCGATGGCAGCATCGAAGATGGGAGCAAACACGCCCTGGCGACGGGGCCAACGGCCGCCGAGGCGTGCCGTGGCGGCAGCGCCGTCGACGTTCACGCGCACGCGGAGCTTGCCCTCGCGCTCACCGCGGTCGATAGCCAGCACGCGGTGGTTGGGAATACGGCGCAGCGGCTCGTCAAAGTTGTAGTAGGGCTCGTAGGGAGTCTTCTCCGTGGGGTCGGTGGCCTCGACGACGATATCGGCGGTGTTTTGCGTAAAGGCGCGCAGGTCGGCGACGTTCTCGGGATCCTCGGCCACCGTCTCGGCCACGATGTCGGCGGCGCCGGCAAGCGCCTTCTCGGGCGTGTCGAAGCCGGCCTCCTCGTTGACGTATGTTGCGGCGGCGTCGAGCGCGCTGCCCTTGGCCGAGGCCTGCATGATGATCATGTTGGCGAGCGGCTCCAGGCCGGCTTCGCGGGCCTTCTGTGCGCGGGTCATGCGCTTTTTGCGGTAGGGCTTGTAGAGGTCCTCGACACGCTGGAGCTGCGTGGCCTCGCGGATCTGCTGCTCGAGCTCGGGCGTGAGCTTACCCTGGGCGTCGATGAGCAGGATAACGTCCTCTTTGCGCTGCTCAAGATTGCGCAGGTATGACAGGCGCTCGTCGAGGGCGCGCAGGGCGACGTCGTCCATGCCGCCCGTGGCCTCCTTGCGGTAGCGCGAGATAAAGGGGATGGTGTTGCCCTCGTCGATGAGCTTGACGGCCGCTTCGATGTTGGCGGCCTTAAGGTTGAGCTCGCGGGCGAGCTGGGCGATCAGGTCCATGGGACTTCCTGTCTGTGAGTACGTTACAGGTGCATGAGCCACCCAGTCTACCACCCGCCCGCGCGCCGCGGCTGCAAAGAAAAGCCCTGCGGGCAGGAGGCTGCTCGCGGGGCAAAGAAGAGGGGCTTATTTGTGGCGGACCGAGGGACTCGGCATGGGGTTTCTGCCGCGGCCGCTCTCAAGGCATTACAGCTCGACGAGCTGGCCGGTCTCGGCGGCCTCCTTGATGGCGTTGAGAAGCGTGAGCGTCTTGACGTTGTCGGCGGGGGTCACGACGGGCTTGACCTCGCGGCGGACGACCTTCACAAAGTGCTTGAGCTGCATCTTGTGCGGCAGCGCCGGGTCGACGGCCGGAATCTCCATCTGCAGCGGCTTGTGCCAGTTGGAGGCGCCGTCGTAGGAGAACTGGTGCAGGCGGGGCAGCGAAAGGGCGCCCAAGGTTCCGCCGATAAAGTAGGCGTCAGCGTCGAAGGGGCGATACTGCGGATCCTCGCGAGCGGTTGCCTCCCAGTTCCAGGGGCTGGCGGTGGCGTCGGAGATGGTCATGCTTGCGAGCGCGCCATCGGCAAAACGGACGTTGACCACGGCGGAGTCCTCGGTCTCAAAACCGCGGGCGGCGCTGGACTGCATGCCCTGGACGGCAACGGGCTCGCCCAGCAGGTAGCGGAGCAGGTCGACGTCGTGCACCAGGTTGACCAGGATCGGGCCGGCACCCTTCTTGCGGCGCCACTCGACATCGAAGTACTCGTCATTCTTATAGATCATATAGTGGAAGCTCGACACGGTGAGCTTGCCCAGCTCGCCGGACTCGATGATCTCCTTGGCCTTGTTGACGAAGGGGTTGTGGCGACGGTGCTGACCCACGAGCACGGGCACGCCGGCGGTCTCGGCCTCGGCGGCGAAGGCCTGGGCATCCTCGAGGTCGTTGGAGATCGGCTTTTCGACCAGCGGCACGATGTTGCGCTTCACGGCCTCGCGGGCAACGCCCAGATGCAGGTCGTTGGGCGTGGCGATAATGACGGCCTCGGGCTTGACCTCGTCCATCATCTGGGCGGGATCGGTGTAAAACGGCACGCCGGCGGCCTCGGCCGTGGCGCGGGCGCCCTCAAAGGCGTCGGCGATGGCGACGAGCTCGGCCTCGGGCTCCTCGGTGACAAAGCGGATGTGGTTGCGGCCCATGGCGCCGGCGCCGATGACGGCAATGCGGACGGGGTTGAGCTCAGACATTTCGACTCCTTAATACTGGTGGCTGGTGGAATGCGACAAAGGGACGGTCCCTTTGTCGCATCGGTAAAACTAGGCGGACTTCTTCTTGCTGTCGGAGACCATCATGTAGACGGTGAGCACGACGGCAATGGCGGCGATCACGATGGCGCCGTAGAAGGACTGCTGGTAGGCGGCGCTGCCGGCCTCGGCGTGATACAGCACGGCGGTGATGGGCTGGCTGATCCAGGTAGAAGCGGCGTAGCCCAGGAACATGATGCCGTAGTTGACGCCGATGTTGCTGGTGCCAAAGGCGCCACCGGTGAGCGGCGGGTAGATGACGAGCAGGGCGCCAAAGCTAAAGCCGAGCAGGGCGAGCGCCACAAAGAACATGCTCTGTGTAAAGCTCATCGACATGATGACGAGCGCGACGATGGTGACGACAAGGCTGATGAGCAGCGACTTGTAGGCGCCGAGCTTGTCGATGATCTGGCCAAAGGACAGACGGCCGACCAGGTTGGCGCAGGTGTTGACGGAGACCACCACGCCGCCGAGGGCGACAGCCGCGGCGCTCGTGGGGTCGGCGAAGAGCTGGACGGCGGCGATGGAGGCAACCTTGCCCACGAGCAGGGTGCCCGCGGTGGCGGCAAAGGCGAAGGTGACGATGAGGACCCAGAAGCGCGGGGTCTTGACCATCTCGCCCGGGGTGAGGTCACCGAAGGTGCCGGCGTGCGCGCCGCCCTTGGGGGCCTCGAAGCCCTCGGGCAGCCAGCCGCCCTCGGGGGCCTTCAGGAACAGGGCGGAGGCGGCGATCGTCACAAAGAAGATGACGCCGAGTGCCTTGAGGGCGCCAAAGATGCCCAGGCTCGGGATGAGCAGTGAGGCGAGCACCGGGGACAGCACGGCGGGGCCGGCGGTCGAAGCGGCGAGCGTAATGCCGGAGGCGAGGCCCTTCTTGTCGATAAACCACTTCTGACCCGTGGTGAGTGCCGGGTTGTAGCCCAGGCCGTTGCCGATGGCGGCGACGAGCGAGAACCACAGGTAGAACTGCCACGGCTCGGTGACGGTGCCGGACATGAACCAGCCCAGGCCGTAGCACACGGCGGCGGCGATCACGACGTTGCGCGGGCCGATCTTATCGGAGATGCGGCCGGCGAAGATGCCCGTCACGGCCATGATGGTCTGAAAGACCGGGAAAGCCCAGGTAAGGGCGCTGGACCACTCGGGGTAGACGGCGAGCAGGTTCTTGCTCACGACGGAATACAGTGCGATGGAGCTAATGAAGAACATGGTGACGCACGCGGCGGAAAGCACGACGGCGCGACCCTTGTTGGAGTTGTTAGAAGCCATTGGACTCTTTCTAATCGATGCGGGGGAGGGGCGGACGTCACCGCGAGCCTCCCTGTCGGGCTGGTCTACTGGTCAGTCGGCTTTGCGACGCCGGACTCGTCGGACCAAAGCTCGACACCCTTGTTCTTGAGGTAGTTGTCGGCGTATGCGCGACGGCCGCCGGGCTTGGCGGTGAGGTCGCCCATCATATTGGAGAAACCGCCATCGACCTTGATGGCGTCGCCGGTGGTAAAGTCCGAGCGCTTGGACGCCAGGAACATGACGGCGTTGGCGATATCGCTGACCTCGCCGATGCGGCGCGTGGCGATCAGGCGGCTGCGGCTCTTCTCGACCTCGGGGTCGGCGTAAAAGCTCGCCGACATGGGGGTCTTGACAAAGCAGGGCTCGACACAGTTGGAGCGCACGCCGTAGGGGCCCCACTCGGCAGCCAGCATCTTGGACATCATGTTGACGCCCGCCTTGGTGGAGCTGTACACGCCCGAGAACGTCTCGGGGGAGTGGCTGGCAACAGTCGAGATGTGCACCAGGCGACCCTGGCCGGCCTTGATCATCTCGCGACCAAAGCGCTGCGAGGTGATGAAGTAGCCGGTGAGGTTGACGTTGAGGACCTCGTTCCAGTCACTCAGCGGCAGGTCTTCCATGGCTGCGAAGCGCAAGATGCCGGCAGTGTTGACGAGGACGTCGACGCGGCCGAAGTCGGCGATGGTGGCATCGACGGCGGCCTGAACCTCGGCCTCGTCGGTGGCGTTCATCTTGTAGCCCTCGGCGTGGATGCCAAACTCGGCGGCGAGGTCGGCGGCCGCAGCCTTGACCTTCTCCTCGTCCAGGTCGAGCAGGACGACGTTGGCCCCGTTGCGGGCGAACTCGCGGCAGATCTCGACGCCCATACCGCCGAGTGCGCCGGTCACGGCGCAGACATCGCCCTCGAGCTTAAGCCAATTGCTCATAGGAACTTCCCTTCTTGTGCCTCCTGTGGGCCGCTCCCATTAATTGACCCACGTGGTTTTCGCTGGTTATCGTATGCTTTGGATTTGCGCAGGTGAATTGCATATTTGTTAGAATGGCGTTAACCGTAGGTTTACACTGTGCATTGAGGTTTGTTCTCAATTGAGCGCGTGACCTGCCAAAACGACCCCCTGCGGCCGCGCATGGGCATACGTCTGGAAACGGGAGATTGACGTGTACGATCGACGACTTGAGGCCATATCGGCCGCCGCGGAGCTGGGAAGCTTCTCGCGTGCCGCGGCAAAGCTGCGCGTGTCGACGCCGGCACTCGTCAAGCAGGTTTCGGGCTTCGAGGCCGAGTTCGGCATCACACTGTTCGAGCGGTCGCACTCGGGCGTTAAGGTGACGCCGGCTGGTGCGCTACTGGTGGACGACGCGCGCTCGATCATGCGCCAGTCCGAGGACGCACTGCGTCGTGCCCGGCGCGCGGCGGGCGATGGCGGCGCCGTGCGCTTGGGCGTGTCGATGATGTGCCCGGGGCGCCAGACGCTGTCGATGTGGACGGACGTGCACGAGCTGGAGCCGTCGTTGCGCTTTGAGATTGTGCCGGTGAGCGATCTCTATGACGAGCGCGAATCCGTCATGCGCAGCCTGGGGCGCGAGGTGGATGTGGTGCAGTCGGGTTTTTCGACCCCGCGCTGGGGCGACGCCTGCCAAAAGCTCCTCATCGTCAACGTGCCGTTTTATATCGATGTGCCCCGCACAAGCCGGCTCGCGCGCAAGACGCGCATTACGGTCGCCGACCTAGAGGGCATGCGCCTGCGCGTGCTCCGTCACGGTAACGATGCCATGGACAGCCTGCGCATCGATCTTCTGGCCGACGGCGGCGTGGACGTGATTGACGTGGACGGCTTTGACTTTGCGCTCTTTAACGATGCGGAGGAAAAGGGCGATGCGGTGCTCACCTGCGGCGCATGGTCGGGCGTGCACCCGGCCTTTGTGGGCGTGCCGTTCTTGTGCGGTCGTGAGGTGCCAGTCTATTTGCACTACCCGCTCGAGCCCACCCTCCAAGTCCAAAAATTCGTCAACGCCATGGCCCAACTTCTCAAATAGCTATCGTGTCGATGATTCTTTAATCCCCGTCCTAGAAAAATCATCTGGTAGAGTTGGCCTCACGTGAATTTCAGCACACTGCGTGCCGCCAGAGCTTTTGCCATTTTGGGGAGTGAACTTGTGAATACTTTTGTCGCCAAGAAGGCCAGCCAGGCGGTGCGCCTTCTGATGATGGCGCTCACGGCAGTTCTTATCTTTTTCTTCATCAATGTCATGTTGCTCGTCTCCGACATCCAGGGCACGGCGCGCGTGGTCAACTATGCCGGCCTTGTGCGCGGCACCACGCAGCGAATCGTTAAACTCGAGGACGCGGGCCAGCCACAAGACGACCTGCTCAAGGCTGTGGATTCATACATTAATGGTTTGCGCTACGGAAGCGACGACCTCAATCTCGTCCGTCTGGATGACGATGAGTATCAGGCAAAGATGACCGAACTTGCGAGCTATTTTGACAAGCTTCGCACCGAGATCGCCCGTGTGCGCGAAGTCGGCTACGAGAACACCGACATCATCGCCATGAGCGAGGAGTTCTTTGGCATTTGTGACGATGCCACGAGGCTTGCGGAGGACTACTCCCAGGAGAAGGCCACGGCGCTCAATCGCCTTGAGGGTTTGGTGATTATCGACATCGTGGGCCTGGTGGCGACCTTTGCGGTCGAACTTGCTCGCGCGGTGCGCACTGCCGCGCTCAATCGCGAGCTGCAGAACAAAGTCTATCTCGATGAAGCCACGGGACTGCCCAACAAGAACAAGTGCGAGGAAATCTTGGGGCAGGGGCATCCCGTTTCCGCCGAAGCGCCTGTTGCGCTGTGTGTTTTCGATCTTAACAACCTGCATACGGTCAATAACAGCTTTGGCCACGAGAAGGGTGACGAATACATCCGTTCTTTTGCCCAGCAGCTGGGGTGCGTGGCGTCCGAGACCTGCTTTGTGGGCCGCGACGGCGGCGATGAGTTTATTGCGGTGCTGTGGGATGCCGATCGAGCTGCCGTGGAATCCTGTCTCGCTCGGATTCGTGCGAACGTGAGCGAGTATTCCGAGGCTCACCCCGACATGCCTATCAGCTACGCGGTGGGCTATGCGCTTTCCAGTGATTTTGATGAACCGCCCACGATGCGCGAGCTCTTTTCCCAAGCCGACAAAAACATGTACATCGACAAGAACCGCATAAAGACGGCCGAGGCAGCCGGGCCGCAACGCGAGGACCGGTAGGCCTGTAACAGAGGACGGCTACAAAACGAGGCCCTGGCCAGTTGGCCAGGGCCTCACAAACTTTTATTCCGTTCTAAACGACGGGCTAATTGCGCGCAGGAGGGCGCCCCGAGGGCGGCGGGGTATTTCCTCCGCGCGCAGTTTCGCAGCGCAGCGAGAATGTTTGAGCACGGAGGAATTACCCCGCCGCCCTCGGGGCGCCCTCCGTCAGTAGCCGGTCCTACTCGAGCTCAAACGCACCCGTATACAGCTGGTAGTAATACCCGCGCTTAGCAATCAGCTCATCATGGCTGCCGCGCTCGATAATCTGCCCGTGATCCAGCACGCAGATCAGGTCAGAGTTGCGCACGGTGGAGAGACGGTGCGCGATCACAAACGTGGTTCTGCCCTCCATCAGCGCATCCATGCCGCGCTGCACCAATGCCTCGGTGCGGGTATCGATGCTCGACGTGGCCTCGTCCAGAATCATCGCGGGCGGGTCGGCCACCGCGGCGCGCGCGATGCTGATCAGCTGGCGCTGTCCCTGTGAAAGACCGCTGCCGTCGCCCTCGAGTACGGTATCGTAGCCGGCCGGCAGCATGCGGATAAACCCGTCGGCGTTGGCCAGGCGCGCCGCCTCGATGCACTGCTCGTCCGTGGCGCCAGGGCAGCCGTAGCGAATGTTGTCCATGACGGTACCGGTGAACAGGTTCACGTCCTGCAACACCACACCCAGGCTCCGGCGCAGGTCGGCCTTGCGGATCTTGTTGACGTTGATGCCGTCGTAGCGGATCTTGCCGTCGTCAATGTCGTAGAAGCGGTTGATAAGATTGGTGATCGTGGTCTTGCCGGCGCCCGTCGCACCAACGAGCGCGATCTTCTGCCCGGGCTCAGCTTCGAGCTCGATATCGTGCAGCACGAGCTTTTGGGGCACATAGCCAAAGCTCACATGGTCGAGCATGATATGCCCCTTGAGCGGCACGAGCCCGCAGCCGCCATCGTGATGTGGGTTCTTCCAGGCCCAGCGCTCGGTTCGCTCGCTCGTTTCGACAAGCGCGCCGTCCGCGTCCTCGCGCACGTTGACCAGCGTCACGTAACCGTCGTCGGACTCGGGCTTCTCATCCATGAGCGTAAAGATGCGCCCGGCGCCCGCAAGCGCGATGATGATCGAGTTGAGCTGGTTGGACACTTGCGCTACGGGGTTCATAAAGTTACGCGTGAGCGTCAGAAACGACGCGATGGCACCGAGCGTGAACGTGTCGAAACCGGTAAGACCCAGGTTGGGTGTCCCTGCAATGGCCATGTAGCCGCCGAGCACAGCCACCACCACATAGATCAGGTAGCCAAGCGCGTTCATCATGGGCATGATCGAATTGCCCACGCCCTGCGCGTTCGTCGCAGCCTTTGCCCAGGCACGGTTGAGCTTGCCCATTCCGGTGCGTGCGGCGTCCTCGTGACAAAAGACCTTGATGACCTTCTGCCCGCCGACCATCTCCTCTATGTAGCCGTTGAGCGCGCCGAGCGTATCTTGCTGCTCGATAGAAAACGCCCCGATGACCCCCGTGATGCGGCCCACGAACACGAGCACCGCCGCCATGAGCACGCAGACTACCACGGTGAGCCCCACGCTCATCCAAAGCATGCACACAAAGACCGCGACCAACGTGAACACCGAGCTTACGAGCTGCGAGAGCGACTGCGCGATCATCTGGCGCAGGGTGTCGGTGTCGTTGGTGTAGAGGCTCATGATGTCGCCGTGCGCGTGCGTGTCGAAGTAGCGCAAGGGGAGCGTCTGCATGTGCGAGAACATATCGTCGCGGATGTGTTTGAGCGTGCCTTGCGCCACGGTGACCATCGCGCGGTTGTAGACGAGTGTGGCCACGACGCCCACCACATAGACAGCGCCGATGGTGATGAGCGCGTGCGCAAGGCCCGCCCATACGGGAGTGTCGGTCGCCAAAAGCGGGACGATGTAGTCGTCGATGAGTGCCTGCAAAAACATCGACGACGCGGCGCTCGCGATGGCAGAGAGCAGAATGCACGCGACGACGAGTACAAGTTGTCCTCGGTAGCAGGACATATACGAGAGCAGTCGCTTGACGGTTGCCATATCGAGCTGCATCGCGGGCATGTCGGCGCCCGCCGCGGCTCCGTTTGCGGGGCGTTTCTTCTGCTTACTCATCCTCTGCCGTTCCCTTCTGCTGCGACTCAAAGACCTCGCGATAGATATCGCTTGTGTGCAAAAGCTCTTCATGCGTGCCCACCGCGCTCACGCGGCCGTCGTCCATCACGACGATCTTGTCAGCGTGCATGACCGAGCTCACACGCTGCGCGATTACGATCTTGGTCGTGGAAGGCAGGTACTCCGCAAGGCCTTGCTGGATCTTTGCGTCCGTTTGGGTGTCCACGGCGCTCGTGGAGTCGTCGAGTACGAGCACGCGCGGCTTGGCCACCAGGGCGCGCGCGATGCAGAGGCGCTGCTTCTGGCCGCCCGAAACGTTGGTTCCGCCCTGCTCGATCATGGTCTGGTAGCCGTCGGGCATCTGGTCGATGAACTCGTTCGCGCAGGCGAGCTCGCAGGCGCGCACCAGCTCTGCATCGTTGGCCTCGGCGTCACCCCAGCGCAGGTTCTCGGCGATGGTGCCGCTAAAGAGCTCGTTTTTCTGCAGTACCATGGCCACCTGGCCGCGCAGCGCATCGAGGTCGTAGTCGCGCACATCGATGCCGCCCACGCGCACGGTGCCCGCGGTGACGTCATAGAGACGGGCGATGAGGTTCACGAGGCTCGACTTGGACGAACCCGTGCCGCCGATGATGCCCACGACCTCGCCGCTCTTGATGGTGAGGTTTACGTCCTCGAGCACGTTTTTCTCGGCCTTGCTCGCGTAGGCAAAGCTCACGTGGTCAAACTCCACGGAACCGTCCGCAACCTGCGTGACGGCGCGACCGGGCTCGGGGCTCGCGATGTCGCTCTGTTCGTTGAGTAGCTCGGCGATGCGCTTGGCCGAGCTCTGGGCAATCACGATAAGCGTAAAGACCATGGAGAGCATCATGAGCGCCATGAGGATTTGCGTGGCGTAGGTAAAGAGTGCGGTGAGCTGTCCTGTGGTGAGGCCGAGCGCGGCGTTGTTGCCCGAGGCCACGATGGCCTTAGCGCCGAGCCACGAGATGAGTATCATGCATGCGTACATGCAGGCCTGCATGAGCGGCGTATTGAGTGCGATGAGGCGCTCGCCGCGGGCGAAGTCCTCGTAGATGCGTTGGCTGATGCGGCCGAACTTGCCAATCTCGTGCTCCTCGCGGTTGAACGACTTGACCACGCGGATGCCTGCGACATTTTCCTGCACCACGTTGTTGAGCGTGTCGTAGGTAGCGAAAACGCGGTTGAAGATGCCGCTTACGCGCCACATGATAAGTCCGAGCGCGATAGCAAGGATGGGGATCACGGCCAGGAACACAAACGAAATCTGCCGATTGATGGTAAACGACACGATCCAGCAGAACGCGAGCATCACGGGTCCGCGCACGCCCATGCGGATGATCATCATGTAGGCGTTTTGCACGTTGGTGACGTCGGTAGTGAGGCGTGTGACGATCGAGCCGGTAGAGAACTTGTCGATGTTGCCAAAAGAGAAGGTCTGCACGTTGTCATACATATCGTCGCGCAGGTTGGCGGCGAAGCCCACCGAGGCGCGTGCGCCCATCCAGGCGCCGCCGGCGCCCACTCCAAACTCGAGAACGGCAAGGACGAGCAGGGCGATGCCAAGGCGCCAGACCTCGCCCATGTTGCCGGCTTGGATGCCGCGGTCGATGAGGTCGCTCATGACGAGTGGGATAGCGATCTCGAGTATCACCTCCAGGATTGAAAGCAGGATGGCGGTGACGGAGCTCTTGCGGTATTGCCGCAGGCTCCGTGCAAGCGTTCGTATCATGTATGTTCCTTTCTGTACGAATCGGGCAGAAATTATGTAGCAAGCTACGGAATAGGATGTAAAGAAGCCCGTCGCAGGCGGATCGAATCCGGTGGGCGACGGGTGCTATTGAGGCTACTGTTTGCAGACGTTGGCGTAGATTCGCCTGAGCATGCGGATGAGCTCCGTCTGCTCGCGTTCATCAAGGCCGGCGAGCAGCTCTCGATCGCGTTCGCGCATTGTGGCACGCATGCGATCACCGGCATCGTGTGCCTTGTCCGTAAGCTCAACGACCTTATTACGTCGGTCATCCTCGGCTACCCAGGTGCGCACGAAGCCGTTTTTCTCGAGCCGGCTGACGAGGCCGGAGACCGTTGGGTGAGAGACCTTGAGGCTAGTTTCGATCTCTTTTTGGAGCGCTCGGCCCGCGTGCTCGATGAGGTAGACGATCACCTGGCTTTGCGCAAAAGTGAGCCCTTGCTCCTTGAGGTCCGCGTCGGCAGACGCCTGCATGCGCTCGTTGATCACCTTAAACAGGGGTCCAGCAGCATCTTCGGGAACCATTCCAGCCACCATCCTTTCTGTAGCATGCTACGTTTATATCACAACCCGAAGCATGCGACAAATTTACACAAAAAGAGCCCCTGGCCAACCGGCCAGGGGCTCACAAACTTTTATTTCCTTCTAAATGACGGGCTGATTGCGCGCAGGAGGGTTCCCCGGGGCGGCGGGGTATTTCCTCCGCGCGCAGTTTCGCAGCGCAGCGAGAATGTTTGAGCACGGAGGAATTACCCCGCC
>NZ_CZAQ01000043.1 GCF_001404695.1 Collinsella aerofaciens | reverse complement strand
CGTCGGCGTCCATGGTTCCTCCTTCAACGTTAATGAAGGATAGCCCGTCGCGGTGACATCGGATTTATGTCACTCCTGGTCTAACAGAGCCAAATCTTTAGCCTACGCACCGTTGAGGACACGCTGCGTATTCACAGCTATGTTCGAGAGCGGCGACCGAGCAGTGCCGTCGTGATCGGCGGCGGCTTCATTGGCGTCGAGACGGCGGAGAATCTGTGCGAGCTGGGGCTCCAGGTGACCCTTCTGCAGCGTCCCGTCCAGCTTATGAACAACCTGGATTACGACATGGCGACCCTTTTGCATACCGAGGTGCGTGAGCACGGTATCGATCTGCGCCTCAAGGCCGATGTGACAGGTTTTGAGGAAGTTGATGGCCGCGTTGTCACCCATGTTGCGGGCGATGACCCTATCGGAGCCGATATGGTGCTGCTTGCCATTGGCGTGGCACCTGAGAGCCATCTGGCGCAAGAGGCGGGGCTCGAACTGGGCATCAAGGGGGCTATTGTGGTCAACGACCGCATGGAGACCTCTGCTGCCGACGTGTATGCCGTGGGCGATGCCGTGCAGGTCACGCATCAGGTGACCGGCGAGGACGCGGTCATTTCGCTCGCCGGCCCCGCCAACAAGCAGGGGCGTGTCGTCGCCGATGTCATAGCCGGCATGGACAGCTGCTACCTCGGATCGTTGGGCTCATCGGTTATCAAGGTATTCGACTTGACGGCGGCAAGCACGGGACTATCCGAAAAGGCGGCACACGCGGCGGGAATTGACTGCGACAGCGTGGTCCTGTCGCCCGGTTCGCATGCGGGTTATTATCCGGGTGCAACGCCCATGACCATGAAGGTTGTCTTCGAGAAGCAGGGATTGCGCCTGCTGGGTGCGCAAATCGTGGGCATCGATGGTGTGGACAAGCGTATCGACGTTCTGGCGACTGCCATCCAGGCAGGCATGCGCGGCGATAGGCTTAAGGATTTGGACCTAGCATACGCGCCGCCGTATTCATCGGCGAAGGATCCCGTCAATATGGCGGGCTTTATGATCGAGAACCTCAATCGCGGCATACTGGCGCAGTGGCATTGGGAGGATGAGCCCAACTTGCCACGCGATGGCAGCGTGCAGCTGCTCGATGTTCGTACGGAAGGGGAGTATGAGCGCGGGCATATCGATGGTTTCGTAAACATTCCCGTCGATGATCTGCGCAATCGCCTGAGCGAGCTCGACCGGGCCAAGCCGGTCTACGTGATTTGCCAGAGCGGCATTCGCAGCTACATTGCTTGCCGCATTTTGGCGCAGCATGGCTTTGAGTGCTTTAACTTCTCGGGCGGCTATCGCTTCTTTGCAGCCGTGACTGAGGCTCGCCGCGGCAGCGCTAACGTTATGCCGTGCGGGCTCGAAAAGTAGCGCGCATTGGAATGTGACAAAGTGACAGCCTCTTTGTCGCATCGGGGATGTTATATGCGGGATGGTGCGCCACGCGGCGTGCCATCCCGTTCGTTTTTTTGGCGCGGTTCGTTACATTCCTCACTGGTACCGGCCAAAAATGAGGATAGAGTAGGACAAACGCGTCGAATGCGAACGGCGGGGGAGCGGGCGAGCGCGCCCGCGCGAGAGAGGTTGCCGTCCATGCTGGATCTCAGAGATATTTGCAAAAGGTACGTTACGCAGTCGTTTACGCAGGTAGCGCTCGACAGCGTAAGCCTGTCTTTTCGCGATAACGAGTTTGTAGCCATCCTGGGTCCCTCGGGTTCGGGTAAAACTACGATGCTCAACGTCATTGGTGGACTCGACCATTTCGATTCTGGCGATCTGCTGATCGATGGCATCTCGACCAAGGACTTCAGCGACCGCGATTGGGACGCCTATCGTAACAATCGCATCGGCTTTGTGTTCCAGAGCTATAACCTCATTCCGCATCAGACCATTTTGGAAAACGTGGAGCTGGCGCTTACGCTCACGGGCGTGGGGCGTGCCGAGCGCCGCCAGCGTGCGCGCAAGGCGCTCGAGGCAGTTGGCCTGGGCGAGCACGTTGACAAGCGCCCGAGCCAGCTTTCGGGCGGGCAGATGCAGCGCGTCGCCATCGCCCGCGCCTTAATCAACGATCCCGAGATTGTGCTGGCTGACGAGCCGACCGGCGCCTTGGACTCAACGACATCCGTACAGGTCATGGATTTGCTCAAGGATGTTGCGCGCGATCGTTTGGTCATCATGGTCACGCACAATCCCGAGTTGGCATACAGGTACGCCACGCGCATCGTCACCCTGGCGGACGGCAAGATCACCGACGATTCAGATCCCTTTGATGCTACCGAGGCCGCGCGTCGCGAGGCCAAGCCCACGCGCAAAACCTCGATGAGCTTTGTGACGGCGCTGGGGCTTTCTGCCCGAAACCTCATGACCAAGAAGGGCCGTACGGCCATGACTGCCTTTGCAGGTTCGATTGGCATTATTGGCATCGCAGCGATTCTGGCGCTGTCCAACGGCGTAAACGGCTACATCAAAAAGGTCGAGGAGGACACGCTCTCGAGCTACCCGCTTACGATTTCCAAGCAGGATTACGACCTGTCGTCCATGATGGGCGGGAATGGGACTGCGGATGAGGAGGCGTTCAAGGGCGAGGACTCGTCCGATGACGCTACCGGTGGCAAAGCTAAGGGAACCGACAAGATCCCTGTGGTCACAGCCGTAAAGGACATGTTTGCGAGCGTTAAATCTAACGATATGACGAGCTTTAAGGCATGGCTCGATGCCGGTGGCGACGGTATCAATAAAGAGGTCAATGCTATCCAGTACGGCTATGGCGTGACGCCGGTTGTCTATCGTGCGGGCAAGGGCGATGAGAAGCCTGTCCGGCTGGTGCCCAACGCTATGACCGAGGCCATGAGCGGCGGCGCAAGTTCGGCGGCAACGGTGAGCATGGAATCCATGGGAACCTCGGTCTTTAACGAGATGATCGACGACCAGAGCCTGCTCGACAGCCAGTACGATGTCGTCGCCGGCCATTGGCCTACGTCTGCTAACGAAGCCGTAATGGTGCTTTCGAGCCGCGGCACGGTGGGCGACTACACGCTCTACAGCATCGGTGCGCTGGATATCGATGAGCTCAACGATCTGGTAAACAGCGCCATGACGGCCGACGGCAAGGTAGAGACGCCCAAGACCGGCAGCGACTTTACCTACGACGACGCGCTGTCCACGGCGTTTAAAGTGTTGTCGCCGGCCGATGCCTATCGCAAAAACGAAGAGACCGGCATGTGGACCGACATGTCTGGCGATGCCGACTTTATGACGGCCAAAGTTGCCGACGGTATTGATGTGCACATTGTGGGCGTGGTGCGACCGAACGAGACCGCCAACGCGAGCGCGTTGTCTCCGGGCATTGCCTATACGCATGCGCTGACTCGCCAGCTTATGGAACGCGCCGCCAATTCGCAGATCGTGCAGGAGCAGCTTGCCCACCCCGAGACGGATGTCTTTACGGGCAAAACCTTTGACGAGTTGCAAGGTGAGGCCAAGCAAGGCGTGGATCTGGGCAGTATGTTCAGTGTGGACGAGGCGGCGCTGAAGAGCGCGTTCTCGTTCGATGCATCTGCGCTCTCGGGCGCGGCGGGCGGTGTCGACCTTTCTGGTATCGATTTGTCCGGGCTGAACATTGACCTTTCGGGCGTTGGTAAGGACATCGACTTTAGTGACATCATGGCCAAAGCGCCGGCCCCCGATTTCTCGGGTATCTTTGACGGTCTGGAACTTGCGCCCGAGCAAATGAAGCAGGTGGGAACACTAGCCAACCAGCTGTTTGAGGGCTTTTTGCGGTCTGATCAGTTTAAGGAGCTGACACCCGATGATCTTAAGGACGCGTCAAAGCTTGCCGCCGCGTTCTCGACGTATCTTGAGAACGATACGGCAGCTCAGCAAATCCTGGCCCAGCTCAAAGCGCTCGGCGGCGATGCCCTGGCCGAGCGCCTGCGGCAGGCGATGACCGACTATGTGCAAAAGCAACTGGCTCCGTATCTGCAGCAGGCTATGGATCAGGTGATGAAGGCAATCAGCGAGCAAATAGCGTCGACGGTATCGTCCCAGCTCAAGGCGGGCGCGGCAGGGCTCATGGACCAGATGGCGACGCAGATGTCTTCGAGTTTTGCCAACCTGGCGAGCGCCATGCACGTGGATGCGAGTGCCTTTGCTCATGCTATCCACTTCAACATGGACGCCGAGGACCTGAGTTCGCTCATGATGAGCTATGCCAAGGCGTCGAAGCTCACCTACGATAACAATCTGACCACGCTGGGCTATGCGGATGAGGCAGACCCCATCTCGGTTAAGATTTTCCCGCGCGACTTTGAGGCCAAGGAGCGCGTGCTCGATCACATCGATGCGTACAACAAGCAGGTCAAAGCTGCCGGCCACGATGAACAGGCAATCTCGTACACCGACTACATGGGTATCATCATGGGTTCGGTGACCGACATCGTGAACACCATCAGCTTGGTGCTCATCGCATTCGTGAGCATCAGCCTGGTCGTGAGCTCCATCATGATCGGCATCATCACCTACATCAGCGTACTGGAGCGCAAAAAGGAGATTGGCATCCTGCGCGCGATCGGCGCGTCAAAGCGCAACGTGGCCAACGTATTTAATGCCGAGACCTTTATCGAAGGCCTCATTGCCGGCGTCTTTGCCATTGTCGTCGTGGTGGCCGTGAGTTTTCCGGTTAATGCCTGGGCACTTGCCGCCAAGCAGGTCCCCAATCTGATGAGTCTGCCCGCGCAGGATGCGCTGATGCTCATTGTGATTTCGGTGTTGCTGACGGTCGTTGCCGGCCTGCTGCCGGCCCGCAGCGCATCCAAGAAAGACCCTGTGGAAGCCCTACGCTCCGAATAATGTGACAAAGGGACTGCCCCTTTGTCACATTGGATGAAAAGGCGCGGGAAGGGGTGGCCCCTTCCCGCGCCTTCTAGTTTATTTTGCCCATCAGCGTAATACGGACGCTTGGATGGGTGTACTCGTCAAACTCGTCCTCGGGATCCGTATCAAACGAGTAATACGTTTTGATGAGGTCGTCACTCGTCCTGATAGAGATTCTCTCGTAGAGTGAGCCGTTCAAAAATGCCTGCCTAAACTCTTCGGGGAGTTTCTGCGGTGCCAAGAGCTCGGGGCTCACCGTCTTGACGTCAACGGTTTGAACGGCAGAGGAAAGCTCGTCAAGCTCGCGTTCGATGTGGGCAAGGTTATCCTCGAGGCTCGCGCTGGGGTCGACCTCTGCCGCGTAGCTCACTTCCTTGAGCGTCCCCTTGTTGTCAAAGTCCAGATACGTATAGGTCTTCTGGGCGTCGGAGTCGCCTTCGTGCAGATAGCCGCGGACATGATAGCCGTAATCTTGATATCGCTCGTAGGGGTCATCGGCGGACACGTACTCGCATGCGGGCTCTAATGCCTTGCGGGCGATGGCGATCTGCTCGGCCGCGGCCGCGGCGTTCTGTTGCATCTCGATGTTTCCCTGCGCCAGCTGCGGGATATAGGCACCGCACACGATTGCGAGGGGCAGTGCCACAAGCGCGACGATCCACTTTTTTGCACGGGGGATAGGCACGCCACAGGCCTCTGACATGGCTTTTGCGTTGGCAAAGCTTTCGGCAAGCACGTCTGCCGCGGTGGCGACGGCGCCTACGGCAGCGGCGACTTCTGCCGCGCCGCCCAGGTTGCGTGCGGTCTCGTTGTCGCTGTTCTTGAGCAGGCGCGCGGCGGCCTGCGTACCGATAACACCTGCGATTTGTGCCGAGTGGTCTTTCTCAGCCTGCTCGACGACGAGTCGGTGCTGCATTTCTTTCCACTGCTTGCCGCGCATGCCAAAGCGCGGCGCGAGCGCGCAGTAGCAGAAGATGGCGAGCTCGACGACGGTGAGCGCCAAGGCGGTCATCATGCCCGTCTCCTGGAAGCTTTCATGATGGAAGACGATATCGTCAATCATTTCGAAGGGAATGATCAAAAAAGGCAGCACAAACGCCATGGCAAGCGCTGTGCCGGCAATCTTGGGATAGATGCAGTATCGCTGGATGCGCTTACGTTCTTGTTCGGTGAGCTGCTGCATAGGGTCCTCGACTCTCATCGTTTTTCGGGGGCGAAGCGCACACGCTCTTGAGTATAAATGAGTAGAGGGTGTGCGCTGTTCAAACATAGTGATCAACAGCGTGTTATTGGCAATCGTTGCGCAGCGACTGCTGGAGGGGTAGTTAACGCCATGTAACCGCCTCCGCCTTGTGGGTGGCCTCAAGGACAAGGCATAATGCATGTGACAAAGGGACAGTCCCTTTGTCACATTGATTTGAGAATGGATGTTGATGTATTTATCGCTGGCCCCTATGGAGGGGATTACCGGGCATGTGTTCCGTCGCGTGCATGCGGAGTGCTTCGGTGCGCTCGATTGTTATTACACGCCGTTTTTGCCGCCGCCGCGGGTGGGAAACCGCTTTGGCGGCAAGGCGTTTAAGGAGATTGATCCTGCCAATAACCAGGGGCTCAACGTAGTGCCTCAGCTGATGTCCAAGAATGCGGACGAGTTTGTATGGGCGGCACAGGTGCTCGCCGACATGGGCTACCGCGAGGTCAATCTCAACCTGGGTTGTCCCTCGGGAACGGTTGTTGCCAAGGGCAAGGGCTCGGGTTTCTTGCGTAATCTCGACGAGCTCGAGGCATTCTTGGGCGATGTGTGCGAGCGCTCGCCGTTGCCGGTATCGGTAAAAACCAGGCTGGGGTTGGAACGCGATGACGAGTATGAGCGTGTGCTCGATCTGTATTGCCGCATGCCGCTGGCAGAGCTGATCGTGCATCCGCGCGTGCAAAAGGACCGCTATACGGGCTCGCCGCGCAAGGAGTTTTACGGCGAGACGCTGGAACGGGCGCCGTTCCCCGTGGCCTATAACGGCGACATCTTTGATCTTGAGGACATGGATGCACTGGTGAAGGCCTATCCCGGAACACGCCACGTAATGTTGGGGCGCGGCTTGCTTGCGAATCCCGCGCTGGCTCGCATGGTTAAGGGCGACCCTGCCGCTACCGCCGCTGAGCTGCAACGCTTCCATGACATGCTGTTTGCGGCCTATGCGGACGAGATTGGGGGCAACGCGGTCTTTCGCATGAAGGAGTGGTGGTTCTACGCCAAATGCGCCTTCGCCGATCCCGCGACCGTTCACAAACTCGTACGCAAGACCAAAAAGGTCGATGAATACCGTGCCGCTGTCGACCGTGTCTTTCGCGAGCAGCAGCTTGCGCCCATCGCCCGCTTTTGTGGCTAAATGATCCCTTGGGGACGGAGAAGAACGGATCGCCTGTGCCGGACCCATGCAAAAAACTGTACGCCAGCATCCAAGGATGTCGAAAAATATCGTTTTTGGATGCTGACGTACATGTTTGGTTCGGCAGGGGACTAGGCAATCATTGCATCGAGTGTAATGAGTTCCCTGAGTCGCTCCGTGCGCGTTTGCCCATGGCGCTTTGCCTTTGCGTCAAATGCTTCAAGAACCGATTCGCCCACACGTGCCGATAAAACAACGCTTGGTTCATCGGAAATCGGCGGCCTTCCCAACTTGACGGTGTGGCCCTTCGGCCACTCATCTTTTTCGTATGCCGCTGCGGCTTTTTCTAGCTCACCGGGAGCAAACCCCATCATCTTTTCGAGCTGTTTAGCGTCCATAGCGCCTCCTATCGATCGATTCCGATTTCCCTGAGCACCTTGCGCGTAGGAGGGACAAGGGCGTGGTAAATGATGTAACCATCTCGGTCGGGGCAACATCGAGCAATGAGCTCCATGAGGCGGTTTTTTCCATCAAGTCCAACGAGAACGTAATCGATGCCTCCATTTTCAAGATCACGCCTAAACCATGCGAAAGCGGAGTTCCAAGCGCAGGTAATATCCGTCTCTGTCAGCCCATGTTTGAGGGCATGGGGGTGGATTGCGATGAGCTCCATAGGGACCTCTCTTTATGTATACAGTTTTGTAGACAAAAATACAAGCAGTTAATATGGTTAAGCAGCCTGCTTTGGTTGGACTGTTGGTTGCATAGTTGGCACGAGAGGCTCTACCGCTTCTTCATTTCTTAGTTCGGTATGCGAGCGGCCGTTGAACTCCCAGAGGGGAGTGTTCTCATAGATTATCGAGAGGAGTTTGGAGACCTTGTTTATCTTCGCTTGTTCATAAAAATTGGGCCGTACGACGATCAATAGAAATTCGGCATCTTCGTTAATTTGTTGCACTGTCGGCATGCCGTTGAGACCAATAGAGCGCAAGAGCTTTGCCATAATGAAATCGAATTCGTCCTCTCTTGCGTGAAGGCTCGCGGCACTCAGCTTGGAATCCTTCAAGATATCCAGTTTGAGATTGTTAACAAACCGTGTGTAGGTGGCATATCCGCAGACAACGTCCTCATAATCGAGTTTTTTGATTGGATGCTGTTTATGAGCAGCGAATATGGCCGCCCTCCTGCTCTGAACACGTCGCTCGCGTAACGAACGCATTTCCTCGGTGTACTCGCTATGGCGTTTATATTTTCGATAAGAATATCCGTAGTCGTCGTAGTAATAAGGGTTGTTTTCGACTGTGTCATCAAGTTCCGGCGTTATGAGGTACAGCTCTCCGTCTCTGGATAACATACAGGGGTTGTCGATGCGCCCCGACTCGTCTCTGATTTTCCAAATGGTTTCATTTACTTCGAATATCGAGACTGGTTTGGGAGCGCAAGAATTGTAAAGCTCAACAAACTTCTCAAGCGAGATGATTCCGCAAGCATCTGTATAAGCGCGTGCAAAGCGCCAAACTTCCTGGTTCGCTATGAGCTCGCGGAATTCCCTGTTGCTTGGAGCATCTTGTGGGCTTTGGTATCTGGCGTGAAGCGCGACGCGTGATGAGGACCATCTGTTGTCGGCCGCGACGTTCATGAGCTCCAGACGCAGGTACTCGTTTGTAATGCGAGCGAGTGACTCATAGTGAGTTAGGCCAAGCTCTGATCTAGGTGGCACGTCTTTGGGAACGGCGCGAGCGAACTTAATGCAGCGTGTGAGATAGGATTGTCCTAAGCGGGGACCATAATGCTTGTGTAGACGGCCGCCGACAGGGGAGAGCAATCCTTTGAGGTTGGTAACGGGGTATCCGGCGGTCTCTTGTTCGAGGCGGCGCCCGATGAGCAATGCCCCCTCAAGCGAAGTTTCATGATCGATACCCTTTTGATTAAGGCTCTTGGCTTCAACGATTCCGCTGATATCTGAGCAGGCGCTCGAAACGATGTCGGACGTAAAGGTTGGAATCTTTTTTGCCATAACGATGCACTCCTGTGTGACTCACGGATAACGGAAACGTTTGGTTGTGAGTGCCGTTCTTTGATGGCGACGGCGAACAGGAGCGCAGCCTGTCTGAGATGGGCGAGTGCGGTAACCACCGATCTTACTTACCGAGCTCGCTCCAGCGTGTCATTGGGGACCTCCGCAGGAGCTCTCGACTCGTCTCATGCCTTGAGGCGAGTATAGCATAAAAGCAAACGTATGTTCTATAAATTTGAGAAGCTGAATTCCTACCTACTCATTTAAGTACGTCCCCAATGAGTGCTAGAGGAGGTTTTTCTGTGCCCAGGTGATGATGTCGCTCGACTCGTAGAGTGGCTTGCCGTCGATGAACAGACAGGGAACCTGGCGCTTTCCGCCGACGGCGATGAGCGTCTGCTCGGCATCGGAATCGGTCGAGATATTGCGCTCGGGAATGGTCACGTCGTTATCGGCCAAAAAGCGCTTGACCTTTATGCAATACGGGCAGCCAGTCATAACGTAGAGCACGAGTTCATGATCAGTAGCCATGGTGTCTCCAATCGGTTGAGGTTTCGATTGAAATACCCAAAGCCGCTGCGGTCTATGCGTGAGCCGACGACGACTCGATCGTCTGGACTAGAAACGCCGTGGCGCCGGTGCCGCAGGGCTTGTCGTAGTAGTCAACAAAGCGCTGGTCGGCAAGATAGCCGTGGGCGAGGCCCAAGTACGCCTCGTCTTGGGGCTCGCATCCCCAGTTGAGAGCAATCCAGCGACGATGCATCGCGACAAGCTTGCGAGCCTCGCTTCCATCCGGTTCGCCGTCGCTCATGGCAATCGAGAGCTGGCCCAGAATAGCGCGTTCAAGTTCCTTCATGTCGTTCCATGTCTGAGGATCCATATCCAGTAACGTTTCGTTTGCTGCATCGATAGCCTCATCGCCATAGCGCGCCCGCGCTTCGGCACCGTAGCGCTCCTCGTTTTCTTGCACGGCGCGCCAGCGTTCCAGTTGCGGCAGCACGGCGCCCATGAGCGAGACAGCTTCGTCGAGCGACATACCGGTGTTTTGTGCCAGGCGCGGGGCACAATCCTCGATCATTGCCTCCATCGAAGTGTCGTAGGTGTACTTGCCGTGGTCGTAGCACCACTTGCAGTAATGATCGGTCGCGGTGCCCGCAGCATCGGTGCCGCAGTCGTCGGGTGTGAGTATCATGCCGCAGCTCTGACAATAGTACTCGGGCATTTCGAGCAGATGAGACAGTGGCTCGCCGGTCACGGCGGCAATGAGCTTCATCATGTCGATGCCCGGTGTGACCTCGCCGCGCTCCCAACGACTGACGGCTTGGCGTGTGACGAAGAGCCTGGCGGCGAGCTGCTCCTGAGTTAGGTGATAGGCGCGACGGACAGCAATGAGCTTTTCTGCGAAGGCCATAGCGGCTCCTTTCTGCTGGTTGATGGCTTTAAGCATACACGGCGGCAGACGCCCTTCCAAGCAACCGTTGGTTGCACGACGGGGGACCGCGACAAAGAATTGCGCACGACGCCTCACACCTTCATGCCGTACAATGACCGGCATGGAACCGATTGCACACATACATACCGATCTGCCGCAGAAGTTCGGCATCCCGCGCAACAGCTTTTTGGCGCCCCATCTGCAGGGGCGCATCATCTTTGAGCCGGAATTTGCCTCCAATGCAGCGGTTGAGGGCCTGGACTCTTTCTCTCACCTATGGCTGCTGTGGCGTTTTGAAAACGGAACGCCCGGCGGCACGGCGGAAGACATCGCCGTCGATGCCAAAACGCAGGACAGGTCCGGTGCCAACGCCAAGTGGTCGAAGACCGTGCGTCCGCCGCGTCTGGGCGGAGCCGAGCGCGTGGGCGTGTTTGCCACGCGCAGTCCGTTTCGCCCCAATCCCATCGGCCTCACCTGCGTCAAGCTCGACCGTGTTGAGCTTACCGACGATGGTCCCATCATCCATGTGCTGGGGGCCGATCTGCGCGACGGCACGCCCATCTATGACATTAAGCCCTACATTCCGTTTGCCGACTGTCACCCGGATGCGACGGGCGGCTGGATCGAGGATGCGCCGTGGCAAGAGCTCGACGTCGAGTTTCCGCAGGCGCTGCAGGATATGGTCCCGCCTACAAAGCTTTCTGGCTTGGTTGAGGTTCTTCGCCAAGATCCGCGCCGCGCGGGTAGCAAGCACGAGCCAAACCGTGTTTATCACTTGGCATATGCCGGACTCGACGTGTCTTTTGCCGTTGACGGAACCAGGCTGACGGTAACCGCTATCAACGACGCGCAAGACTAACCAGCCATTCGTCCGCACCCGTCAAATTAAGCGCCAAACCCCATGTCAAAACCGCCCACGCTGGTGGACAATAACGCCTATCGAAACAGTCATCTTTGCACGGGAGCCCAGCATGAAATACGACTTTAGCTCGCTTATCGACCGCCACGGCATGGATGCCATCGCCGTTGACTCCTGGGGCGAGATCCCCGGTATGGCTCCGAACGCACCCGACGAGGGCTTCGACTGCATTCCCATGTGGGTGGCGGACATGAACTTCGCCACGGTGCCCACGGTCCAGGAGTACATCATTCAGCGTGCCCAGCACCCCATGTTCGGCTATTTCGATCCGCGCGACGAGTACTTCGAGCGCATCATCGAATGGCAGACCCGCCGTAATGGCGTCGAAGGCCTGCTCCCGGAGCATATCGGCTACGAGAACGGTGTCCTGGGCGGTGTCGTGTCGACCCTGCGCGCGTATGTCCAGCCGGGCGATGCGGTGCTGGTCCATAGCCCTACCTACATCGGCTTTACCAAGTCCATCGAAGCCGCGGGCTATCGCATTGTCCACAGCCCGCTTAAGCTCGACGACCAGGGCGTGTGGCGCATGGATTTTGAGGACATGGAGCGCAAGCTCGCCCAAAACCATATCCATGCCGCGGTGTTCTGCTCGCCGCACAATCCCTGCGGCCGCGTATGGGAGCGCGACGAGATCGAGCGCGCCATGGACATCTATCGCCAGCATGATTGCGTGGTGGTCTCGGACGAGATTTGGTCCGATATCATCCTGCCGGGTCACAAGCATATCCCGACGCAGTCGGTGAGCGAGGATGCCCGCATGCGCACGGTTGCCCTCTACGCGCCCAGCAAGACGTTCAACCTGGCGGGCCTGGTCGGCAGCTACCACATCATCTATAACGAGACGCTGCGCGACCGCGTGTGCGCCGTGTCCAACAAGACTCACTACAACGAGATGAACGTCCTTTCGATGCACGCGCTTATCGGCGCCTACCAGCCGCAGGGCTACGAGTGGGTCGATGAGCTCAATCAGGTCATCCAGGGCAACATTGACTACTTCTGCGATTACGTGGACGAGCATTTTGAGGGCGTGGGCTATTCGCGTCCGCAGGGCACGTACATGGTGTTTCTGGACTGCACCGAGTGGTGCCTCGAGCATGGCCGCGATATTCAGTGGCTGCTCGACGAGGGGGCGCGCGTGGGCGTGGGGTATCAGGACGGCCGCCCGTTCCACGGGCCCTGTCACATCCGCGTGAATCTGGCACTGCCGCTTTCGCGGGTAAAGGAGGCGTGTGAGCGCCTGGACCGCTACGTTTTTGGGGTATAGGGGGCGCTCGATTCGAGTGCTGCCCCATGTGCCCACGCCGTCAAAATGCGTGGGCACATGGGGTGCAGAGGGTAGCGAGCGCGTTTTCCGCATTCGCTACTTTTCATGAATCTGCTTTCCGCAAAGATGTTCAATCGAAATCTCGTAGAGTTGGACGCCCTTTATGTCTTTGGCGATCTCCTCCTCGACTTCTTCGGCAGAAGGGTAGTACTTAAGCGCGAGCTGACGGACTTTGTCCTCGATAAACGCGGGCGCTTCATCTACCAGGCGACAACGACCAAAGACAACGGTACTCATAACGTAGGGAGCCCAGTCGCCGTCCTTGTACCACTCGTTGCCGTAAACGGTAAAGCAGACTTTATCATCATGCTTGAGTGAATCGACCTTGTGGCCAGCCTTGGCGCCATGGAAATAAATCTTGTCGTGCTCGGCGTCAAAGAAGTAGTTGACGGGAATGGCATAGGGGTAGCCATCATCGCCGTTGACGGCAAAGACGCCGCGCTTGCAGGTAGCGAGCAGTTCGCGCGCTTTCTCGTCGGTGATGGCGCGTTTCTTTCGACGTAAGGGCCTAAACATCGTTGGCTTCCTTTCTACTACGCATGGTGGTTGAGCACAAACTATAGCGAAACAGCCCCGTTTTTCTTGATACAGGCGAGTATGTTTTTGAGCTTGCTAAAGTCGAGCGGTTTGGGCAGATGGGCGTTCATGCCGGCGTCGTGTGCCGCCTTGGCGTCTTCGGCAAAGGCGTTGGCGGTGAGCGCGATGATGGGGATGTCGGCCGCATCGGCCTTTTCGCTCAGGCGGATCGCCCGGGTTGCCTCGTAGCCGTCCATGCCCGGCATCATGATGTCCATCAGGATTGCATCGAAGCTGCCGGCGGGACGGCTAACGTATAGGTCGACTGTCTCGTTGCCGTCGGCGGCGCGAGTCACGACGATGCCTTCGCTTTCGAGCAGAGCTTGGGCAATCTCGGCATTGAGTTCGTTATCTTCTGCCAAAAGGACGTTCATGCCGGCGAGTGAGCAGCTGCTTACCTGCGTGTCTGCACATTCTTTTATCTGAGGGTTCTTGTCGATATCGAGCGGAATCCGGACGTCAAACGTACTCCCCACGCCAACCTCACTCGAAATCTCAATCGTGCCGCCCATCATATCGATGAGCGATTTGACGATAGACATGCCAATGCCGGTTCCTTGGAACTTGCTGCGCGCATCGTCGCCTTCCTGGGCAAACGGCTCGTAAATGTGTGCCAAAAACTCGGATGTCATACCAATGCCGGTATCCGAGACGCTAAAGCAAAACACGGCGTGCTCGTCGTCGACCGGCTTGATGGTCGATGAGAACGTGACGGTGCCTCCGTGCTTGTTGTACTTGATGCTGTTGTCGAGCAGGTTGACAAGGATCTGCCGAATATGGGTGGGGCTGCCGATCATATATTGGTCGACAGCGTAGGGCTCGCTGGTGTCGAGCATGATTATGCCGCGGTCCGATGCGCGGAGCTTGCACAGTACGAGCGCATTGTCGCACAGCTCTTTAAGGTTGAATGATTCGTGCTCGAGCGTCACTTTGCGCTCCTCGATCCTGCCCATCTCGAGGATGTCGTTAATCAGTGACAGCAGGTGATTGGCGGCAACGCGCGCCTTGGCGCGGCTTTCGCGGGCGACCTGCATGTCGCCTTCTCTCAATTCCTCAATTTCGATAAGGCCCAGGATGCCGTTGAGCGGCGTGCGGATGTCGTGGCTCATGCGCGTGAGGAAAGCGGTTTTGGCGGCGTTGGCGGCATCGGCTTTCTGCCGTTCCTCCTGTGCGCGGTAAAGCGACCAGACAAGGATGACGATGCCGGTGAGCAAAATGCAGATGACGACTGCCGCAATGACGATGCGGTTGCGGTAGAGAAGTCGGAACGCATCCGATTCTTGCGCCGAGTACGATGTGGGGAAATAGCTGTTTGCAGAGAGCGATTCACCTGCATTGACGATGCCCTTATTGATGATTCCCAGCAGCTCGGGCTTGCCGCGCGAAATTAAACACGATAGTTGTGCCGTGTTGGTGAGTTCCTGTGTTTCGAAATCCTCGATGTCGTAGATGTCGCGGAGAGTTTCCAGGCGCGTGCTGGGGACAATGATGCAACGTGCCTTCCCCTCATCGAGGGCTTTGAGCACCTCGCCGTCATTCGAATACTCGGTTACCGTTGCGTTCGGAAAGAGACTTTCGAGCTCAAAACGGTTAACGATTGTGCTCTTTGTACAAGCGATGTTCTTAAGGTCGCTGTTCAGGTTTTTGCCACTGTGAATGGCGGTCAGCGAAACCGTTCCCATCGAGTTTGACTGGATGACCCCTGTCTGCTCGGCGAGCCAGTAGTCGCGAAACAACGGCAGGGCGACATCGATGGTTCCGTTGGAAAGGGCTTTGATCATTTGCTTGTTGTTCGAGAGTGCGATTGTTTTGACCGTAATGTCAAACTTGTCGTGCAACGTCGTTGCAAGCGAGGCGAGCGACCCTTCCATCTCGCCGTCGTCATTTTGCGTACAGTAGGGAAGTTGGTTTTTAAGATAGCCGAGCGTGATGGTATTGCCGTTTTCTTTGAGCCAGGTGGTCTCGGTGCCGGTGAGCGATGACGAGCCACTGTTTTGGGTCGAGTAACTCGTTTTGACTTCCTCGTTATAGCGCGGGTTATCGCGGGCGATGGTCGTCATGGCGGCGTTGATGTCGTTCATCAGGTCAGGGCGGCTTTTGGGAACGGCAAAATAGTAGTCGCTCGAGCCTACGTAGAACATGGGTGACGCATCGGGCGACGAAATGGTGTCGTTCATGATGACGGCGTCGACCTCGCCGTCTGCAAGCGCCTCAAAGAGGGCGCTGCCGGTGTCGATTTCTTTATAGGTGCAGGTAACGTCTTCGTTGGCGAGCCACTGCTGGCCGACGATAGTTTGCATAACGCCAGAGTTGCAGCCGATGGTGAGGCCTTGGAGCGCCTGAGGGTCACCCTTGGCCAGATCGTCGCGGTCGGGCCTGGCGTAGATATAGTAGCGCTCGGTGCCCTCGGGATTTGAGGAAAAGAGCAGCTTCTGCTCGCGTTCTGCCGAATACGAGATGTTGGGCATGAGGTCGATTTCGCCCGCCTCGAGCATGTCCATAAGCTCGGAGAAGGTGCCGCTAACGTATTCGTATTGCCAGCCCTTTGTGTAATACGAGAGGGTCTGGAGGTACTCGTAGCCCCATCCCGAGAGGCGCTCGCCCGGCGTGCCTTCCTGGAAGCCTTTGTTGTTGACGAGCCAGCCAACGCGGACCGTCTTGACCTGGTGGTCGGAGTCGGCGGCAAAGGCGGGGGCAGGCATGACGGCGCTCAGTACGGTGAGTACGGCAACCGCAACGGCTAGGGTGCGATATAGAGCCAAACGAAGGATGGCGGAAGGTTTCACATGAAATCCTATCGAGTCGAGACAGTATCACATAAGGATACCAGCTCAACCTGCCCACTCAGCCACCGCACCGCTAAACGGTCAGGTAGTCATTGGGTGTTCCTATAGTTTTGTCAACCGTCGGGGCTACTCCCGGTAGGGCACCCGGTCGCGCATCACGGCGTATATCGCCCTGAGCCGCTTCCTCGCGACGGCC
>NZ_CZAQ01000042.1 GCF_001404695.1 Collinsella aerofaciens | reverse complement strand
CTGAGGTCTATACTCATGGAAAACCTCCCATTTCCCGATGTCCAAGAAATGGGAGGCAGTTCACTGTCCCCTTTGTGGTGGTTTAGGGCTCCCAGGGGCAGGGGGCTTCGATGTGGATGTGCTCGCCGGTTATGGGATGCGTGAAGGACACGCTGTGGGCATGGAGCATGAGGCCACAAGGACGCGGCGTGCCGTACAGGTCGTCGCCAACCAGGGGATGGTGCTCGCTCGCCAGATGCACGCGGATCTGGTGTTTGCGGCCGGTGAGTAGCTCGACATCAATATACGAGCGCGTGGGCAGGCCGCGGCGGCTTTTAAGGCGCTTGAGTACCTTGACGCGCGTCTGAGATGGCTTGCCGCTGGCGCCAACGCGCATCTTGCGGCTATCGTGGCGGTCGCGGGCGATAGGCTTGTCGATGAGCTTCTCGTTCCAGTCGATTTTGCCCTCGGCGAGCGCCAGATAGTGCTTTTCGAAAGCGTGGTCGATGACCATCTGGTCAAAGGCGGGCTGCGTCTGCTTGTCGAGCGAGAACAGCACCACGCCGGTGGTGTTGCGGTCCAGGCGATTGAGCGGTTGCATGTCGGTCGCGGCAAAGCCGTCGCCCATCGCCAGCAGCAGGTCGCTGGCGTAGTCGGTAAGTGTGCGCTCGCCGGTGCCGTCACCGTGGACGATCATGCCGGCGGGCTTGTCGATGGCCATGAGCCAGGCGTCGCAGTAGAGGACTTGAGGTTCTTCGTTCACGTGTAAGCCTTTCGGTTAGCTGATTCCCACAAACATGCAGCCCGAGGTCGCCACGCGCAGGCGGGCGGCGGGCTTGCGGCCGGCCTGCGCGGCCTCGACGGCGCGACGGACGCGGGCGACGGCACGGCCAATCTCATCGGCCTCGAGCAAGGTTCCGTCGACCATAAGACGGCGCACGCCGGCGTCGAGCAGCTGTGGAACCTGCGGTGTGAGGTCGATGGGGTAGGCGTCGTACAGGCGAGAGCGGCCGTGGATGTCGGTGCGGACGGGCATGACCTTTCCGTCGATATTCTTGAGCGAGAGCTTGCGGGCACGCAGGCGGCAGTTGGCACAATCGTGGATGCAGCCGTTGGCAACCTGCAGAATGCAATGCTCGCTCGTCATAACACGCGGGCGGCCGAACACGGTGATGCCCAGGGCTGCGGGCGCGGAGGTGCCAAGCGAGATAATCTCGTCGAGCGTGATCTCGGGCGAGAGCCAAAACGCGCCGGCTCCGCGCTCGGCGAGTGCCTCCATGCAAGGCGAGTTGTGCACGGGCAGGCAAGAGCGAATCTCGGCCGTGGCGCCAACCTGGGCGGCCAGGGCAAGCTCGGAGATGTTGCCGACGGCGACAGTCGCTCCAGCAAGAATCCACGGGTCGACGCGTACGTGGTCAACGGCGCGGCAGACCTCGTCGAGTACGGGTACGATACCCTGCTCAAGCGCATCGGCGGGGGAGAGCTCGGCCGCATCGAGCGCGTCGGTGGTCATGTAGATGCGCGTTGCACCTTCCGCGCGCGCTGCCTCGGCGGCCTCGAGCGAGGTGACGGTGGCGCAAATCTGCGGCTCATCGCGGTAGTGCTCGGGTGCGGGGCGGGAATCACTGGTGATAATCGCCGGCAGCTCGAGCGTGCGGGCGCGCTCGTCATACGGTGCCAGAATGGCCTCTTCCAGCGCCTTGCAAGCGGCGGCGCGCACCTTATGTACGGCGGAAAAGCCCATGCCACAGCCTTCATCGAGCGCCACATCAAAGCTCGCAGCCTCAAAGGGCGAGGAGCCCATACGGCCCACGTGCTCCACCAGATCGGGCGCCTCGACCGCACGGGTCTTGGCGGCCTCGACGGTAAAGCCAGTTGCGGCGGCGGTGAGCGCGGGGTTGTCACAGCAGGTGAGTGTGACGGTAAACGGCTCGCCCAGGCGCGCCACGACGGACACATCAACAGCTCGGCGGCGCAGCACATCGCGCTTGAGCGCGGCGCCGGCGGCGTCGATGGCACGCTGACTGCGAATCACGCGGACGCGGCAGCCCTCGGGCATGCTGCGGGGCACGCGGCACTCGATGACGTCGCCGGCGGCGGCATCATCGGCGGCGATGGTGGTCAGGAACTGGTCGAACTCATCGTCGTGGCGAAGCTCCAGCAGGTCGCCCTTTCCCACGGGCTCAAACAGCTCAATGCGGGCGATGGCAGCGCGGCGACGTCGGTCGTCGGGCTTGAGCCCGCGCACATCGCGGTTGGCCAGACGGCTACCGAGCACCGTGCCCACGATCTGGCCGCGGTTGTTGGAGCGCTCGTAGCTCATCATCTCGTCACCCGAGGTGCCGTCTTGGTAGGCGTGCGTAAAGTCACGGTTAAAGCAGCGCTTGAGCTGGCGCTGGCGGGCGGCTTCCTCGTCCTTAGAGGTTGAAACATGGGCCAGCATGTCATCAATCTGATGACGATACACATCAACGATGGAGTACACGTAATCGGGCGCCTTCATGCGGCCCTCGAGCTTGAGTGATGCGGCGCCGGCGTCATACAGACGGCGAACAAGCTGCGACGTGTTGGTGTCGCGCGGGCACAGCGCGCGCTCGCGACCGGCGGGGGAGAGCGAGCGGCCGTTCTCGTCGATCAGCTCGTAAGGCAGGCGACAGGGCTGGGCGCACATGCCGCGGTTGGCCGAGCGTCCCGCCATGGCAAAGCTCGAGAGCAGGCACAGGCCCGAGTAGCAAAAGCAGATGGCACCGTGGCTAAAGACCTCGAGGTCAACGTCGGGAGCGGCGTCGTGGATGGCGGAGATCTCGTCGATGGAGAGCTCGCGCGAGAGGGTCACGCGGTCGGCGCCCTGCTCGCGACACCAAAGGGTTCCGCGGTCGTCGTGGATGTTCGCCTGGGTTGAGATGTGCGTCTCGATGCCGGGCATGGTGCGCTTGACCTCAAAGAACAGGCCCCAGTCCTGGATGATAAAGGCGTCGGCGCCCAGCGTGGAGCAGCGATGGATGAGCTGCAGTGCATCGCTCATCTCGGATTCCTTGATGACGATGTTTACCGTGACATAGACGCGCGAGCCGGCCAGGTGTGCAGCACGGCAGGCCTGCTCAAAGGCCTCGTCGGTAAAGTTCGTTGCCTTGCGGCGGGCGTTGAAGCTGCCCATGCCGCAGTAGATGGCGTCTGCCCCGGCGGCGAGCGCGGCGGCAAAGGGCTCCGGGCCTCCGGCGGGGGCCAAGAGCTCGGGCCTGCGGTTGGTGGTTCGACTGGCGGTTGCGGTCATATCCTGCCTTTCAAAATGCTCAGATATTCAAAAGTATAGTGGTGCTGTTGCGGCGGGCGAGCCCTGTGGCCCAAGCAGGATAAAGTCTTCAGCAGCCCTTGCAGCAAAAATGATCCGTTTCCCTCCGCCCCCTATGGGTCACCTGATCCAATGGGGAAGGAGGGAAACGGACCATTTTGAGCTTCACCGCCCAGTCGCGCCGTTCAGCGGCCGACAGGTGCCGTTGGGCGATAAAATATTCTCGCAATCTGATAATTATCTTGCATCGTGCAAAATCATCCCCTACTATCCCAATCAAGCGCGGTGTTCAGACCGAACTGTGCCTCCCGGTGTGAACGCCGCGCTCACGCTCTCTCGACTGATCGTAAGGAGAAAAACATGAGCAAGACCGTCGTGTCTTCCGATAACGCGCCTGCAGCCATCGGCCCGTATTCCCCCGGTATCCAGACCGGCAACATGGTGTTCCTGTCCGGCCAGCTGGGCATCGATCCCACGACCGGCAAGCTGCCCGAGGGTGTCGAGGCTCAGGCCAAGCAGTCCCTCGCTAACGTTGAGGCCCTGCTGACTTCCGCCGGTGCTACGTTTGCCGACGTCGTCAAAACCACGGTCTACCTGGCCGACATCGCCGACTTTGCCGCCGTGAACGAGATCTACGCCTCCAAGTTCGAGGCTCCGTTCCCCGCGCGCAGCGCCTTCCAGGTTGCCGCCCTTCCGGCTGGCGGTCTGGTCGAGATCGAGGTCGTCGCCGCTCTCTAAGGCGCCGGCAACAACTAAACATGACATGCAAAAAAGACCCTGCAGCGCGTGCGAGCTGCAGGGTCTTTTGTCAAGCGATGCGACAAAAATGATCCGTTTCCCTCCGTCCCCAAGGGATCACGTTTAGCCTTCCTTGCGGACTTTTTGCAGGTAGCGGTAGACGCTGGGCTCCGAGATGCCCAGCGCGGTGGCGGCGCAAGCAACAGCGCCCTTGAGCATAAATACGCCGTTGCCGTTAAGGTGGCGAATCACGTCCACGCGATCGGCCTGCCCAAGCGAGGCGACATCCTGCCCGCGGCTTTCGAGCAACTCGGAAATACTGCGGTCGATGAGTTCCTGTGTGGACTCCGAAAGGCTTTCGACCTCGATGGGGGAGGGCTCCGCGCGGACCGGCGCGGCGTCGAAGCAGGCCAAAAGCTGCTGGGCCATGGCGTTGATGTTGCGCACGGCCGAAAGATCGGTGTTGACGCACAGCATGCCGACGATCTCGTCATCCTCGCGAATGAAGTACGTTGCGGATTCCAGCGTCTTGCCGCCGGCGCCGCGGCCTTCGTAGCCCGTAATGAACGGCAGATCGCGATATTTACCATCGTGCATGATCTTGAGTGCCAGATCGGTAGCGGGTCCGCCAATCTTGCGCCCGCTCACGATACCGTTGCGAATATCGACAATGGCATGGTCGGGATCCGAGAAATCATGCAGCACGATTTCGCTGTTTTTGCCGAGCACCTGTTCAAGGAAATCGACCATCGGCAAAAAGCGACGTACGGTCTCGTTCACGGGCAACTCCTTTGGGTGAAATCGGAAATGTTCATAACAATTTTTTCTCATGGTAACACGCTGCCCACCATCTCGTATGTCCGCAGGTACATTGCGTAATACAGACGAGCGGTAGGAATTTGGCGGTAAACGGTCGACCAAAAGAAAAGTTAGATGATATTTTGACCAGACACTTTTCTGACCTGCGGAAACACTGTGTATCAGCTGAAAAATAGTCTGATAACAAAAAATTATTATTGAGAATGAGAATCATCTTTAATACGATATGCAACGAAGGCACAACCTCAACCCCGCACTGCGTCACAATAGAGCGTTAGATGCGAAAACAACTATTTCGAGGATTGGTGGTCAAATGGCCCAGGAGACGGTTACAAACGGCACTGAAGCCCTGTTTACTCGCGAGGGCATGCCGCCCGTTAAGGAAATGATCCCGTGTGCCCTTCAGCACGTGCTGGCATCGTTTGCCGGCATCATTACCCCGGCGGTCATCATGGCCGGCGTCTACGGCTTTAATAGCCAGCAGAGCACCGACATCATTCAGGTCGCGCTCATTCTTTCGGCAATCGATACGGCCCTTCAGGCCTTTGCTCCCTTCCGCCGCATCGGCGGCGGCCTGCCCATCGTCATGGGCGTTTCGTTCGCGTTCCTGCCAGCCCTGCAGGCCATGGGTGCCTCGGGCTTTAGCTTTGGTGCGCTGCTGGGCGGCGAGATTGTCGGCGGTGCTGTCGCGGTCCTCTTTGGTCTGGCCTACAGCAAGATTAAGTGGCTGTTCCCGCCCGTCGTGACCGGTACGGTCATCTTCTCCATCGGCGTTTCGCTGTATCCCACGGCCGTCAAGTATATGGCCGGTGGTATGGGTACGCCGCTGTGGGGCACCCCGCAGGCCTGGTGCGTCGCTCTTATCACCTTCGCTGTGGTCTTTGCGCTCGCCAACTTTGGCAAGGGCACGCTCAAGCTGGGATCCGTGTTCTTTGGCATGATCGTTGGCATGATCGTTTCGATCCCCTTTGGCATGATCGACTTCTCCAGCGTCGCCACCGCTCAGGTCTTCGCCCTTCCCAAGCTCATGCCCTACGCGCTCGAGTTTGATCCCGAGGTCTGCATTACCCTCGCCGTTGTGTTCCCCATGGTTGCCATCCAGGTTATCGGTGACGTCTCCGCCGCCTGCCTGGGCTCCATCGACCGTATGCCCACCGAGCGCGAGCTCTCTGGCGCTATCGTGTCTCAGGGCCTCACCTCTATGGTCGGCGGCCTGCTGGGCGGTCTTCCCACCAGCGCCCTTGGCCAGAACGTGGGCATCATCTGCTCCAACAAGGTCGTCAACAAGTGGGTCTTTGTGATCATCGCGGCCGTCTTTGCCATCGCCGGCCTGTTCCCGCAGCTCTCTGCCGTCCTTTCCGCTATCCCGCAGCCCGTCATCGGCGGCGCGACCGTCGGTGTCTTTGGCACCATCACCATGAACGGCGTGCGCATGTTCACCCGCGAGGGCCTTACGCAGCGCACTACCACCATCGTCGGTACCTCCGTCGTCTTTGGCCTGGGTATCTGGATGGCCAGCGGCTGCCTCGCCGGCGAGGGTATGCCCGCCTGGGTGTCCACCGTCATCGGCTCCAATGCCGTAACCCCCACCGCCATCATGGCCATTGTCCTTAACCTGATCCTTCCGCAGACGCCGGTCGTGGCTCAGCACATCGATGCTGCCAAGGACGCTGCCGTGGATCTGGTCTTGCCCGAGAGCAAGAAGTAACCAATTTCGGTGCTATTCGTCGGCGGACGCATCGCCTCGTCCGCCGACGTCATGCGGCGCCAAGCCGCACTTCAAAGGGTTTGTCCCTTTGGTGAAGCGTTGACGGGAGAGGGCCCGTTTCCGGTGTAGGCCGGCGCTTCGCACTTCCGCTATGTCAGAGGTGTCAAACCCCGCCCCTGATGTTGAAGGGAGCACTCATGCTTCTGGTCGCTAACGGTTCCGTCTTTACCCGCAATTCTCAGACCCCGTTCATTCCAAACGGTGCGGTCGCCATTGACGGAGATACGATCGTCGAAGTGGGCCCCGAGTGCGAGCTCAAGTCCAAGTACCCGAATGCCGAGTACGTCGACGCCCGGGGCAACCTCATCATGCCTGGACTCATCAATTGCCACACCCATATCTACTCGGGTCTGGCCCGCGGCCTTGCCATTAAGGGCTGCAACCCCACCAACTTCCTGGAGAATCTTGAGCAGCAGTGGTGGAAGATCGACGACAACCTGACGCTCGACGGCACCAAGGCCAGCGCCTATGCCACGATTCTTGACTCCATCCGCGATGGCGTCACCACGATCTTCGATCACCATGCGAGCTTCTGCGAGATCCCGGGAAGCCTCTTTACCATTAAGGATGCAGCTCAGGAGCTGGGCATGCGTTCGTGCCTGTGCTACGAGGTCTCTGATCGCCGCGGCCAGGAAAAATGCGACCAGGCCATTGCCGAGAACGCCGAGTTTGCCCAGTGGGCCGCCAAGGAGCGTCGCGATAACGACAACCACATGATCGCCGCCATGTTTGGCGGTCACGCCACCTTTACGCTGTCGGACGAGACCATGGATAAGATGGCCGAGGCCAACAACGGCCTGACCGGCTTCCACATCCATGTGTGCGAGGGCATGAACGACGTGTGGGATTCCCGCCTCAACCGCGGCGGCATCAGCCCCGTCGAGCGCCTGCTGCAGCACGACCTGCTGGGTCCCGACACCATGCTCGGCCACTGCATCCACGTGACGCCCGCCGAGATGGATATCGTCAAGGAGTCCGGCACCTGGCTCGTCAACAACCCCGAATCCAATATGGGCAACGCCGTAGGCTGCGCCCCCGTGCTCGAGTTTTTCCGCCGCGGCATCCCCGTGTGCATGGGCACCGACGCCTACACCCACGATATGCTCGAGAGCCTTAAGGTCTTCCTGATCATTCAGCGCCACAACGCCGCCATGCCCAACGTGGGCTGGTGCGAGGCCATGACCATGCTGTTCGAGAACAACGCCAAGATGGCCAGCAAGTACTTCGATCGCAAGCTCGGTGTGCTCGAGGCCGGCGCTGCCGCCGACGTCATCGTTATGGACTACAAGCCCTTTACGCCGCTGAGCGAGGAGAACATCGACGGCCACATGCTCTTTGGCATGATGGGCAAAAACTGCCGCACCACCATCATCAACGGCCGCGTCCTGTACAAGGACCGCGAGTTCGTTGGCATTGATGAGGACAAGACCAACGCGTGGACCATGGCCGAGTCCAAGAAGCTCTGGAGCACGCTCAACGATCGCGTGTACTAATTCCAATTGAAGATTCGCGCGCGTCGGATGTTTCGCCGCATCCGACGCGCGTATAGGCGGCCTCCGCGGGGTCGCCGGCGCTGTGCTAGCGCTACACCGTATTTGCGCCCGCCGCGCGGTCTCGCCGGGCGTTACAGAGAGGAGCTCACTATGAGCGACATCATGAGGCCGATCCCGTTTTCGCAGCTGATGAACTGGATCATCGAGGAGCACAAGACCCAGGGCGCTGTTTTTGGCGTTCGCAAGATGGTCACGGCCAACCAGGAGGGTGCGCTTCCCATATTTGACGAGCGCATCGAGACTCCGTTTGGCCCGGCCGCCGGCCCCAACACGCAGCTGGCTCAGAACATCGTGGCATCCTACGTGGCCGGTTCCCGCTTCTTTGAGCTCAAGACCGTCCAGGTTATGGACGGCGAGGAGCTTTCCAAGTGCGTCAACAAGCCCTGCATCGTGGCTCAGGACGAGTGCTACAACTGCGAATGGTCGACCGAGCTCGAGGTTCCGCAGGCCTTTGCCGAGTACGTGAAGGCATGGTTTGCCTGCCACCTGATCGCTCGCGAGTACGGCCTGGGCAGCCCGGACGGTTTTGTCTTCAACATGTCCGTGGGCTATGACCTGGAGGGCATCAAGAGCCCCAAGGTCGATGCCTACATCGAGGGCATGAAGGACGCCAGCGGCTCCGAGGTTTGGAACGAGTGCCGCACGTGGGCGCTCGCTAACCTGGACAAGTTTGAGCATGTCGACGCCGCGTTTGTCGAGTCCATCCCGGCGCGCGTCTCCAACTCCATCACCGAGTCCACGCTGCATGGCTGCCCGCCAGCGGAGATCGAGCGCATCGCGACCTATCTGATTACCGAGAAGGGCCTCAACACCTACATCAAGTGCAACCCCACGCTGCTGGGCTATGAGTTTGCCCGCCAGCGCCTCAATGAGCTGGGCTTTGACTACATCGTCTTCGATGACACGCACTTCCGCGAGGACCTGCAGTGGGTCGACGCCGTGCCCATGTTCGAGCGCCTGATTGCTTTGTGCGCCGAGCGCGGCCTGGAGTTTGGCGTCAAGCTGACCAACACGTTCCCCGTCGACGTGACGAGGAACGAGCTGCCTTCCACCGAGATGTACATGTCGGGCCGTTCGCTGTTCTCGCTGACCATCGAGGCCGCCCGCCGTATTACCGAGCAGTTTGACGGCAAACTGCGCATCAGCTACTCCGGCGGTGCCACGGTCTACAACATCCGCGCTCTGTACGATGCCGGTATTTGGCCCGTTACCCTGGCGACCGACGTGCTCAAGCCCGGCGGCTACGAGCGCTTTAGCCAGATGGCCGGCGAGTTTGCCGACCTGGATGGCAAGCCGTTCGAGGGTGTCTCTCTCGAGGCCGTGACTGCGATCCAGACCGACTCGCTCACCAACCCGCTCTACAAGAAGCCGCTGCGCCCGCTGCCCGACCGCAAGGTCGCCGGCAAGAGCCCGCTTTCCGACTGCTTTACCACACCGTGCCGCACGAGCTGTCCCATCCAGCAGGATATTCCCGCCTACCTGGCGGCTGTTGACGAGGGCCGCTACGAGGACGCACTCAACATTATCATCGAGCGCAACGCCCTGCCGTTCATTACCGGCACCATCTGCCCGCATCCCTGCGGCCGTGCCTGCGAGCGTGCATTTTACGAGCCCGAGGGCGCCCAGATTCGCGCCAGCAAGCTCAAGGCCGCCCGCGAGGCCATGACCGCCGTGCTGCCCAAGCTGCGCGCCCAGGCCATCGCCAACGACAGCGAGCGCAACGTTGCCGTTATCGGCGGCGGCCCGGCCGGTCTGGCGACGGCGTTCTTCCTGACGCGCGCCGGCGTGCCCGTCACCATCTTTGAGGCCCGCGACTCTCTCGGCGGCGTGGTCCGTCACGTGATCCCCGAGTTCCGCATTGCGAGCGACGATATCTCCCACGATGCCGAGCTTTGCCTGGCCTTTGGCGCCAAGGTGCAGCTCAACGCTCGCGTGAATTCCATTGACGAGCTCAAGGCCCAGGGCTTTACCGACGTTGTCGTTGCCACCGGTGCCTGGATGCCCGGTTCCGCCGGTCTGGGCGAGGGTGCCGAGCTCGACGTGCTGGAGTTCCTGGAGGCCGCCAAGAAGGGCGAGAAGCTCGAGCTGGGCGAGGACGTCGTGGTTATTGGCGCCGGCAACACCGCTATGGACGCCGCCCGCGTGGCCAAGCGCCTGGCCGGCGTGAAGAACGTGCGCCTGGTGTATCGCCGCACCAAGAAGCAGATGCCCGCCGACGAGGAAGAGCTTGATCTTGCTCTTGCCGACGGCGTTGAGTTCTGCGAGCTGCTGGCGCCCAAGGCACTCAACGGCGCCGTGCTGACCTGCGACGTTATGGAGCTTGGCGAGCCGGATGCAAGCGGCCGTCGCAGCCCCGTCGCCACGGGCGAGACCGTCGAGCTGCCTGCCACCACGGTGATCTGCGCCGTGGGCGAGGGCATCGATGCCAGCCTGTACGATGCCGCGGGCGTTGAGCACGACCGTCGCGGCCGCCTTGCCGCCACCTCTACCGGCGTTGAGGGCGTTTGGGCTGCAGGTGACTGCCGTCGCGGTCCTGCCACCGTGGTCGAGGCTATCGCCGATGCCGCCGAGGTCGCCCGTGCCATCGCCGGCGTGGACTTTAACAAGTACGCCGACTGCAACGAGCAGGCCGGTCGCGAGGACACCTGCTACGAGCGCAAGGGGTCGCTGTGCCGCGACAAGCGCAACTGCACCAAGACCCGCTGCCTGGGCTGCGGCTCGGTGTGCGAGGTCTGCTGCGACGTGTGCCCCAACCGCGCCAACGTTGCCATTAAGGTGCCGGGCCTGGCCAAGCATCAGGTCGTCCACGTCGATGGCATGTGCAACGAGTGCGGCAACTGCGCAGTGTTCTGCCCCTACCAGGAGGGTCGTCCCTACAAGGACAAGCTCACCCTGTTCTGGAGCGAGGAGGACATGGAGAACTCCGAGAACGAGGGCTTCCTGGCCGTGGACGAGGATCACTTTAAGGTCCGCGTCGCCGGCACGGTCCGCACCGTCTCGGTCGATGCCGTCAACACCGGTCTTCCCGAGGCCGTCCGCCTGACCATCAGGGCTGTGCGCGATAACTATTCGTACCTTCTTAAGAAATAGGCGAGTCTCTTATGGCCAAATCCATTCAACATAACGTGGCCTACGTTGCCTGCGGAAGCGGTTGTGCCTCCGCAGGCGGCGACGCCCGCTGCAGCGAAGGCTGCATTGGCTGTGGCGCCTGCGTCACGGCCTGCCCCCACGGCGCCATTGCGCTGGTCGATGGCATTGCCCGCGTGGATCGCTCCAAGTGCACGGGCTGTGGCCTGTGCGGCATGGCGTGCCCGCAGCGCGTGATTGCCTTCGTTCCCGGCTATCAGAACATCCTGGTGCGCTGCAACAACACCGATAAGGGCGCCATTGCCCGCAAGATCTGCGACACGAGCTGCATCGGTTGCGGCATGTGCGCCAAAAAGTGCCCCGCCGGCGCTATCCGCATCGAGGACAACTGCGCCCATATCGATGGCGCGGATTGCCTGTCGTGCGGTATGTGCGCCGTCGTCTGCCCGCATGGCGCCATCCACGACCGCACCGGCATCGCCGCCGGCGTGTAGAAGGGAATCACCATGGCACAGGAATTCACTTTTACCGTTAACGGCGTCGAGCGCACGACGACCCAAAACAAACCGTTGCTGCGCTACCTGCGCGACGACCTGCACATCCACTCCGCCAAGGACGGCTGCTCTGAGGGCGCGTGCGGTACCTGCACCATCCATGTGGACGGTGCGGCCGTCAAGGCCTGCGTGCTGACCACAGCCCTTGCCGCCGGTCGCAACATCGTGACCGTCGAGGGTCTGCCCGAGGACGTGCGCGAGGCCTTTGTGTACGCCTTTGGCGCCGTGGGCGCCGTGCAGTGCGGTTTTTGCATTCCCGGTATGGTCATGGCGGGTGCAGCGCTCATCGCCGAGGACCCCGAGCCCACCGAGGAGCAGATCAAGTACGCCATTCGCGGCAACGTCTGCCGTTGCACCGGCTACAAAAAGATTATCGAGGGCATCTCGCTGGCCGCTGCGGTGCTCCGCGGCGAAAAGCAGATCGACGAGGACTTGGAGCGTGGCGACGACTACGGCGTGGGCAAGCGCGCCTTCCGTATCGACGTGCGCAAGAAGGTGCTCGGCGAGGGCAAGTACCCCGACGACATCGACGAGATCGACCAGCCGGGCCTGACCTACGCCAGCGCCGTGCGCTCCAAGTATCCGCGCGCCCGCGTGCTCTCCATCGATACCTCCAAGGCCGAAGCCCTGCCCGGCGTGGTGGGCATTCTGCGCGCCGAGGACGTGCCGGTCAACCAGGTCGGCCACCTTATCCAGGACTGGGACGTCATGATTGCGGCGGGCGATATTACCCGCTGCGTGGGCGATGCCATCGTGCTGGTGGTCGCCGAGGACGAGGCGACGCTCGAGAAGGCCAAGAAGCTCGTAAAGATCGATTACGAGCCGCTGGAGCCCGTGCGCAACATCGCTGAGGCCAAGGCTGCCGACGCGCCGCGCCTGCACGACAGCTTCTTTGCCTTTGGCAACACGGTGGAGCTCAAGGACAACGTGTGCCAGAGCCGCCATGTGACGCGCGGCGACGCCGCCAAGGCGCTGGCGGAGAGCGCGTTTACCGTGACGCAGCGCTTTACCACGCCTTTTACCGAGCATGCCTTCTTGGAGCCCGAGTGCGCCGTCGCCTTCCCGTACAAGAACGGCGTCAAGGTGCAGTCGACCGACCAAGGTGCCTACGACACGCGCAAAGAGTGTGCCCACATGTTTGGCTGGGACAACGAGCCCGAGCGCGTGGTCGTCGAGACCATGCTCGTGGGCGGTGGCTTTGGCGGCAAGGAGGACGTGTCCATCCAGCACCTGGCCGCGCTCGCCGCATATAAGTTCCAGCGTCCTGTGAAGTGCAAGCTCACGCGTGCCGAGTCGCTCGCTTTCCATCCCAAGCGCCACGCCATGGACGGCACCTTTACGCTGGGTTGCGACGCCGAGGGCAACTTTACCGGCCTGGACTGCGAGATTAACTTCGATACCGGCGCCTACGCATCGCTGTGCGGCCCGGTGCTCGAGCGCGCCTGCACGCATGCCGTCGGTCCCTACAAGTACCAGAACACCGACATCCGCGGCTTTGGCTACTACACCAACAACCCGCCCGCCGGCGCGTACCGCGGCTTTGGCGTTTGCCAGTCCGAGTTTGCGCTCGAGAGCCTGATCGACCTGCTGGCAGAGAAGGTCGGCCTGGACCCGTGGGAGATTCGTTACCGTAACGCCATCGAGCCGGGCGAGGTTTTGCCCAACGGCCAGATTGCCGATTGCTCCACGGCGCTTAAGGAGACGCTGCTCGAGGTCAAGGATGCCTACTATGCGCATCCCGGCCACGCCGGCATTGCCTGCGCCATGAAGAACGCCGGCGTGGGAGTGGGCCTGCCCGATGCCGGCCGCTGCAAGATTCGCATCGAGGATGGCCGCGCCGTGGTCTATGCCGCCACGTCCGACATCGGCCAGGGCTGCAACACCGTCTTTTTGCAGGATGTTGCCGAGGCCTGCGGTCTGCCGCTTCGCTGCATTGCCAATGGCGAGTGCTCCACCGAGAACGCTCCCGACTCCGGTACCACGTCTGGCTCGCGTCAGACGGTCGTGACCGGCGAGGCCGTGCGCGGTGCCGCCTTCCTGCTGCGCGATGCCATGCTTGGCATCGAGGCCGGCAAGCCTGCACCCGACACTCCCGTGAGTGCGCATGGCGACGGCGTCAAGATCGAGTACGACGACGGTCGTGCCTATCAACTGCGCACGCAGGAGCTCGTCGCTGGCCAGGGTATGCATCCTCAGGATCCCGCGACCGCCATCAAGGCGCTCGAGGGATGCGAGTTTGGCTACGTGTATCTGGAGCCGACCGACAAACTGGGCGCCGACGTCCCCAATCCCAAGAGCCACATCTGCTACGGCTTTGCCACGCACGTGGTCATTCTGGACGATGACGGCCGCGTGAGCGAGGTCTATGCCGCGCACGATTCCGGCAAGGTGGTCAACCCCATCTCGATCCAAGGTCAGATTGAAGGCGGCGTGCTCATGGGTATGGGCTATGCGCTCACCGAGGACTGGCCGCTTAAGGACTGCGTACCCCAGGCAAGGTACGGCACGCTCGGGCTGTTCCGTGCGCCCGAGATTCCGGATATCCACGCCATCTACGTGGAGAAGGACGAACTGCTGCCCGTGGCATACGGCGGCAAGGGCATCGGCGAGATCGCAACGATCCCCACGGCGCCCGCCGTGCAGAATGCCTACCGCGCGTTTGACGGCAAGCTGCGTCCAAATCTGCCCATGGTGGATACGCCGTACAGCCGCGCTCGTCACCGCGGGTAGGGTAGAGCGCGGACGGCCATCGCTGACTGCCGTCTGCGCTTGCCATCAACTGTATAAGCTGCGCCTTTGGCCCCAGCTCCATCGTGAGCCGGGGCCTTTTGTTTGGAGCGCCTCCGCATACGGAAGCTGCGTCCCGGATTTGGCGCTCAGAATGGGATGCGCTTTCCCTTTGGAGCCCTCGGCGGAAATTACAACCCAGAATTGGCACTCAGAAAGGGATGTGCTTTCCTTTTTGGGCCCTCGGCGGAAACTACGTCCCGGAATCCAGCCCCGGAGTGAGATGCGCTTTCCGGATTGGCCCTCAACCGGAAGCTGTGTCCCGGAATCATGCCTCAGAATGGGATGCGTTTTCCGCTGGCCGGTCGTTTGGAAAGCGCATCCCAGTTTGAGTGTTTATTCCGGGATACGGTTTCCGCTGAAGGACTCAACCGGAAAGCCTGTCCAGCTCTGAGACGGGATTCCGGGACACGCTTTCCGCCAGGTCCGCCATCCGAAAAGTGCATCCCGTTTTGAGTGTCCAGGCTGGGACGCGCTTTCCGTTGGCGTGGCCGTTGGGAAAACGCGGCCCAGATAGGGGGGATGCGATCCGGCGATGCGTGGCCTAGCAGCTCCTACAGGTCCACCTCGTTGAGCCATGTCGGTAGAGCGGTCTGTCGGATGCCTGCTGTCTGCAGCTTTTTGGCGAGCATTCCTGCCGAGCGGACCTCATTCATGGTAAAGCGCAACAGAGGGTGACCGTAGAGCGATAGGTGCGCCTCGCGCTGGCGTTCGGCAACGAGCGTCTCGGCCGTAGTGCGTCCCGCAAGCATGGCCTGGTCGGTATATTTGACGAACCCGTCGAGCTCGCCCAGCGTGAGTTCTCGCGCCTGGCGCTCCCAGGCAAAGTCCGTTCGTATGGGCTTGGCCGAATCGAAGGGGTCCGTCAGCTCGTATTGAAGCCAATCGGGCGCAAAGCCCGTCTCGATCATGATGGCTCGGGCGACCGATTCCCCACCGCTTTCGGCGCGGGCGTCGGCATATCGAAGTGTCGTGAGGGCGGTGCGAATCGTGCGACCATTGCGGGCGGTCGCTCGTTGCTCGACGGCCTCCATCAGCTGTTCCCGCACAAGGCCGAGCTTTGAGATCGCCGAATCGGCAATGGGCATACCGTCGGCAAAACCGGTCTGCAACAGGCAATCTGTAACCGTTTGGATGGGCGGCGTTACCGATATGCCGGCTCTGAGTATTGCTCCGGCCGGCTCAATCTGGTGCCGCTGAATATGTGCGCCCGGGCGAGCCGACGGCTTTGTCGAGCTGCAGACATGCACGACATTCAGGTGTCGCCACGAGACCTCGAGCCCCAGCAGACAGGCGGCCGAAAACGAGCAGAACGTCCAATCGGGGTGGATGATCGCAAGGGCGCGGAGGATTTCGCAATGGCGTTGCGCTCGGTTGAGTTCATCCCAGCGCGTTTTTCGCGCAAACAACCCCGGCATGGGCGAGACAACCGTGCCGCCGGTGCGCCGAAGGAGCGCTTTTCGGATCGCCGTGCTCGGGGGAATCAGACAGCGCCCCTCTTGTTCGGCTTGAGTGAGCAGTTGGTCGATGAGCTGGTTATTGCAATGGGTCATGAGCTACCGCCTCCTTTTGGGTAGCAAAAACGTATCAGCTGGAACTTGCCGCTCAGCTGACCAAAAGCTGACCAAAATCTAACCATGCAGGTAGATGACCTGCTTTTGGCGACATATTTCTTGTTTGAATCGGTGGGCGGTGATCGGCGACCGTGAACGGTAGCTGGATATGAAGTCTTGGTAAGTTTCGGGACGTGTACTTTTTGAAAAAGAGCATTCTATCTGCTGTTTTGTGTTTCTGGATCGCATATTTGAAGGCATGTGATAAGGGCGGCGGACTGTCGCCTTGTATCTGCGGAAACTGTGACCCGGAATTGCCACTCGGAATGGGACGTGCTTTCCGGATCGCCCTTCAAGCGGAAGCTACATCCCAGATTTCGGCCTCAGAGTGGGATGCCGTTTCCAGATCGGGCCTCAAACGGAAATTGCATCCCGGAACGAGCCCTCAGAGCGGGATGAACTTTCCCAACGGGCCGCATGCGGGGTAGCGCACAGAGATGTGGTGTAAGAGGCGGGGCATGCCCCGCCTCTGGCCTTTCTTGAAAGGACAGGGACACCGCCTAGAATTCGTCGTTGGAGTAATGAAGGTGACGAATG
>NZ_CZAQ01000041.1 GCF_001404695.1 Collinsella aerofaciens | reverse complement strand
CGGCCCTCTCTACTACGGCTCTACTGTATGTCATGCGGACTCCAAACCGGACCTTGACGGTCCAACTTTTTGTCCGCAGTCCCTCGGCAGGTCCATGAGCCCTCCAATGGAGTCGGATAACCAACCTTATTCCCCTGCCCACGGGTCCGCACACCTTCGTGCGCAAGAAAGCGATTCCACCCGGTCGAGTGGCAGAAAAACCATCACAACATTCGATGCTTTTCCCGTTTTTGGCAAAAAGCGTCGAATGTTGTGATGGTTTGAGGCGAGGTGAGGGGCACGGAGGGCCAAAGCATCGTGCTCGAACGGGTTAATCCAGCTCTTTTAAGCCATGCGCGAGCTGCCAGTACTCGCCGTGCTGGGCGAGCAGCTCTTCGTGCGTGCCGCGCTCGATGATGCGGCCGTGTTCGAGGACCATGATGACATCGGCGTCGCGGACGGTGGACAGGCGGTGCGCGATCATAAACGTGGTGCGTCCGCGCATGATGCGGTCCATACCGCGCTCGATGAGCTTTTCGGTACGCGTGTCGATGGAGCTCGTGGCCTCGTCCAGGATGAGCACCGGCGGGTCGGCGACGGCCACGCGCGCGATGGCGAGCAGCTGGCGCTGGCCCTGCGACAGGTTGGCGCCGTCGGCCGTGACCGGCGTATCGTACCCTCTAGGCAGGCGGCGGATAAACGAATCAGCGCAGGCGGCCTCGGCAGCGGCGCGCACCTCCTCGTCGGTCGCATCGAGCTTGCCAAAGCGGATGTTCTGCGCAATGGTGCCGCTTAACAGGTGCGTGTCCTGCAGCACAATGCCGAGCGACCCGCGCAGGCTGGCCTTGGCAATGTGCTTGACGTCGATGCCGTCGTACGTGATCTCGCCGTCATCGACCTCGTAGAAGCGGTTGATGAGGTTGGTGACGGTCGTCTTTCCGGCGCCCGTCGAGCCCACAAACGCGATCTTTTGCCCCGGCTTGGCAAACAGGTTGAGGTCCGTGAGCACACGGGTGCCCGGCACGTAGGAAAAGTCCACGGCATGGAAGCGCACGTCGCCGGCAAGCGGGACCAAGCCGCACGTGAGCTCGGTACCGTCGGCGGCCACCGCGTGGCCCGACTCATCAACAGCAGCCACATCATGCAGGTGCCCGTACGCGCCCACGCCCTGGCCCTCGGGAATCTTCCACGCCCACGCGGCATCGCCCGTCTGCACCAGTTCCACGCGACCCTCGTCAACCTCGGGCTTAAGGTCCATGGCGGCAAACAGGCGCTCGGCGCCGGCCAACGCATTGAGCAAGAAGTTGCCCAGCTGCGTGAACTGGTTGATGGGCATGGCGGCCTGACGCACAAAGACCAGGTAGCTTGCGAGCGCGCCCACGTCGGCGAGTCCCTTGATGCAGAGCATGCCGCCCGCCACCGCAACGATGGCGTAGTTGGCATAGCCGATCACCACGGTCATGGGAACCATGGAGTTCGCATAAGCCTGCGCAGCGCCACCGGTGCGGCGCAGTTCTTGGTTGCGCACGTCAAAACCAGCCACGTTGGCCTGTTCGTGATTAAAGACCTTGATGACCTTTTGGCCCGAGACCATCTCCTCGACGTATCCGTCCAAATCGCCCAGCGACGCCTGTTGGGCGGCAAAAAAGCGCTTGGAACGCATGCCCGAGTAGCGCGCATACAGCACAATGGCCACGTCGCACACGAGTGTGATAATCGTGAGCTGCCAGTTGAGGATGATGAGCATAGCCGTGGTACCGACCATCTGGATGCTCGCCTGAATCACGTTGGCAAAGCTGTTGTTGAGCGCCTCGGAGACGGTGTCGACATCGTTGGTAAAAAAGCTCATGATGTCGCCCGAGCGCGTGCTGTCAAAATAACTGAGCGGCAGCGTCTGGATGTGCGCGAACAGGTCGCGGCGAATATCGGACACCACGCGTTGGGCCGCGCGCACCATAATCTGTGAGTAGCCCAGGGCCGAGAGCACGCCCGCGGCGTAGATGATCGCCGTCAGGATGACCTGCTCGGCGAGCAGTTCCTCCCCGCCCGTGGCCAAACCGTTAACGATGGGGCGCACCATGTAGGTGCCGGCGAGGCTCGCGATGGCGGCGACGGAGGCGAGCACGCCCACCGCGAGCAACGAGAACTTGGCATGCCCCATGTAGGAGAGCAGGCGGCGCACCGTGCGCTTGAGGTCGGCCGGGCGTGCTTGGGCTGCGGTCTTAGGCATGGCGCTCACCCCCTTCCGTGGCTTGAATTGATTCGTTGGGGCCGGCGGAAGACGGATCATTTACGCCATCCGCGGCATCCGCATCCCCCGCAAGCTCCATCTGCGAGGCGTAAATCTCCTGGTAGATGCTATCGCCCTCCAGCAGCTCCTCATGCGTGCCCACGCCGTGGACACGGCCGTCGTCCAACACAATAATGCGGGCGGCATCCATGACGCTCGCAATGCGCTGCGCAATGACAATCACCGTCGTGTTGGGAATCTGAGCGATATGCTCGCGGATCTTGGCGTCGGTCGCCATATCGACCGCGCTGGTCGAATCGTCAAAGATGAGCACACGCGGATGCTTGAGCAATGTACGCGCGATGCACAGGCGCTGTTTTTGTCCGCCCGAGACGCCGGCGCCGCCTTGGCCCAACTCGCCGTCCAGCCCGCCGATGCGATCGAGGAACTCGTCCACGCATGCCGCCCGGCAGGCACGCAGCAGCTCCTCGTCGGTGGCATCGGGCGCGCCCCACTGCAGGTTCTCGCGCACGGTACCCGTAAACAGCACGTTCTTTTGTAGCACGATGCCCACGGCGTCGCGCAAGGCGGCCAAGTCGTAATCGCGCACATCGTGTCCGCCCACGAGCACGGCGCCTTCGGTGGCGTCGTACAGGCGCGCGATCAGCTGCACAAGCGAGCTCTTGCCCGAGCCCGTGCCGCCGAGGATGCCCACCGTCGAGCCGCTCTCGATGCGAAGGTCGATATGCTCGAGCACATCCTCGGCTGCATCCGCGCGGTACTTAAAGGAAACGTCGCGAAACTCGATACTGCCGTCCGCTGGCGCCGCAGTCGCGAGGTCTCCCGCAGGGTTGGCGATAAAGGGCTCTTCATCGAGCACCTCTGCGATACGGCCTACACTCGTGAGAGCGCGCGTGAGCAGCAAAAACACGTTGGAAATCATCATGAGCGAGTTCATGATCAGCAGCACGTAGCTCATAAAGCCCGTGAGCGAGCCCACGCCCAAGCGACCTTCGATGATCATGCGGCCGCCAATCCACAAGATCGAGAGCGCAGCCACGTACATCGAGAGTTGGAACACCGGCAGGTTGAGCACGGCGGTGCCGAAGGTCTTGGTCGCCGTGCCGGCGAGCTCGGTATTGACGGTGTCGAACTTGTCACACTCGTGCTCGGCGCGCACGTAAGCCTTCACGGCGCGCACGGCGGTAAGGTCCTCTTGCACCACGCCGTTGAGGTGGTCCATCGAGGTCTGGAGTTGGCGGTAGAGCGGGCTCACGCGCACGGTAATGATACCGAGCACGATGGCGAGCATCGGCAGAATGACGGCAAAGACCGCCGCGAGCTCGCGCGAGAGCGCAAAAGCGTAGACGAGGCCCATGACCAGATTTACCGGCCCGCGCACCATGGGGCGGAAGCCGTTACCTACGGCGTTTTGAATCACGGTGATGTCGGTGGTCATGCGAGTGACCAGCGAGCTGGCGTCGTAGTTGTCCAGATTGCCAAAAGCGAGCGTCTGGATCTTACGATACTCGGCCTCGCGCAGGTTAGCGCCCAGCCCCGAGGCGACGCGAGCAGACGTGCGCGCATAGCCCAAACCAAGTACCAGCGAACATGCGGCGCATACCAACATATACGTGCCCTGCAACAGCATGTAGTTGATGTCGCCAGCAGGCACGCCCACGTCGATGATATTTGCCATGATGACCGGAATAAATAGCTCGAGCGCTGTCTCGGCCGTCACAAAGAACACGCCGAGCATGGCATCGCGACGGTATGCTCCCAGATAGGAAAACAAAATCTTGAGATTGCGCACGCAGGTTCATCCCCCATCAAACGTTGTTCGCAAACCCACGTATTATGGCGCGCCGTGCGGCGGTGTCAAGTGATGCGAAATCGATTTCTGCAAGGCTAGTACAGGCGCCATGCTCACAGGGTGCACGTCCGTATTCAATTGGAAATAAACGCGAACGTGACTTTTTTCGCCCCGCTGTCAACATAAACCTTGACTCTACAATCGTTGTAGGGTTTTCACTACACTGGTACGTAAACGATCTAAGCTAGAAAGTGCCCCGCCCATGGAACACGACCTCACACGCGGCAATGTCCTTAAGACCATCGCGGTCTTTGCCCTGCCTTATATGCTCTCGTACTTTTTGCAGATGCTCTACGGCATGGCCGACCTGTACATGATGGGGCAGTTTAGCGGCGCCGCCGGCATCACCGCCGTGGGCAATGGCGCGCAGACGCTCTATATCATTACCGTGACACTCGTGGGTCTGGCCATGGGAACGACGGTCATCGTCGGCCACGCCGTGGGCTCGCGCCGGTTTGACCGCGCCGAGACCGCCATCGGCAACACCATCACGCTCTTTATGGGTGTCTCGGTGGTGCTGGCCGCTGTCCTGCTTGCACTGTGTCCGCAGATTGTGGCACTCATTGGCACGCCGGCCGAGGCGGTCGAAGGCACTGCCGCCTACCTGCGTATCTGCTTTATCGGCATTCCCTTTATCGCCGCGTACAACATTCTTTCGGCCATCTTTCGCGGGCTGGGCGATTCGCGCTCGCCCATGTACGTGATCGGCGTGGCGTGCATCATCAACATCGCGCTCGATTTTCTGTTTATCGGTCACATGGGGCTCGGCCCCGTGGGCGCAGCGCTCGGCACGGTGACCGCGCAGACGGCCAGCGTTGCCCTCGCGCTCGTGTGGCTCAAGAGCCGTCGCACAAACATCCACGTTAAGCGCAGCGACCTGCGCCCCCAGCCCGAGGTGCTCGGCAGCATTCTTAAAATCGGCGTGCCCGTGGCTGTGCAGGACGGCTGCATCCAGGTGGCGTTTATGTTTATCACCGTCATCGCCAACCACCGTGGGCTCGTCGACGCCGCCGCCGTAGGCCTGGTCGAAAAGATGATCAGCTTTTTATTCATTGTGCCGAGTTCCATGGGCGCTACCGTCAGCGCGCTCACGGCGCAAAACGCCGGCGCGGGCAAGGGCGACCGCGCGCGTCAGGTACTCAAGGACGCCATGACCATCTCGGTGGTGTACGGCTGCCTGATCACGGTGCTGATGTGGCTGGTGGCGCCGGCGTTTATCGGCTTTTTTGCCAAGGACGCTGCAGTAGTCGCCGCCGGTACCGGCTATATGCGCAGCTATATTTTCGACGCAATCTTTGCCGGCATCCACATTTGCTTTAGTGGCTTTTTCGCCGCGTATGGCAAGAGCTACATCGGCTTTGCGCACAACGTGCTGGCCGTTGTGCTCATTCGCGTGCCCGGTGCATGGCTGCTGTCGAACGCCTATTCCGACACGCTGTTTCCCATGGGTATCGCCTCGCCGTGCGGGTCGATTCTGTCGGCGGGCATCTGCGTGATTGCATTTACCGTGCTCAACCGGCGCGGGGCTTTTGACAAGCTGGTGGCGTAGCGGGGCGACGCGGGCCTAGCGCCTCTCCCCTGTTTTTACCGAAAGGAGTGGTCCTGTGACCGACATGCCAAGTGAACACACCGAGGGCCTGCTCCGCATTGGCGAGGTGGCGCGCCTGCTCAATTTAAGCGTGGGCACACTGCGTCATTACGAGCAGATGGGGCTGTTGGAGCCGGCATATGTCGATCCGGCAAGTGGGTACCGCTACTACGGATCGCGGCAGCTCTCCACCCTCAACACCATCGGCAACCTGCGCGTTCTCGACTTGCCGCTGGCGCAGATTCGCGAGTTTGTCACTACGCGCGATATGGATTTGATACAACGGCAACTGACCAAGCAACAGGAGTTAATTGAGCACAGGCGGCGTGAGTTGGAGCGCATGTCGCGCAAGATTGACCAGCGGCTTGCCTTGCTTCATGGCGCTTTGAATGCTGATCTCGACACCATTAGCGAAATCGAGGAACCCGAACTTCGCTGCGCCACGCTGCACGAGCGCGTCAATCCCACCGACGCCTATTCGCTGGGATGGCATATCCGCCAGCTTCAGCAGGGGCAGCACGAAACCTTTGCCTATCTGGGCAATCTGGGTGTGGGCATCGCGCCCGAACGCCTCGCCGCCGGCGACTTTGATGGCTACGACGAGGTCTTCCTGCTGCTCGATGACACCGATGATTACTTGGGCGACGTTGAGACGCGACCTGCCGCGCGCTGCCTGACCATAAGCTTCCGCGGCACGCACGGGCAAGCAGCCCCGCGCTATAAGCAGCTGCTCGGCTATATGCGCGAGCACAACCTGGCGCCCACCGGGCCTTCGCGCGAGATCGCCCTTATCGATGACATCATCAGCGACGACCCGGCAACCTACGTAACGCAGATCACGGTGCCGGTTGCCCCAGCAAAGTAAGAACCGCCCGGAAGGCATCGTGCTTCCGGGCGGATCTTCACTTTGGTTATCGATGCGCTAAGCCCGGGGCACCTCGCCAGTAGCCAAGATCCGCTCGAGCGCATCCTCGTCCAGTACGGGCACACCCAACTGCTCGGCCCTGGTGAGCTTGGAACCCGCCTTGGGGCCGGCGACCAGATAGCTCGTCTTCTTTGACACGCTACCCGAAACCTTGGCGCCGAGCACCTTGAGCGCCGCGCCCGCCTCGTCGCGAGTGCGGTTGACGAGCGTGCCGGTGAGCACGAAGGTCAGACCCGCAAGCGGCTGTGCGTCGGCGAGCTCGCCCGCCACGCCAGCGTCGGCCGCGGCTTGCGCGTGCGCGGCGCCCAAGTCGACCTCGAGCGACAGACCAGCCTGGCGCAAGCGCTCCAGCACGGCGAGGTTTTCGGGCACGGCCAGGAACTGTTTGACGCTCGCCGCAATCTTGGGACCGATGCCCTCGCACTCGGCAATATCCTCTTCGCTCGCCAAGATGAGCTTGTCGATCGACAGAAACCGCTCGGCGATGACCTCGCCCACGCTCTTGCCCACATGACGGATGCCCAGGGCAAACAGCACACGCCCGAGTGGCTGGCTCTTGGACTTGTTGAGCTCGGCGATGATTTTCTCGGCCGTCTTAAGGCCTACCGGAATGGGATCGCCCTTCTTAACGCCCTTTTTGCTGTTGGAGCTGGCGTACACGCGCCCCGTGTCCAGGCCGGCGATGTCGTCGACCGTGAGCTGGTAGAAGTCCGCGACATCGTGGATCAGGCCAGCGGCGATCATCTTGTCGACGATCTCGTCGCCCAGGCCGTCGACGTCCATGCAGCCGCGGCTCACCCAGTGGAGCAGGCGCTCCTTGAGCTGTGCGGGGCAGTCGATGGACACGCAGCGGTAGGCCACCTCGCCATCCTCGTGAACCACGGGGCTGCCGCACACGGGGCAGACCTCGGGCATGTGCCAGTCGACCGAATCGGCCGGGCGCTTGTCGAGCACCGGGCCCACGACCTCGGGGATTACGTCGCCCGCCTTGTGCACGATGATAGTGTCGCCCTCGCGCACGTTCTTGCGGCGGATCTCGTCGATGTTGTGCAGCGTGGCGCGCGCGATGGTGGAGCCGGCGACCGTCACCGGGTCGAACTCGGCGACCGGCGTGAGCACGCCGGTGCGACCCACCTGGATGCGAATCTCGCGCAGGACGGTCTGCTTTTCCTCGGGCGGGAACTTAAAGGCGATGGCCCAACGCGGCGCGCGGGCGGTAAAGCCCAGGTCGAGCTGCTGTTGGAAGCTGTCGACCTTTACGACCACGCCGTCGATGTCGTAGTCCAGGTCGCCGCGATGCTCAAGCGCCTGGGCACAGAACTCGTGAACCTCAGCCGGTGTGGCGCAACGGGCAACGTTGGGGTTGACGCTAAAGCCGGCGCTACGCAGCCAGTCCAGGAACTCGCGCTGGCTGTGGACGTGCAGCGGATCGGTATCGGCAATGGCGTAGATAAAGGTAGCCAGGTCGCGGCGCGCCGTGACCTTGGGGTCCTTTTGGCGCAGGCTGCCGGCGGCGGCGTTGCGCGGGTTGGCAAAGGGGTCGCGGCCCTCGGCATCGGCCTCGTCGTTCAGACGCACAAAGCTGCCCTTGGGCATGTACACCTCGCCGCGTACCTCAATGGTACGCTCGCGGTCGGCGCCCATGTGGGCGAGCGCCGGCTCGGACAGGTGCATGGGCACATCCTTGATGGTACGGACATTGAGCGACACATCCTCGCCCGTGGTGCCGTCGCCGCGCGTGGCGGCGCGCACAAAGGTGCCGTTTTGATAGGTAAGCGCCACGCCCAGACCGTCGATCTTAAGCTCGCAGGTATAGGTGACGCTGCCGGCACCGAGCGCATCCTCGGCGCGCTGGAGCCACGCGTCAAGTTCGTCCAGATCCATAGCATCGTCCATGGAATACATGCGCGCCATATGTGTGACCGGTGTAAACTGCTCGCTCACGTAGCCGCCCACGCGCTGGGTATAGCTGTCGGGCGTCACCAGGTCGGGGTAGGTCGCCTCGATCTGCTGCAGCTCAACGAGCATTTTGTCAAAGGCGGCGTCCGTGATCTCGGGCGCATCGAGCATGTAGTAGCGATAGGCGTGGTAATCGAGCTCGTGGCGCAGCTCGGCCGCACGCGCTGCCGCCTGGGCACGAGCATCGGCCGGTGCAGCGGTATCCGTGCTCGCGGGCGTTTCGGTATCGATGTCCACGCCGTCACCAAACAGGCTCGATTGCTCCATAGCGGCACTCCTTCGCTCGATTTCAAACGGATACAAGAGTACCACCGGTCACCATGGGGCCGAATAGCGGTCTCAAACCGCACCGAATCGGCAGCCGCCAGACTGGGGTGGATCGCGCGATTAAACCATGCCCTTGCCAGTTCTAAATGATCCGTTTTCCTCCGTCCCCAACGGATCAATAAGAAAAGAGGGGCTGTCCCGCGTTGGCGGAACAGCCCCCTCTGGCCTCGATATGTGCGAAACGGCTCGTTAGTAGCCCTGGCCGTAGCCTTGACCCTGGCCCTGCTGGCCCAACAGCTCCTCCAGGTACTGGCGCAACTGCTCGTCGGTGATGCCGCCGTTGCCGGTGTCGGTCGCGCTGTCGTCCTGCTGCTGGCTCTGCAGCTCCTCGTCAGAGCCCAACTCAACCGTGACCTTCTTCTCTTCCTTGCCGCGCACGAGCGTGATCTCGACCTTCTCGCCCACCTCGTGGCTGCGCAGCGCGATGATCAGGCCATCGGCGCTCGTAATCTCATCGTCGCCCAGCTTAGTAATGACATCGCCCTCTTGGATGCCAGCCTTGGCGGCAGGACCGTCCTCGACGACGCTTGCCACATACGCGCCGCTATCGGTGCTCAGCTTGTTGGTGCGGGCGTTGAGCGCATTGACGCTCGAAAGCGTAGCGCCCATGTATGGATGCACCGGCGTCTTGCCGTCGATAATCTGGTCGGCAATGTTCTTGGCGTAGTTAACCGGAATGGCAAAACCCACGCCAGAGCTGGAGCCCGAGTAGCTCTCGATGAGCGAGTTGATACCCACCAGCTCGCCATTGTCGTTGACGAGCGCGCCGCCGGAATTGCCCGGGTTGATGGCGGCATCGGTCTGGATCATGTTGGCGTAGATGGTGTTACCGCTGGTAGAGCTCATGGCCGTGGAGCGATACAGCGCCGACACAATACCCGTGGAGACAGACTGCTCGTTGCCGAACGGCGAGCCAATCGCCATGACCCACTCGCCCACGTTGAGCTTGGAGGAATCACCAATCTCGATCGGCGTGAGCTTGGAGGCGTCAGCATCCTTGAGCTTGATGACGGCCAGGTCGCTCGAGGCGTCGTTGCCCACGAACTCGGCCTCATAGGTGGTGCCGTCATCCATGGTAACCACGTACTGGTCATAGCCATCGACCACATGGTTGTTGGTGAGGATGTGACCCTCGGTATCGAGCACAACGCCCGAACCGACGCTGCCCGAACCATCCGACTCGTCGGCAGACTGCGAAAGCGAGCCATTTTGGCTGCCGCTCGAAGTGGCGGTAATGGAAACGACAGAGGGCAGGGCCTTGGCAGAGACGGCCTCGGCCAGCGTGGTGTCCTCGGAGTCGATGGTGATCTTTTGCGTCGATGAACCCGAAGCACCCGCCGTCACGGCGTTCCTGCCGCCGCCGATATCGAGCGTGCCGCTCATAATGAGCGCAATGACCAGCAGGGCGCCGCAGGCACAACCGGCGAGTGCCGTAATAAAGATCGGCAGCTTTTTGGTCTTGGTCTTGACCACCGTGTGCTTGTTCACGACCTGTTGGCCGCCCAGCGGCTTGCCGGTCTGCGTGTCGTAGGCCTGAACGTAGGGAATGTTGCTGTCGGCAGGCGTCGACTCCACCTGTACGCGCGGCTGCTGCTGAGTCTCGCCGGCATTACCCGGATCCTGGGGGCGCTGGGAATCGTTCTCGCTCATAGCTGCGATCCTTTCGTCAAATAACCAAAGGCCCGCCAAACACGTGGCGGGCCATCATTGTTCACGTTGAGTTGTACCCCAATATGCGGGTGAACGTGTATGAGAACGCAATCTTTTAGGAAGGCTTAAGTTCTGCTGCAAACTCGAAAGGGATCCACACATGCGGCAAAACCACCACAAAGGTGCCTGTCCCCTTTGTGGTGAAAAGCTAGTCCTTAAACAGATAGCCCACGCCGCGGACGGTGGTGATATGTGCCGCGATCTGCGGGCCCACCTTGGAGCGGATGCGTCGGATGTGCACGTCGACGGTACGCGTACCGCCGCAGTACTCAAAGCCCCACACGCGGTGCAGCAGTACCTCGCGGCTGTAGGCACGGTTGGGATGCGTCGCCAAAAAGCTCAGCAGCGAGTACTCCATCAGCGTCAGGTCGATGGGCTCGTTATCGAGTGTCACCTGGTAGGTGGCCAGGTTAATCTCGAGATTATCGATGTTGAGCACATCGTCGGCGGTGACGGTCTCCTCCTCGCCCATCAGACGCTGCGCGCGAGCCTTGAGCTCGTTGGGCGTTGCCGTGGGACATACAAAGTCGGCATGCGCGTGATTCGGCAGGCGCAAGGTACCGAGCGCCTCGTCATCGACGATCACCAACATGGGGACGCCGCCGCGATCGTCAAGCCACTTGGCAATCTGATCGATGCGGTCGCTGCGGATGCCATCGCAATCGAGGATCAGCAGGTCAAAGTCGTGCGCCGCAGTCGGCGAATCGGGGGTGGCCAGGCTCACCTCGACACCCAGGGTGGTCGTCAAGCTGCGGGCAAACTCGTGGAAGCGCGTCGTGCGCGCCATGAACAGGGCACTCTTTTCGGACATATCGGCCTCCAAAGAAATGAGCTCAATCGTACTGGAACAAGCCAGTGCGATTAGGAGTTCGCCAGGTAGTGCTTGATCTCCCACTCGGTGATCGTGGACTCAAACTTATGCCACTCGTCGCGCTTCTTTTTGAGGAAGAAGCCGTGGATGTGCTCGCCGAGGGCATCCTTCATAAACTGCGAGCCCTCAAAGACGTCGAGCGCCTCTTTGAGCGAGCGCGGCAGCGGCGTGTAGCCGGCCTCGAGCATCTGACGGTCGGTAAGCTTGAGCGTCTCGGCCGTTGCCTCGGGCGGAAGTTCCAGCTTGCGCTCGATGCCGTCCAGACCAGCCGCCAGCGTGACGGCGTTGACCAGGTACGGATTGGCCATGGGATCGGGACTGCGCAGCTCGATGCGCGTGGACAGCTGCTTGCCAGGCTTGTAGACCGGGATGCGGACCATGCTCGCGCGGTTGCGCAGGCCCCACGTGGCGTATTGTGGCACGGAGTCGCCGCCCGTGGTGATGCGCTTGTACGAGTTGACCGTGGGGTTGGTGATGGCGCTAATCTCGCGCGCGTGCGCCAGGATGCCGGCCATGTAGTGCTTGGCGATATCGGAGAGGTGGTACTTCTCGTCATCCTCGCCCCAAAAGACGTTGTTGCCGTCGTGGTCGAACAGCGACTGATGCAAAAACATGGCGCTGCCGTCCTCGCCCGCCAACGGCTTGGGCATAAAGGAGGCATGGCAACCGCTCTCGTAGGCCTGCTGCTTAATGATGAGTTTGGCCGTGGTGATGGCGTCGGACATGCTCAGGGCCTCGGCGTGGCGCAGGCTCATGCCGTGTTGCGAGCGGCCGGCGGCGTGGAAGGTGTACTCCACGGGCACGGACATCTTCTCGAGCGTGAGGACCGTGTTGCGACGCAGGTCGCGGGCGGCGTCGCTCACCGAAAGATCGAAGTAGCCCACGTTGTCGAGCGGCTCGGGGGTGTGCTCGTCGGGGAAGTAGTAGTACTCCAGCTCGGCGCCCACGTTGAGCAGATAGCCGGCCTTCTCGGCCTTGTAGAACATGCGGCGCAACGCATCGCGCGGGTCGCCGGCAAACGGCTTGCGATCGGGAGTGCACACGTCGCAGAACACGCGGGCAACGCCGTTATGGCTCGGGCGCCACGGCAGAATCTGGAAGGTCGAAGCATCGGGGAATGCGAGCATGTCGGCTTCCTCGGGCGTGGCAAAGCCCTCGATAGCGGAGCCGTCAAAGCCAATACCCTCCTCAAAAGCGACCTCGAGGTCCTCGGGGCTAATGGCAAAGTTCTTGAGGCGGCCGAGAATGTCGACAAACCACAGACGCACAAAGCGGATGTCACGCTGCTCTACGGAGCGGAGTACGTAATCGATGTTCTGCTGGTTCATGTCGCTCCCCTTTCTTTCGGGCGGGTTTCGACTGGTCTATATCGCAGATACTATCGCAGAAAAATGTTTCCGCAGGGTTAAAGCGTATCAAGCGCTCAAAAAACGTGTGTGAACAGGCGGTTGCGAACGAGCGGCTAGCGCGAGGTCGAAGCGCGGTGTTCGATGTGGCCGGGGATCTCGATGCGCTTGGGGGCGAGCTTTGCGGCATCGCCCACCGTAGTGGTAACGACGTCGATACGCTCGGACAGACGCTCGACTACGCGCTCGGCAATGGTGAGGGTGTCCTGCGCGGCCGTGGTCACGCCGCCAAAGAGCACGTGGTTCCAGGGGTAATCGTCAAACGTCGAGATCTTAAGACCGGCCGGTAACGAGGGTCCCAACTGTGCCAGTGCCTCGGTCAGGCGTAGGAAGACCAGGCCGTTGACAGCGATAAGGCCGAGTCTTTTGCCCGCATAGCCGCGGATGGTCTCGTCCAAGCGGCCAACGCCAGTGGCACCGCCATCGGCCAAGGTGACAACCTCGCCGGCAAGGCCGCGTCGCGACAGCTCGTCGGTAAAGGCCTCGGCGCGCTCGCGACGCACGGGGCTGTCGTCGCTCGCCTCGGTGAGCAGGCACAGGCGCTCGCTGCCTGCAGCAGCCAAGGCGTCTACCAAGCCAGCGACCAGCTCACGGTTGTTAGATGTCACCAAATCGATGCCGCCGTCGGCAACATCGCGGTCGAGCAGCACAACGGGCAGGCGCCCCGCTGCCGCGGCGATTGCCTCGTCGTTGCCTCCACAGGTGTTGACGACCAGGCCGTCCACGCCGGCATCGATAAGTCTGGTGAGCGACTCTGCTTCCTTAGCGGGATCGTTGCCGCTAATGGCCGTCATAAGCGAGCAGCCGCGCGCGGCGGCGCTAGCGGAAAGGCCCTCGAGCATGGCGCTGGAGAACGGGTTGGCGATGTCGGCCAAGATCACGCCGATGAGGTTGGTGCGTGAGCTGCGCAGATTGCGCGCGGCGGCACGTGGGCGATAGCCGGTGCGCTCGATAACCGCCGCAATGCGAGCACGGGTTTCCTCGGTCATCTGCCCGGGGCGGTTGTTGAGATAGCGCGAGACCGTGGCCGGACTCACGCCCGCCTCGGCGGCAATGTCCTTAATCCTCATCTGCGCCATAGCGCACCCCGTTTCCCAATTGTCAGCAGTCTGAGCCATTTTAGGCATTTTTTAAAAATGCCGGTTGCAAAACGCTGTAGGTGAGTATACTACAACTCGAAACGAAACCGATTTCGTAAACCGATTTCGGCAAGCGTTGGCACGGTGGTGCAAAGATGTACCCTACCGTCTTGGCACCTCCGTGCCAACGCCATATCAAAGGTGTACGCACGAGCAAGAAGGAGCTGCACGACCATGGATAAAACGGTTCTTACCTTCGGCGAGATCATGATGAGGCTCTCGCCCAAAGATCACCTGCGTATTGAGCAGGCAACCGAGTTTGACGTTCGCTATGGCGGCGCCGAGGCCAACACCGCGCTTTCCCTGGCCTACCAGGGCGACAAGACCGCTTACGTCTCCGTTGTCCCGGCCAACCGTCTGGGCGAGTGCGCGCTGCGCTCGCTGAAGGCCTACGGCGTCGATACCACGCGCGTCGTGCGTCAGGGCGACCGTCTTGGCTCCTATGTGTTTGAGGTCGGCGCCTCGCAGCGCGGCAACGGCTGCGTCTACGACCGCAAGTTCTCTGCCATCAACATGGCCAGGCGCGACGTCTTTGACTGGGACGAGATCCTCAAGGGCATCGATGTCTTCTATTTCTCCGGCGTGACCCCCGCCGTCTCCGATGAGATGGCCGCCGCCTGCAAGGAGGCGCTCGCCGTCTGCCGCGCCAAGGGCATCACCACCGTGTGCGACGTGAACTATCGCGGCAAGATGTGGTCGCCCGAGAAGTCGCAGGCCACCATGAAGGAGCTTCTGCCGCTCGTCGACATCTGCATCGCCAACGACGAGGACGCTCCCGCCGGCCTCGGTATGACCTGCGTCTCCGGCTCCCTTGCCCACGGCATCGAGGAACGCGACACCTACGTCGAGATGGCCCGTCAGATCTGTGCTGAGTACGGCTGTAAGAAGGTCGCCTCGGTCATCCGCAACATCTCCTGCGTCGAGCGCTCCATCTGGATGGGCATGCTCTTTGACGCCGAGAGCGGCGAGCACTGGTTCTCCCCTGCTCACGACGTGCACGTGCTCGAGGGCGTTGCCGCCGGCGACGCTTTCAACGCCGGCTTGGTCCACGCCCTCATCAACGACTTTGATCCACAGGACGCCGTCAACTACGCGATTGCGGCCTCGATCCTCAAGCTCACCATCAAGGGCGATTCCAATCTGGTGACCGCCGACGAGATCGCCGCTGTGGCAAACGCCGCCGACGGTGGCACCCGCGTCGCGCGCTAAGCCGTCCCCATTCCGCGGGCCGCAGCTTTCCATACCCATACCTCTGCGGCCCGCTCCCCGATTCCTCCGGTCGGGCAAAACCACCAGTCCCATTCCGGTTTTGTCTGGCATTTCCTACATGACTGGTCGTGCAGCCGATTTTGGAATTGCTTGAACCCCAAGCAGTGCCTCCGATAACCAATCCAGAATCGGCTCCTGACCAGCACATTTGTCAATCACGCGCCCGTGCGCACCACACATCGAAAGGAACATCATGTTCGATCAGTTCTACACCACGCTTGAGTCCCTGGGCATCGTGCCGGTCGTCGTGCTCGACAAGGTCGAGGACGCCGCTCCGCTCGCCCACGCCCTTATGGCAGCTGGCATGAAGTCCGCCGAGGTCACCTTCCGCACCGCCTGCGCCGCCGAGTGCATCGCAGCTATGGCCGAGGCCGAGCCCAAAATGTGCGTCGGCGCCGGCACCGTCCTGACCGTCGAGCAGGTTGAGCAGGCTCGCGCCGCCGGTGCCAAGTTCATCGTCTCCCCGGGTTATAACGAGGACGTCGTGAAGCACTGCATCGACATCGACCTGCCCGTGCTGCCCGGCACCGTGACCCCCTCCGAGGTCACCGCGGCCGAGAACCTGGGTCTCAAGGTCACCAAGTTCTTCCCTGCGGCTCAGTACGGCGGCCTGAACACCATCAAGGCCCTCGCTGCTCCGTTTGTCGGTCACCGCTTTATGCCTACCGGCGGCGTGAGCACCGCCAACGTCGAGGAGTACCTGAGCTCCTCCGCCATCATCGCCTGCGGTGGCACCTGGATGGTCAAGCCCGCCCTGTTCGCCGACGGCGACTTCTCCAAGGTCGAGCAGATCGCCCGCGAGGCCATGGACGTCGTCAAGAAGGTCCGCGGCTAGGTTTAGCTCTCTATCGTGAAAGGGGGCGTGCCCTAGACCTCGCCCCCTTTCTTTTAAAACGGCTCGGAAGCGCGCCGTTTCCGTCACGGACAAGAACCGAAACCGTCTTGTATGCTGATAGAACGTGACGGAAGCGACACGCCCCCGAGCCGCTTTACTTACTCGACTGGCAACCGCGCCCAACTGGACCACTTCGGTAAAAACCGAGCCACCAAAACAGCTGCGGCGCCGTCTGGAGGAATGAACCCTTGCTTCCGGTCTTTTCCTCCAAGCGGCGCCGCAGCTTTTTCGTGCCCCGATTGCACCCCCGCACTTGCGGTGAAATAGGGACTGTTTTTGCTGGCAAAAGGCCTAATGGGGGTGCGGACGATTTCTTGGACCGCGCCTAGGCGTATCCAAGCTTCCTGCGGTACTCCATCGGGCTCAGCCACTCGAGGGACTTCTTGATGCGCCCGTCCCGATAGTACACGAGGTAGGCCTCGAGCCTCCCCATGAACTCCTTGGCCGTCACGCCCTCCCAGTCCCTGTAGCGGAAGAACTCGTTCTTGAGGCGCCCGAAGAAGCCCTCGCAGGCCGAGTTGTCCGGGCTGCAGCCCTTCGCTGACATGCTCCTGACCAGGCCGTTCTCCTCGCAGATCCCGATCCACTCCGGCCAGCGGTAGTGGCCGCCCCGGTCCGAGTGGATCGTCGTGCGCGCGCCCGCCGGCCTCGCCGCGCAGGCCTTGAGCAGGCTCGAGTTCGCGAGGCGCTTGTCGGGGTGCAGCCCGATCGACCAGGCGACGGGCATCCCGTCGAAGCAGTCGATGACCGGGCTCAGGTAGACCTTCTCGCCGCCCGGGAGCCTGAACTCGGTGATGTCGGTGAGCCACAGCCGGTTGGGCTCGTCGGCGTGGAAATTCCTGTTCACGAGGTTCTCCGGCGCCTTGGAGACCTCGCCGGCGTAGGAGCTGTAGCCCCGGGCGCGCCTCTGTTAGCGTCAATCTAATTTTCACCAGTTTCACCAATCAAACGCGCCGTTCGCGCAAAGGCGGCTTCACCGCTTGCGCTAACGTATTTTCACCGATTCCGGTCACGCCTTGACGGGTCCGTCCCTC
>NZ_CZAQ01000040.1 GCF_001404695.1 Collinsella aerofaciens | reverse complement strand
GCTTAGTTTTCAGAACGTCCTCGACCATGTGTGGCGCCTTGTCCTGCTCCTTCGGAGCCGCGGACAAGGCGCCACACTGGTCTGCGGAGTGTTCTGAAAACTAAGCCCGGCCCCCGCCTGCGGTGACGCTGCTGCAGGCGGCCTACGATGGGGCCGTTATTGGTTGAGGCCGCTGGGCTGATGTGGGGGCGCGCGGCTGTTGCGGGCTCTGGTCCCAGCGGCGGCCTCGGCGCTTTGCGCCTGCTGCCTTGGGTGACTTTGGGGTCGATTGGGGTTGTCTGCACAATTCGCGGTATTATGGTGCGGAGTTTTGAAAGGAGCCGCCGGTGGTCACGACGACGTTTGCTTCGCCTTTGGGCGAAATCTTGCTTGCCGCTGATGGCCGCGGTCTGACGGGGCTTTGGTTTGAGGGGCAGGAGCATTTTGGCTCCACGCTTCTCAAAGAAGATCCCGAACATGTTGAAGGCGCCGATGCAGTTTCTGGTGCTGGCGGCATGTCGTCGGTGAGTCCTGCAAATGGTGCGGCGTCTTCGGTGCTTGAGCGTTCGTGGGCTTGGCTGAATGCTTATTTTGCAGGGCAGGAACCTCGGTTTACGCCGCCGTTGCATTTGATTGGCACGGCGTTTCAGCGTGAAGTTTGGTTTGAGCTGCTTTCTATCCCGCGTGGCGAGGTCGCCACTTATGGCGAAATTGCGGCTCGTGTCGCCGCCCGCCATCGTGTACCGGGAAACGAGGCGCCCGTTGTGTCCCCCCGTGCGGTGGGGGCTGCGGTCGCTCGCAACCCTGTTTCGATTATCGTGCCGTGCCATCGCGTGGTGGCGGCCGATGGTTCGCTCAACGGATATGCCGGCGGGCTCGATCGCAAGGAGTGGCTACTTCGGCTCGAGGGTGCGTACGAGGAGTAACGCTCGAGTACTTTGCCTGAAGTAGCCGACTTCGACCAAAGCTCGCTCGAGTTCGCTTTGATCAGAGCACTTAAGACCCTTGTTTTCTGTCAATAGTGCTATCTGTTCGTTGATGGATATCCACGACTTCTGGTATTTCATTTAAGCCTCTTGATATAAAAAGAGCTGGAGTTGCGCATCGTTGAGAGGCTTTCCAGCTTTAGAGACATAAAATTATAAGATACGATGACCTGCGTCAAGGAAGCTGCCAGATGACCTTGGAGCGGCTGATTGCCTGGACTAAAACCTGATGCGCGGGACGGCGCCCCACGCTATTCAGCGCGCTTGATAGGATGACGAACCACAGTCTTAAGTTTCTCCGGTGCACATTTGCGTGGATCGGAGAGATAGATTTCGTGATGTAAACGGGTGTCTGAGAGGTCGGGGACATAGCCCTGCTCGGTCGTGTATTCATGCATAGCGTCTACGGTCGCCGGCTCGCTGTCGTAGGGTCCGGTATGCATGCATTGAACGCAGAGACCCTCATCAACTTTAAGCAGCTCGACGGCGGAAAAGTCCAGTTTCTTTTTGGTCGTGGCCTCCGCGACTGCCCAGTCAAAATCATCTCGGCTGACGAAATCGGGTAGGCGGATGCACGAGATAAAGTTGAAATCGTCCTTGCGTACATAATCGATGTCGCTGCTCGGGGAGTCTTGCCACCAGAAACCCTCGAGCGGCGGTACCACAAAGTCGAAATAGCCCTCGATATTCCTTGAGCCTTTCTTCGACATCTTGACGGTATAGGCGATGCCGTAAAGCAGCGGCAGGGCGTTTTGATACTCGCCACCTTCGGTATTTGGGTCGCCCTTTCCGCGAACGGCAACGTAGCTCATAGGCGGGACGGTTACGATACTCGGCTTGCTTGCAGGTTTGTAGAGCTCCTTGCATTCCTTCTTAAAGTCGAACGCCATGTTGGCCGCCTTTCTGCGTATTGGCCTGCTTAGATAGCTGAATCATATCATAGAAACGAACAGCTGTTCGAATGATTCGACTGACAGATTGAGATGCGTGCGTTGTGTTTGGCGGTCGGCCTGACCCAATCGATGATTTCTCTGCCTCCCCGGCGCCTCATCTATAGCTGCCGTTTCCCCATTTAAAACCGCCAAAATGAACCTGCCCCTTTCTGGTAGGTGGGAAATGGGTAATACTAAAGAGTTATCCGACCAGATGGGAATTAATCGATGGCTTATATCGAATTCAAAGACGTCATCAAGGCATACGGCGAGGGCGATGCCCGCATCCATGCGCTCGACGGCGCGAGCTTTTCTGTTGAGCGCGGTGAGCTCGCCATTATCCTGGGCGCCTCGGGTGCCGGCAAGACCACGGCGCTCAACATCCTGGGCGGTATGGACACGGTAACCTCCGGCACCGTAACGGTGGACGGGCGCGACGTGAGTTCTGCTAACGAGGCGCAGCTCGTGGAATACCGCCGCTCCGACGTCGGCTTTGTCTTCCAGTTTTACAATCTGGTCCCTAACCTGACGGCGCTCGAAAACGTCGAGCTTGCGGCGCAAATCTGCCCCGATTCGCTCGATGCCGAGCAAACGCTTCGTCAGGTTGGTCTGGGCGACCGACTCGCTAACTTTCCGGCGCAGCTTTCGGGCGGCGAGCAACAGCGCGTGTCCATCGCCCGCGCGCTGGCCAAGAACCCCAAGCTACTTTTGTGCGACGAGCCCACGGGTGCACTCGACTACAAAACCGGCAAGCAGATCTTGCAATTGCTGCAGGACACCTGCCGCAAACAGGGCATTACGGTCATTATCATCACCCACAACTCCGCGCTTGCGCCCATGGCCGATCGCCTGATTCGCTTTAAGAGCGGGCGCGTGGAGAGTGAAACGGTCCAGCAAAATCCCGTGCCTATCGAGACGATCGAGTGGTAGCGCCCATGGACCAAGACCGCCAAAACAGCCAATCCGGCGATGCTAAGCACACGGAGCGCGACCGGGAGTTTACGACCTACCGCACTGCCCAAAGCTCAAACGATATGGTGCCGACGGTTTTTCGCCGTGGCATCTACCGCACAATCCGAGGCAGTCTTAAGCGCTTCTTGTCAATCGTGGTCATCACCGCGCTTGGCGTGAGCGTGATGTGCGGCCTTAAGGCGGGTTGCGAGGACCTGTGCGATTCGGTTGACGCGTACTTCGACCAGCAAAATGTCTATGACATCAACGTGCAGTCGACCTATGGCCTGACTGACGATGATCTCGACGCCATCCAAGAGGTCGACGGCGTCGAGACGGCCGAGGGTATCTACACCGAGACCGCCTACACCGCCGTGGGCACAACGCGCGAGCGCGTGGTCGTGCAAAGTCTCTCCAAGGAGAACATCGATCAGCCGGTGCTCGTGAACGGCGATTTGCCCGAGAGCGCCGATGAGGTCGCGGTGACTTCGAAGTTCCTGAAGGCTTCGGGCAAAAAGCTCGGCGATACGGTGAGTTTTGCCGCCAATGACGCGAGCTCGTCGAACCAAAGTGCCAAGGATCAGTTTGCCGCGGGCGATTACACCATTACGGCCGAGGTCCTCGACCCCACTGATGTAAGTTCTGACTCGACAGTCAACGCCTTTCGCGCTGCTTCGGCGGCGGACTATAGGTTCTATGTGAGCGAGGACGCCGCGACATCTTCTTCCTACTCCGCGGTCCACGTGATCGTCGAGGGAGCCAAGAGCCTCAACTCCTATTCGGATGCCTACGCGGCAAAGATCAATGAGGTTAAGGGCAATATCGAGAAGATCCGCGAGGAGCGTGAGAAGGCGCGCGCTCAGGAACTGACGGTCGACACGCCGGCAAGCTTGGATGCGGCCGAGCGCCAGGCGAATATGCTCTTTGGGATTGAGCAGGACAACATCAATCGCATGGCAGAGGGCAGCGAGGAGCGCGTGCAAGCGCAGACCGACCTGGATCAGCGCCGCGCCGCCGCCGACCAGCAGTTTGCCGATGCCCGCGCCGAGCTTTCCGATCTGGGCGAATGCACCTGGTACATCCAGGACCGCGGCAATATCGCAAGCTACTCGAGCGTGGAGAGCGATAGCTCGTCAATTGAGGCTATCGCCACGGTGTTCCCGTTCATCTTCTTTATCGTCGCCGTGCTCATCAGTCTTACCACCGCCACACGCATGGTCGAGGAAGAGCGCACGCTCATTGGCCTGTACAAGGCGCTCGGCTATTCGAGCGGGCGTATTCTGTCCAAATACGTGGACTACTCGCTGTGGGCGTGTCTGATCGGCGGCGTGCTCGGCAACATCATCGGATTTGTGGGCCTGCCGCTGTTCCTGTTTACGGTGTTCGACGATATGTACTCACTGCCCCAGATGCTGCTTTCGTACGACATCGTGTCCTCGATCGTTTCGGTGGCGCTGTTTGCCGTGGGCGTGGTGGGCGCCACGATTATCGCCTGCCGCCACGAGATGGCCGAGACCCCGGCCTCGCTTATGCGTCCCAAGGCCCCGCGCGCTGGCTCGCGCATCTTGCTTGAGCGCATCGGCTTTATCTGGCGTCGCATGGGCTTTTTGAACAAGGTGGCGGCGCGTAACCTGTTCCGCTACAAAAAGCGTGCCTTTATGACCATCTTCGGTATTGCCGGCTGTACGGCGCTCGTGATCTGCGGTATGGGCATCCGCGACACGTCGGTGGCGCTTTCGCCCAAACAGTACGGGCATATCACGCGCTATGACTTGCTGGCGGTTGCTAACCCCGACGATTTTTCACAGACGTGCGCGGCATTGGATGAGCGCGGCGCGGCCAATGATTCCAACGTGACCGTGACTTCGACGCTGCCGATTATGACCGACAACGTTACCTTTACATTCGGCGGAAAGAGCGAGACCGTGCAGCTGATCGTGGTGCCCGATGACCGCACGGGTGACTTGGGCGATTACGTTCGCCTTGAGGATGAGTCCAAAGAGCCACTGTCTTTGCGTGACGGGGACGTGTATCTGAGTAAGAGTTCACAGCTGGTGCTGGGGATTCAACCGGGCGATACGGCGCACGTCCAGGATTCGTCGCTCAATGTCGCCAAGGTCAAAGTCAGCGACATTTCGCTTAACTATCTGGGCAACACGCTTTACATGACGCAGGGCACCTATGAGCGCGCGTTTGGCCGAAGCGCACGCCTTAACGGCGTCTTTGTGCTGCTTAAGGGCTCGTCGGCCGACCAGATTGCGTTTAGCAAGAATCTTAAGAGTGACGGTTGGCTTACGATTTCGAGCACGGCCGAACATTGGCAGAACTACGAGGCGAACTTTACGATTATCAATTCCGTCGTGGTGCTCGTGACCTTTATGGCGGCGTGCCTATCGTTTGTGGTGGTGTTTACGCTGTCCAACACGAATATCTCCGAGCGCGAACGCGAGCTGGCGACCATCAAGGTGCTGGGCTTCCGCCGTGGCGAGGTGCACCATTACGTCAACAAGGAGACGTTGATCCTCACGGCAATTGGCGCCGCGCTGGGCGTGCCACTGGGCGGCTTGCTGGCCGAGAGCTTCACGTACATCCTGCAGATGCCGTCGCTGTACTTCGACGTTGAGGTCGAGCCACTGAGCTACGTGCTTGCCGTGGTACTTTCCTTCGGCTTTACGTTTATCGTCAACCTCGCCACCAATCGTACCCTCAACAAGATCGACATGGTCGGCGCCCTCAAAAGCGCCGAGTAACCTGCCTGGGATTCAAGCCGTAGCGAGCTGTAACGTACCACAACCGCATTTTTGCATAAACCGCCCCGCCGATTGCATATTTCGGCGGGGCGGTTGCTTTTTGCCCGCGGGTACCCCAGGGGGCGCCGTGCAAATTCCGGAGTATTCAGCATCCCGGAGCCCGCGGGTGCGGGAGCGGGCGCACAAAAGCGCATTGAAAGCCTGACTTTGAGCTCCGGCGCCTCGAGGACCGCTCATTTTTTTGCAGAATGCGGCCCGCGGCGCCTGTCTCTCGCCCAAAATCCAGTATGCAGGCACCCTCGGCTGCTGAATACTCCCAAAAATGCACGCCGCATCCTACCCCAGGCACTTGCAGCAAGAAGACGAATAGCCTCGGCCTCCCCGGTTACCGCAGGAGGCCCCAGGGCTTACCTCCCAAATCTTTCCGCAGGACGGAAGGATCCCGCCGCGCGAAGCGCACGGCGGGATCCTGACATGTCCGAGGACGATTTGGGAGGTAAGCCCTGGGGTCTCCGATGAGAGCAGTTTCGGCCGAGGCTATTCGTCGCCGAAGCTGATGCCCAGCGCCTTGGCCTCGCGTACCAGGTCGCTCTGGGGGTCGACGTACTTGAGCTTGCCGGCGACCTCCTCGAGCGGCATGTGGCACATCTTGCCGTCACGCAGGGCAATCATGTAGCCAAACTCGCCGCGCAGGCAGCCGAGCGCTGCCTCGACGCCGCACTGGGTCGCAAAGATGCGGTCCTGGGCGTCGGGCTGGCCGCCGCGCTGCGTGTGGCCGGGGATGGCGACGCGGGTCTCGCGACCAGTCTTGGCTTCGATCTCCTTGGCGATGTCGTAGACGATCGATGGGCTCGTGCGCTCGGCGAGCTTCTTCTTGTACTCCTTCTTGGACAGCGCCGCGTCTTCCTTGGAGATAGCGCCCTCGGCGACGGCCACGATGGTAAAGCGGCTGCCGGTCTCCATGCGATGCTCGATGGTCTTGATAACCTGGTCCATGTCGTAGGGAATCTCGGGAATCAAGATGACATCCGCGCCGCCCGCGACGCCGGCGTACAGCGGGATCCAGCCAACCTTGTGGCCCATGATCTCGATGACAAACACGCGGCCGTGGCTCGAGGCGGTAGTGTGGATGTCGTCGATGCACTTGGTGGCGACGTCGATGGCGCTCGTAAAGCCAAACGTCAGCTCGGTGCCCCAGGTGTCGTTATCGATGGTCTTGGGCAGGGCGATAACGTTGAGGCCCTCTTCGCGCAGGCGGTTGGCGGTCTTGGTGGAGCCGTTACCGCCCAGCATAAACAGGCAGTCGAGCTGCAGCTTATGATAGGTGTGGACCATCGCCGGCACCTTCTCGACACCATCGGCTTCGGGGGTATCCAGGCGCTTGAACGGCGTGCGGCTCGTGCCCAGGATGGTGCCGCCGCGGGTGAGGATGCCGCTAAAATCGGCGGGCGTCATGACGCGGAACCTGCTGTAGATAAGGCCCTGATAGCCGTCCTCAAAGCCATAAATCTCGATAGGCTCTTCGCTATTGGTCATAAGCGTTTTGACAATGCCGCGCATGGTGGCGTTGAGCGCCTGGCAGTCGCCGCCACTAGTAAGAAGACCGATTCTAAGCATGGTGAATCCTTCCGGGCAAGTTATAACATGCGCATAAGTTTACCCCCGCACACTGTTGATACGGGGGTAAAACGTGTTAGCTCAAATGTATGGAAATGTAAGCAACGTCAGGCCAGCGTAAGGACGACGGTGCCAGCTCCTTACAGCGCGAAGGCGTCGACGTCGCCCCAGTGGCGGCGCAGCGTAATGGCGGCGGCGGGTTCGGTATTGTCAAAGACGACCGACCATTGCGTATTGCTGGTGATGTCTTTCGGATTGGGTTCTTGCGCTGCAGCGCGTAGGGCCTTCCAAGCGACTGCCTCGTCCTGGGCACCGACATGGGCGTCAAGGACATCGGCGATTGCGATGGCGCGCTCTTTACCATGGCCCAGCTCGCCATTCTTTTGGTTGGGCAGCACTTCGTCGCCATAGCAGGCGTAGAAGTTCGTAACCTGGCGTACAGGAGTCGCTTTGAAAGCACGGTCCGGATCGCGCGGATCCCACTCTACTACGCGCGCGTCACCGGCGGCGTCGTTGATAAAGAAGTGGTAATCGCGTCCTGCCATGGCGTGCATGTCGTAGGCGGAAAGCAGGTCGACAGCTTCTTGCGTGGTGGCGGCACGGTCGAGCACCAGACGGATGGCGAGCGAGGTATTGATGACGGGGCGTTGCGCGTCCTGGTCACAGGGCTTGGAATCCAGAGTGAGTACGGCAATGGACACGCCGCATTCGTTAACACCGTCGAGCTGGGCAAACGGGCCCATGAGTGCGGCGGCACGTCCGGCGACGGAGTCAAGCGGAGTGTTATCGCCCAGGTTGTTAAGGGCGGCAAACCCGATGGAGGCATAGCCGTCGCGTGGGTGATTGCGCACCAGCAGTGCCGAGGTGTCGTCCTTAAAGTCGTAATTGCGACCGGTGCGCACGCGGCCTTCGGCATCTACGGCGACAAAAGCGCTGCAGGCAAACTGGGGCGCCTGGACATGTACCGGCACACCGGGCAGCACCTGCGCCACCACGGCATCGATGTAGGCCTGGTCGTCGCGCACGCCAGCGGCGATGATGCGATCAAGATCGTAGTCGTAGGCGATGTCGATTGCGTACAGGTCATAGCTATCCGCGTAGCCGGTCAAGCGTATGAGCGACGCGGCGGACTTGATTTGCTTGCGGTAAACGATACCGGTGGCAGCGGCAAGGCCGACGGCGACTCCCGCGACACCGCAGGCGATGGCAATGTTACGTGGCTTCATGACGGCTCCTCTCGTCCTGTTAGCGTAATTGTCGCAAAAGGAGCGCGGGCATGATGGCTCAACTTGGTGAGCGGCGCGGGATTAAACATGGAATGAAGAGTGCGGCGCTGGCGTGGCGGGGTATGCTGGAGGGGACCATCAACCCAGCGAAAGGGGAGAGCATGACGGATCAGGAAACGCCCGAGCGCGCGCATGTGACGGCCGACGATATCGAGGCCGCCAACGACCTCATCGACTTTATCGAGGCATGTCCCAGCATGTTCCATACGGCGGCGACCATTATGGCCGAGCTCGACGAGGCGGGCTTTACCTACCTGCCCGAGAACGCGGCGTGGGACATCGAGCCGGGCGGGCGTTATTACACGCAGCGCAATACCTCGAGCGTTATTGCCTTTAAGGTGGGCGAGGACCTGACCGCGACGTGGGGCGAGGACGGCGTTGCCGGTGACTATCATTTTCAGCTCACGGCGTCGCACAGCGATTCGCCGACGTTTAAGGTCAAGGCCGTGCCCGAGCTCGACGGCGCAGGCGAGACGCTGCGCCTGAACACCGAGGCCTACGGCGGCATGATCGACTACACCTGGTTCGACCGCCCGCTGGCGCTCGCGGGCCGCGTGTTGGTACGCGAAGGCGACCGTATTGAGAGCCGCCTGCTTGCCACCGAGCGCGAAGTCGCGATTATCCCGAGCCTTGCCATCCATATGAACCGCGGCGTTAACGAGGGCTTTGCGCCCAACCGCGCCGTCGACCTGTGCCCGCTCATCAGCGCCGGTGAGCTTAAGCAGGGCGATTTTGATGCCCTGGTTGCCGACGAACTGGACGTTGAGCCCGAGCAGATCCTGAGCCGCGATCTGTTCCTGGTCAACCGCCAGGATGCGCGCATTTGGGGCTGGGCTGACGAGTTCATCTCGACGCCCAAGCTCGACGACCTGGCCTGCGCCTACACCTCACTGCAGGCATTTTTGGGTGCCGAGAACGCGCGCGACGTCTCGGTCTTCTGCTGCTTTGATAACGAGGAGGTTGGTTCCGAGACCAAGCAGGGCGCCATGTCGACGTTCTTGGCCGACGCACTGCGCCGCATCAACGGATCGCTGGGCTTTGACGACGAGTCGTACCATCGTGCACTTGCTGCCTCGATGCTTGTGAGCTGCGACAATGCGCATGCCGTGCACCCCAACCACGCCGAGAAGTGCGACGCCCGCAATCAGGTTGTGCTCAACGGCGGTATCGTTATCAAGGAAGCCGCCAACCAGCATTACTGCACCGATGCCTTTAGCCGCGCAGTGTTCCAGGCTATTTGCGATGACGCCGACGTGCCCACGCAGGCCTTCGCCAACAAGAGCGATATGGCGGGTGGCTCCACGCTCGGCAACCTGTCGAACATGCAGGCGAGCATGCATGCCGTGGACGTGGGCCTGCCGCAGCTGGCCATGCACTCAAGCTACGAGACCGGCGGCGTACGCGACGTGATGTACGCCATTCGCGCCCTTACGGCCTTCTACGAGCGAAACCTAACCATCAACGGAGCCGAAAGCGTGGAGCTCTAAAACCTGCTAAAAGGGACAGGTTTATTATGCAGGTTTTATCTGGGCAAATGCCGCAAAGCCAACAGCTGGACAGAATTGTTATGACACCGCAGGTTGAGCAAGCGTCAGCGAGCGATGTCCAGAGCGAACAAGTTGGCATGAAAAAGGCAAGGCATAGACCTTCTGGTCATGCCTTGCCTTTTGAATGACAAATTGTCGCTCTGGGCGGCGCGTAGCGTCGACCGGTCCGCCGTTCGTTAGAACGGCGGAACCCTAATGTTCGATCCAACAGCGCAGGGTCTCGCCGGCTTGCAGGTGACGCAGATTCTCTGCGGCAATGTCGACCACATTGTCGAGCGTAGCCTCCAAGTGGAACCAGCCCGAGATATGCGGCGTAATGAGCATGTTAGGCGCATCCCACAGTGGGCTTGTCTCGGGCAGCGGCTCGGGGCCGGTGACGTCGACCGCGGCACCGGCGAGATGACCCGACTCCAGGGCGGCAACCAAGTCGTCGGCGACCACAAGGTCGCCGCGGCCGCCGTTGGCAAAGAAGGCGCCCGGTTTCATCGCGGCGAAGAACTCGGCGTTCGCCAGGCCGCGAGTCTCGGGTGTGCTGGGCATAAAGGAAGCGACGATGTCAGCCTCGGCCAGGCGCTCGGACAGGGCGTCCATGCCGTCCATGTCCTCAAACACAATGGGATAGACGAGCGGATGGCGCTTGATGCCGCGGACGTGCGCGCCCATGCTGCGGCAGAGCGTGGCAAAGTGGCCGCCGATATCGCCCGCGCCCAGCACCAGCACGTTGGCATTTTTGAGCGAGGTGACCGGCCCCAAATCCTTCCAGCGATGCTCGCGCTGCAAGTCGTGATAGCCGGGCAGGTGCTTCATCATGGAAAGGACCATGGCAAACATGTGCTCGCTTACGGCCTGACCGTAGGCGCCGATCGAGCAAGACAGCTTGGCGTCAGCCGGCACGGTGCCAGCGGCAAGGTAGTCGTCATAGCCGGCGGTCTGCAATTGCAACAGCTGGAGATGCTCGCATGCCGTGAGCATGTCAGGGTCGATGTTGCCCAGGATCACGTCGGCATCGGCGACCTGCTCGCGCGTGATGGCGTCGGAGCTCGTGTAGATAAAGTCCTCGCCCGGAGCGCTCGACTCAAGAATTGCGCGATGGCGATCGTTGACGGGCAACAAAACCAGGATGTTCACAAGCAGTCCTCTCCGCTCAACCTGCCAAAAAGGGACAGGTTTATTTTGGCAGGTTTTATCAGGCAAAACGTTCAAACAAAAACGCCGGATGCAAGACGAGCATGCCCGTCAGCATCCGGCGCATCCACGGCTACCAGCTGAGCAGTTCGTAGCCGTCCTCGGTCACCACGAGCTGTACCTCGCACTGGGCCGAATCGCTGCCGTCCTTGGTGCGTACGCACCAGCCATCGCCCTTGCTAATCTTGATGTCGGGCGCTCCGGCGTTGACCATAGGCTCGATGGTAAAGACCATGCCCGGAGCCATGATGGTGTCCACATCGGGCGCCTCGGTGGTAAAGCCCACAAACGGGTCCTCGTGGAACTCCTTACCGATGCCGTGTCCGCCGTACTCGCGCACCACGCTAAAGCCGGCGTCCTCGACCGTCTTTTGCACGGCCTCGGCCATAACGGAGAGCGGTAGCCACGGCTTGACAGCGGCCAGGCCCGCTTCCACGCTGGCGCGGGTGACGTCGACCAGGCGCTGGCGCTCGGCCGAGACCTCACCGATGCAGAACATGCGGCTCGAGTCGCTAAAGTAGCCGTCCAAGATCGTGGAGCAGTCCACGTTGATGATGTCACCCTCGTGCAGCACGTCCGTATCGCAGGGGATGCCGTGGCAGACCACGTCGTTGATCGAGGTGCACACGCTCTTGGGGTAGCCTTCGTAGTTGAGGTCGGCCGGCGTGCCACCGTGCTCGATGGTGTAGTCGTAGATCATCTGGTCGATCTGGTTGGTTGTCATGCCCGCGGCGATGTGCTCGCCTACGTAGTCGAGCACGCCCACGTTGATGGCGGCGGAGCGCTTGATGCCCTCGATGTCGGCGGGCGTCTTGTAGAGCGTACGGGGCAGAACCTCCCAGCCCTCCTCCCACAGGCGCTCGAGGCGCTCGTCGAAGGCGCTGTGACATTTCTTATATTTCTTGCCGCTGCCGCACCAGCAAGCGTCGTTGCGGCCGGGCACGGGTCCGTTGTCAAACATGGCTAACTTCCTTTCATTCGCAGCTAGTATAGCCCACCCACGCGTCCATAAAAGTTGCGGTGATATAGTTCCGATTAAAGCGGTTTAACAGCACAAATAGGAACTATATCACCGCAACTGATGGGGCGGGATGGCGGGCACTGGCTGCTGCGTGGTTTTGCTAGTAGCTCACCTGGCAGGGGATGCCGAGGGCGCGCACGCGTGCGGCGATCGTGTCGAGTGCCTCGGGCGCTGCTTTGGCAAGGCCGGCGACCGGTGTCTCGCGCGCCACCGTGTAGATGGTCGTCTCCTGCGGGCGAATGCGCTCGAGCGCCGCGAGCCAAGGGCCGACGTACTCCTCGCCGGTGTTATCGAGAGACTTGCCCCGGTGCTCGCCGGTCAAAAAGATCGTCTGGATAATGACGCGGCCGTTAAAGCTCGCGAACGTCTCGATCTGGTGCTCTACATCGTAGGGGCCAACGGGCTGGTCGAGCAGCTGGATAAAAGCCGGGTCGACCGTATCGAGCTTGAGGATGTTGTCGTCGACCATCATGAGCGCATCGTGTACCTGGGGACGGTCGGCGCGCGTGCCGTTGGAAAGCACGGCAATCTTGGTGTTTGGGGCCAGCTCGTCGCGCAGCGCGACGGCGCCGGCGATGGCCTGCGGAAACTCCGGTGCGGCGGTGGGCTCGCCGTTGCCTGCGAAGGTGATTACATCGGGGAGCTTGCCCTCGGCTGCCATCTCGCGCAGCTTTACCTCGAGCGCGTCGAGTACCACGGCAGCTGTGTTGTACGGCTCATGGCAGGGGCGCTCAGCGTTGAGACCGTTTTCGCAGTAAATGCAGTCGAACGTGCAGATTTTGCCGCTGGCCGGCATCATGTTGACGCCGAGCGAAAGGCCCAGGCGACGGCTGCGAACGGGCCCAAAGATGGGGCCGGCATTCAAAAACGTAGACATAGGCATATGCTCCTCAAGACAATTGTGCCTAAGCATAGCATCGGCTCCAAAGCAAGGTGTGGGCTCTTGCTTTACAAGTTTCGTTTTTTCACGTCGCTCATGATGCCGTGCCATGAAAAGCCTCGGGTCGGGTACAGTTAATCTGTTAACAAGTCGTAAGGCAATGCGGGTCCATCCAATCGTACTGACGTGCAACTGGATGGGCGTTGATGATGGGAACACAGTATGGATTTTACGGTCGAGAATGCGGGCACTACGATCGCCTGCCGCGAGTATGCCGGCCCGGTTGTATCGTCCGATGCACCCGCCTTGGTTTGCGTGCACGGTGCGTGCGTCGACGGTGTCTTTTTTGACGGCATCGCCCGCGAGCTCGCCTGTGACTATCGCGTCATTACCTACGACCGCCGCGGTTGCGGCGAGAGCGGCGACGCTGCAGACGGACGCTACGACCTCGCCGCCCAAGCCGCCGACCTGCAGGTCGTTATCGAGCATATTGGCGCTCCGGCAAACGTGCTCGCGCACAGTGCCGGTACGTTGGTGGCCCTGGAGCTTCTCCGTGCAAACCCCGCCATAATCTCGCGTGCGATTCTGCATGAACCCGCCGTGACGGATGAGGGCGCCGGTCTGGGCGCGGCCCCGGTTTTGCTCGAGATGATCGCCGCGGGAAAGGTCTCCAGGGCATTACGGGCCTTCCTGGGCGCCATCGGCGATTCGGACCCTGAGGCCCCCAAGTTAACCGAGGCGGAAGCCAAGCATGCCCTGCGCAACGGCCGCAGTTTCATGGCGAACGAATACGGGATTACTATGACCTGCGTTCCCGATTGGGATAGCGTCCGTGCGTCGAAAACGGTGGCCGCCGTGCTCCTGGGCGAGCTCTCGATTGGCACGCCTCGCGAGGCGGGCACGAGGGTGGCGGCTGAGCTTTTGGACTGTCCGCTCGTAATGGTTCCCGGCGCGCACAACGGCCTGCGCGATCGCCCGGGAGCGGCTGCCCAGACTGTCCTTGGCATCCTGGGGCTCTAACACCCGCAATAGCCAAAGCAGACTTCACCCGCAAACGTTTCGGCCGTGTTAACAAATGTGCTCAAAACCTCACGTCTGCGGCTTTAATCGCGCCGTCTGCCAACTCATAAAAATGTAACAGCATTCACGTGCTTACCTGCATCGACAAGGTGTTACCCTTGTAACATTTGGAACCCACCGCCACCATGCGAAACTATCGAAAGGGCCCCATATGCTCAATAATCACGAGGTCAATCTAACCGACGAGGAGGCTGCCGCCGAGGTCGCCCGTGTCGCGAAGACCTACCCCGTGGTACGTTTACTGTCGGCCGATCAGATTAAGAGCGAGCCTAACTGCCTGCTCGCCGGCGATCGCTGCCCTTGTTTGCGCCAGGCAAGTCTTGAGGCCTTGACAGATTCCGATGAGGTGTCGGAGCAACTGCTCAACGATGGCGTTGAGTACCGTGCCCATCTGCGCCCTCTGAAGGTCGAGGGCAAGCCTCATGTCCTGCTGATGGTGCGTCCGATCGATGGGCAAGAGGCTGCAGAAGAGGACCTTGTCTACACCGACGTGCTGACGAGCGTGCATAATCGCCGGTATTACGAGGAAAAGCTCCGAAGCGCCCGCATGAATGCCGGCGTTGCGATGATCGACCTTGATGATTTTAGGGTCTTCAACGATACGTGTGGCCATCATGCCGGCGACCTTGCGCTCGGTGCTGTGGCGACAGCCATGCGCAGCGGAATCCGTTCGACTGACGAGCTTGTGCGCTATGGCTGCGACAAGTTTGTGGTTGTCATGCCCAATATTCCCTCCGATGACTTCACCCGTCGCCTGCATCAGGTGTCCGATGCCGTTCGTTCCACGATTATTCCGGGCCATGAGTACGTGAGCTTGACGGCATGTGTTGGTGGCGTTCGCATTCATGGCGAGACGGTCGATGAGGGCGTTGGCCGCGCTGTCCAGTTACTGAGCCGCGCTAAGGCAAAAGCCGGTACGGTCGTGACCGATGCCGATTCCATCGAGGCCTTCCAAAGCGAAAGGCCTTTGGTGCTTATTGTCGATGACTCCGAGATGAACCGAGTCATTCTCAGCGAGATGCTCAAGGACGAATATTGCATCCTCGAGGCCGATAACGGTCGTGCGGCGCTCGACATTGTCGACCGCTATGGCGATGAGTTGTCGCTCGTGCTGCTGGACATTGTCATGCCGGGCATAAGCGGCTTTGAGGTGCTGGCCGGTCTGTCGCGCCGATCGGTTGGTGACAATCTGCCTGTCATCATGATTTCGAGCGAAGACTCCGATGATATGGTTCTGCGCGCGTACGAGCTAGGCGCCTCGGACTATATCAACCGCCCGTTTGACTCCCGTGTCGTGCGCCGCCGTGTAAGCAACACCATCCGCCTATACGCCAAACAGCGCCGCCTGACGAGCCTGCTGTCCCAGCAGTACAACGAGCGTGTCAAGAACAGTCGCATGCTCATCGACATCATGGCTGGCGTCATGGAGCTTCGCAACGGCGAGAGCGGCAGGCACGTTACGAACATCGAAAAGCTGACCGAGCTGCTGCTTGGCTGTCTGGTCCAGCGTAGCGACACCATTTCCCTTGACAATGAGGAGCGCTCCACGATTGCCCTGGCTTCGGCGCTGCACGATATCGGCAAGATGTCGATTGACGATGCGATTCTCAACAAACCCGGGCGCCTTACGCCCGAGGAGTTCGAGATTATGAAGACGCATACCACAATCGGCGCCGACATGCTGCTTGAGCTGGGTAGCCATCACGCCGGCAATGCGCTTATGGAATATGCGTACCAGATTGCGCGTTGGCATCACGAGCGCTGGGACGGCAAGGGTTATCCCGATGGCCTTAAGGGCGACGAAATTCCCATTGCCGCACAGGTGGTTTCGGTGGCCGACGTGTACGATGCTCTGACGAGCGTGCGCGTGTACAAGGACGCTATCCCGCACAAGGAGGCAATTCAGATGATCCTGGACGGTAAGTGCGGCACCTTTAACCCGCTGCTGCTCGATTGTCTGCTCGAGGTGCAAGACCAAATTGCCGAGACGTTGGCACGCCCCGCTGACGTCGTCGCGTTTCCCACGATTTAGTTTGACCAAAGGAGTTTTAATCCATGATTTCCATGCGTGAGGCGTATGAGAAGATCGGCGCTAATTATGATGACGCGTGCGCTCGGCTGATGGGCGAGGAAATGCTTGCCCGCTTTGCCCTCAAGTTTTTGGATGACGAGAGCATGGACAAGCTGGAGGCCGCCATGGCGGCAGGAGACGCCGAAGGTGCGTTTATGGCAGCGCACACGCTCAAGGGCGTGAGCCAGAACCTGGGATTCGATAATCTGTACGAGCCGGCGGTCGTGGTGACCGAAGCGCTGCGCGGTGCCGGCTCCGTTGACGGCGCTCGCGAGGGAATGCATGCGCTGCAGCAGCAATATGCAGCTACGATGTCGGCCCTGCGCGAGGTGGCCGAGTAAGAGGCTGTGAGCCTTGATGACTATGAGAGTGGATAATTTCCCGTTTTAGGCCCGGTGACGGGGAACTGCGGACGATTTCCTGGACCGTCACGCGGCCCTTCCCAGCGCGGCGCGGAACTCGGCCGGCGTGCGGCCGCCGAGCGCATCGCTGCGCCTCTCCGTATTGTAGCGGCCGATCCAGCCACCGAGCTCCTCGATGAAGCGGGCGGGGGCCCAGCCCGCCCAGTCCCTGCCGTGCCAGAACTCCCTCTTGAGCAGGCCGAAGAAGCCCTCCATCGCCGCGTTGTCCGGGCTGCAGCCCTTGGCCGACATGCTCCTGGTGAGGCCGTGCCCCTCGCAGATCGAGATCCAGCCGGGCCAGCGGTAGTGCCCGCCGCGGTCGGAGTGGATGACGGGGCCCTCGCCGGGCGCGAGCAGCGCGCAGGCGTCCTCGAGCGTCGAGTTGGCGAGCGCGGCGTCCGGGCTCTCGCCGGCCCTCCACGCCACGACCGAGGAGTCGAAGCAGTCCCTGATGGCCGACAGGTAGACCTTCCTGCCGGAGGGTGTTAGCGTCAATCTAATTTTCACCAGTTTCACCAATCAAACGCGCCGTTCGCGCAAAGGCGGCTTCACCGCTTGCGCTAACGTATTTTCACCGATTCCGGTCACGCCTTGACGGGTCCGTCCCTC
>NZ_CZAQ01000039.1 GCF_001404695.1 Collinsella aerofaciens | reverse complement strand
CGGGCGGGCGCTCAAGGCCGTCGCGAGGAAGCGGCTCAGGGCGATATACGCCGTGATGCGCGACCGGGTGCCCTACCGGGAGTAGCCCCGACGGTTGACAAAACTATAGGAACACCCAACGGCTACGTCCACTCATTCCGTGCGGGTTATATGCAGGTTTGCCTGCGCACGCTATCATGTATGGGTTAGACCGCAACTATGTACCCCATACGCGAAGGGATGCGCATGTATCTGAAGATCGACATGTTCTAGCCGGGCTTACCCCCGCAGTGGCGCCGTGCGCCCCATCAGCTCTGCCGATTTTCACCTTCACGCATATAAAGGAGTCCCGCCATGCGCGACAAGCTCGAAAAGATTATCAAGGCCTACGAGGAGCTCGAGAAGAAGCTTTCCGACCCGGCCGTCGCCTCCGATATCAAGGAGTTCACGCGTCTCAACAAGGAGTACGCGCACCAGTCCGACCTCATCGCTGCCTCGCGCGAGTACATCGGCGCGCTCGATGACATCGAGGCTGCCAAGGAAATGCTCCACGATACGACCGATGCCGATGAGAAGGAGATGCTCCAGATGGACATCTCCGAAAACGAGGCCAAGCTTCCCCAGCTCGAGGAAGACATTAAGTACATGCTCATCCCGAGCGACCCCAACGACGACAAGAACACCATCGTCGAGATTCGCTCCGCCGCCGGTGGCGACGAGGCGGCCATCTTCGCCGGCGACCTGTACAAGATGTACCAGCGCTTCTGCGAGTCGCGCGGCTGGAAGACCACCGTGCTCGATTCCAGCCCCAGCGAGGCCGGCGGCTTTAAGTCCATCGAGTTCAAGGTCGAGGGCGACCGCGTCTACTCCGTCATGAAGTTTGAGTCCGGCGTACACCGCGTCCAGCGCGTTCCCAAGACCGAGTCCCAGGGCCGTATCCAGACCTCCACGGCAACCGTCGCCGTGCTTCCCGAGGCCGAGGAGATCGACGTCCAGATCAACCAGTCAGACCTGCGCATCGATACCTACTGCGCCTCCGGCCCTGGTGGTCAGTGCGTTAACACCACGTATTCCGCCGTGCGCATCACCCACCTGCCCACCAACACCGTGGTGCAGTCGCAGGAGCAGCGTTCCCAGATCCAGAACCGCGAGGTCTGCATGCAGATGCTGCGCGCCCGTCTGTACGAGATGGAGCTCGAGAAGCAGCAGGCAGAGCTCGGTGCCGAGCGCCAAAGCCAGATCGGCCACGGCAACCGTTCCGAGAAGATCCGCACCTACAACCAGCCCCAGGACCGCGTGACCGACCACCGCATCGGTTTCAACTCCACCTACAACGGCGTCCTTCTGGGCGACCAGCTCGGCACCGTGATCGAGGCGCTCGCCGCCGCCGAGCGTGCCGAGAAGCTGGCACAGGCCGTTTAGGTTCCGCCGTTCTACCGAACGGCGGACCGGCCGACGCTGCGCGCCGCCCAGTGCGACAATTTGTCATTCAAAAGGCAAGGCATGACCAGAAGGTCTATGCCTTGCCTTTTTCATGCCAACTTGTTCGCTCTGGACGTCGCTCGCTGGCATTGCCAAAACATCGGCGTTTCCTTGGTTGTCAAATGATCCGTAGGGAGTCATTGGGCACATTGCTTTGAGATGTTATTCAGTCGGCTGTTATGGCATTTGAGCTGCTTACCTGCTTAAGGTAATTGACGGCATAAGTCCGCTATCGAAAATATTGCTCAAAATATCGTTCAAGAAGTCGCGGAGCGATTTTTGATGGGTCGTGCGTCAAGCGATGTGGCAAGTTCTTGGTTAGATATTGGTCAGTTTTGGGGCAACCTTGCCAAAAACTTGACGGATGCAGATTTAGACGTCGACGAATGAACACTTCAGGTGGGCTCCAAGCAAAATTCTGGGCTGATTCTCGATAATCGCTTTCAATCGTCCCTTGCCAGGCGCTGGCCTCGCTTACAATCTGCTCCGACATTCGCGCGCCGCCCGGCGCTTAAGAGGGGAGGGCCCCATGGCAAACGAGATCTGGACCATCAAGCGTTGTCTCGAGTGGACCAAGGAGTACCTGGCCGAGCGCGGCGAGGAGCATCCCCGTCTTTCTGCCGAGTGGCTGCTGTGCGCGGCCACGGGCCTGGCGCGTATCGACTTGTATATGCGCATGGACGAGACGCTTAACGCGGCCCAGCTCGAGACCATGCACGCGGCCGTCGTTCGTCGCGCCAAAGGCGAGCCGCTGCAGTACATCACCGGCAGCACGCAGTTTCGCATGATTGACGTCGCGTGCGCTCCCGGTGTGCTCATTCCGCGCCCCGAAACCGAGATGCTCGTCGAGGAAGTCCTCAATTATCTGGATGCCGAGGTGCTGAGCCCCGAGGCTGCTGCCCGTCAGCGTGTTGAGCTGCCTTGGAACGATGAGGTCGAGGAGGCACGCAAGGCCGAGGCCGCGCTGGCAGACGAACGGGCGACTGCCGAGCGCCGTGCCGCCAACCTCACAGCTGCCGACGAGGCGGCGCTAGGCGGCGATGTGCTGGGCAGTCGCGCTTATGCCGAGGAACTGGCCGATCGCGAGGCCGAGGAAGCCGCCGCGCAGGCGGCAGAAGCCGAAGCGGCAGAAGCAGAGGCCATGGAAACCCCCGAGCCCGAGCTCGACGAATACGGCATCGCCATTGAGGACAACGACCAACAGGCGACTCCCGCGCAAGATGCCGCCGAGGCCAACGTATCTGCCCCAGCCGAGCCCCGCACTGCCCGCGTTCTCGAGGTCGGCTGCGGCACGGGCTGCATTTCGCTCTCCCTTGCCTGGGAGCGCTGCGGCCACGTTACCTGCACTGCTACCGATATCGAGCCGCGCGCCATCGATCTGGCCACCAAAAACCGTGATGCGCTTGGCCTCACGTCCGACGAGGTCGCCTTCAGCCTCACAAACCTGGTGAGTTCCATTCCCCGCGAAGAGTGGGGCACCTTTGATGTGCTCGTCTCCAACCCACCTTACATCCCGACCGACGTCATGCGCTCGCTGCCGCATGAGGTCAAGGACTTTGAGCCCGATCTGGCGCTCGAGGGCGGTGCCGACGGTCTCGATATCTTCCGCCGCCTGCTCAACGCGGCGCCCTACATGCTGCGTGCCGGCGGCCTGTTTGCCTGCGAGCTCTACGAGGGCGCGCTCGACGCCGCGGCCGAGCTCTGTCGTCAAGCAGGCCTTTCGGACGTGCGTATCGTCCACGACCTCACCGATCGCCCCCGCATTGTCCGAGCCATCGTCACCGAGCCCAAGCAGCGTATTTAAGCTCAACAAATAGGCACTTGCGTAAGTTTGCCCTTGCAATATACCGTAAAACTTCTATTATAGAAGGAGAAAGGTATGTCGAATCAGCCGCATCGATACCGTATCGTGCTTGATTACATTGAGCCTTGGCTTGATGAGCAGGATGAAGCTACGCTGAAGCAGATTTATGCGGATCTTTTGGTGCTTGAGAAGGAAGGCCCCAGCCTTGGTCGTCCGCTGGTTGATCGGGTAAAGGGCTCGAAGCTTCATCATTTAAAGGAGCTGAGAGTGACCTCGTGTGGTCGGCAAGTGATTCGCATCCTCTTCGCCTTTGACCCTAAACGTCAGGCGGTATTGCTGTTGGCGGGTGATAAGTCGCGAGCGGGATCGTCAAGGGCAAAATGGAACGGCTGGTATGCGATTAATATTCCAAAGGCCGAGCAACTATACCGTAGCCACGTAAGGAGGCTCGATCGAGGTGGAACTGCATGAGTATATGGAATCCCGCGGGATTACACGCGACTCTATTGCCGCCGAGCAGGAGAGGACTCACGAGCGTGTCGAGGCCTATAAGCTTGCTCAGATTCGCAAGCTAAAAGACCTAACGCAGGCATCGATCGCCCAGTCGATGGGCGTTTCTCAAAAACGCGTATCTGAGCTCGAGCGCGGGGAGTTGGGCTCGATGAGGCTCGACACGCTGAGCAGGTACGCAGAGAGCCTCGGCGGAAAACTGGTTGCAAGCATTGAGTTTCCCGATCGTACCGTTACGCTTGCTCGCTAAAAACCTTCAATAACCCCTCACTTTCACCGACTACTAGAGCCGCTCACCAAACCAACATGCGCTCTGGGCAAATAGGTTGAACGTTTCGTGCGAGAATGCCCCACAGTAAACAAACTTGCACCAGAGCGTAAGGGGCTGGCATACACATGCAGACGGTCTATCGGGTATACGAGGGAGCGCGCGAGCCGCATCGGCTTGCCGTTGAGCACACGGCAGAGGTGCTCGGCCGCGGCGGCCTGGCACTGATCCCGACCGAGACCGTCTACGGCGTCGCCGTGGCAGTCAATGCCTTCTCTGATGACGTCCCCCAAGATACAAGCGAGTCCCCGTCGTGGTCATGCGACCCGCAAGTCACCGTCAACGGCGCCGCAGTCCCTGCGCTCGGCACCGGCTATCGACGTATCTTCACTCTCAAGCAACGTGAACTCACGCAAACTGTGGCTTGGCTGGTCGATGGCGTCGAAGCACTCGACCGCTATGGCGTGGATATCCCGGAAGATGCCCGCGTACTCGCGCGACGATGCTGGCCGGGAGCCCTGACTATCGTGATTAAGGCAGCCCCCTGCGTGCCGACCTTTATGCGTGCCGCCGACGACACGGTGGCTCTTCGCGCGTCGGCCTCGCCTGTGGTGCAGGCGCTCATCCGCGCCTGCGGCAGTCCCCTTGCCTGCACGAGCGCCAACACGCACGGTGCGCCCTCGCCGGCAAGCTTTGCCGCCGTCGAGGGTCGCATCCTGGAGGGGGTCGATGTGGCCGTCGACGCCGGTGAGACTCCGTGTCGCGACGCCTCGACCATCGTGTCGTTCCAGCACGGCGGGCTCCAGATCCTGCGCCAAGGCGCACTTCCCGCATCAGAGATCGAACGGGTCCTGTCCGACCCGATGCAATAGAAAGGTGTAAGCGATGTCGTTGAATCTGGGCAGCCTGGGCATGGAAGATGCCTCGTTTAACTTTGGCGGTTCCTACATCATGGCGCTCGACTGCGGCACCACCTCGGTACTTGCGACCATCGTCGACGAGTACGGATGCATCGTCGCGCAGGCACGTCGCAGCGTCAAAACCAGTTTTCCGCGTCCCGGTTGGGTAGAGCAAGACCCCATGGCGGTCTTTGCCAGTCAAATCGCCGTCATGATGGAAGTCCAGTTTAAGAGCGGTATCCACTCCGACCGCATTGCCGCCATCGGCATCTCCAACCAGCGCGAGACCACGGTGGTCTGGGATCGCGTGAGCGGTCAGCCGATCTATAACGCTATCGTATGGCAGTGCCGCCGTACCGCACCTCTGATCGACGAGCTTGTCGAGCAGGGCGCAGAAGGGCTGGTGCGCTCCCGCACGGGACTCACGCTCGACCCGTATTTCTCGGCCTCCAAGGTGCAGTGGATTCTCGACAACGTCGACGGCGCACGCGAAAGCGCGGCGGCGGGCGACCTCATGTTTGGCACCATCGACACCTGGCTCATCTACAACCTCACCGGCGGCCAGGTCTTTGCCACCGACTACACCAATGCCAGCCGCACGGCACTCTTTAATATCCATACGCTCGATTGGGACGACGACCTGCTGGCACTCTTTGACGTTCCACGTTCCATGATGCCCGAGGTTCGCTGGAGCTCGGGCGACTACGGCCGCGTCGCGAGCGACATCATGACCAACATGCCGCCCATCATGGGCGTGGCGGGTGACCAACAGGCGTCGCTGTTCGGCCACTGCTGTTTCCGTCCCGGCCAGACCAAAAACACCTATGGCACGGGTTGCTTTATGCTCATGAACACCGGCGACGAGATCGTCGAATCCAAGAATGGCCTGGTCTCCACCATCGGTATCGCTGCGGACGGCAAAGTCAGCTATGCGCTCGAGGGCTCTATTTTTGCCGCCGGCTCAACGATGAACTGGCTTCGCAACAACATGGGCATCATCTCGAGCGTGAGCGAGTCGGCACAACTCGCCGCTTCGATTAGCGACAACGAGGGCTGCTACTTCGTTCCGGCCTTTGCGGGTTTGGGTGCTCCCTGGTGGGACCCGCATGCTCGCGGTATCGTGTGCGGTCTGACCGGCGCCTCGAGCCGTGCGACCATCGTACGTGCCGCCTGCGAATCCATGGCATATCAGAGCTACGACGTGCTGCGCGCCATGGAGCAGGACGTGGGGCTTTCGATTGAGCGCCTGTCTGTCGATGGCGGTGCCTCGCGCAACGAGTTCATCATGCAATTCCAGGCCGACCTGCTGGATATCCCCGTGCTGCAATGCGAGACGGTGGAGACCACGGCAATCGGTGCCGCGTACTTGGCGGGTCTTGCCGTCGGCTATTGGGAAGACCTGGAAGAGCTGGAGCAAAATGCCCAGATCGTTAGGACCTTCCTTCCCCACATGTCCGCCGAGCGCCGCGAGCAAAACCTTGCGGGCTGGCGTGATGCAGTCAAGCGCTCGCTCAGTACCGCACAGTAGGGCCGCGATGGGCTGCTCGATACAACAAACCGCTAAACTAATGCATGGCGTGCGGTGGCGACATTGCTGCGCGCCTTGTCAGCAAGGCCGTTTTGCGGCCGCAACGAAAGGGGCAATCAACCCATGACCGTCACCTACGATGCGTCCCGTGTGACGCTTGTCGATCACCCGCTCGTCCAGCACAAGCTGTCGATCCTGCGCGACAAAAACACCGGCACCAACCAGTTCCGTCAGCTCGTGCGCGAACTCGCGCTTTTTGACGGCTACGAGGCCATGCGCGACCTGCCTATGGAAGACGTCGAGGTCGAGACCCCCATCACTACCGCCACGTTCAAACAGCTTGCCGGCAAGAAACTCGCCATCGTGCCCATCCTGCGTGCGGGCCTTGGCATGGTCGACGGCATCCTCGACCTGGTGCCCTCCGCTCGCGTGGGTCACATCGGCATGGAGCGCGACGAGGTCACCCACGAGCCGCACGAGTATTACTGCAAGATGCCCAAGGATATCGACCAGCGCATCTGCCTGGTCGTCGACCCCATGCTTGCCACGGGCGGTTCGGCCGAGATGGCCATCAGCTACCTGCGCGAGCGCGGTGTCAAGGACATCCGCATGCTGTGCATCGTCGCGGCCCCCGAGGGCCTCAAGTCGCTGACCGAGAAGGACCCAGATGTGCATATCTATACCTGCGCCATCGACGACCATCTCAACGAGGCTGCCTACATCGTTCCCGGCCTCGGCGACGCCGGCGACCGCATCTACGGCACGCTCTAGTCGCTGGGCTAAACGGCCGCGGCTGCAAATACGAAGAAACGGTGCGCGCGGACGAACAAAAGGCGACCGCGCGCACTCCTGTTAACGGACGTTTTGCCCTGCAGGGTTCGAGAAAAACGTATTACCGTACCTGCGGCATAAAGAAGGTCTTAAGAAAACGAACAGGTGCGTATTAACCGATGCTTTTTCGGTTGTACTTTAGCGATTGGCTCGTACAATAGTCACCAATGTTTGGCGGGAACTGTTCTGTGAAGCGTTAAAAAGGAAAGTGAGGACGCCAGTGTTTCAGATAGCCGATCTGCTCGCTATCGTTGCAGGCGCCATCGCGGGCGCAATTGCCTTCCTTCCCTTTGTCTTTACGCTCAAGCCGGTTCTTGACGATAAACAGAATGCGGACATGCTCAAGGGTATGGTGAGTCTGGCGGTCTCGGCAATCGCCCTGCTCGTCTTTACCTTGGTTGTGTTTGTGTTGTTCGGAGAGGCATTTCGCATGTTCCTCCTGGGCGAGGCGATCGGCTTCGTGGCCTTTATGGCCGCCTGCGCGGTTCGTGTCGCCAAGGCGCTGCGAGATCCTCATGAGGTCGAAAGGTAAGTCGTGGAAATTTTTGAAAAGCTGCCTGATGAGATTAATCATCTGGTCAGCGAGTTCAGCTCCACCCCTGTCGTGGGCGATCTGAGCTGCGGCATCACGCAGTACTCGTTTTGGCTGATCGTCTCCACGATCGTGCTCCTGATCGTCCTGGCCGTGTTCAAGAAGAAGCAGACCCTGGTTCCCAAGGGCTTCTTCGTCAACGGTTTCGAGTACATCATCGAGTACGTCGAGAACGATATCGGCAAGGGTGTCGTGGGTGAGAACTGGAAGAAGCACTTCCCGTTCCTGTGCTCGCTTTTCCTGTTCATCCTGATCAATAACATGATCGGCCTGATCCCGGGAATGAAGCCCGGCACCGGCGCAATCGGCTCCACCGCCGCACTCGCCATTTTCGCCTTCGTGTACTTCATCTACTACGGATGCAAGGCTCACGGCGTGATCGGCTACATCAAGAGCCTCGCCCCGCAGGGCGTGAGCTTCCCGATGAACGTGCTCGTGTGGGTCGTCGAGCTTTTCTCGACCTTCCTGCGCCTCATCACGCTCGCCGTCCGTCTGTTCTGCAACATGTTCGCAGGACACGTGGTCATGGGCTCGTTCGCCATCATGGCGAGCATGTTCATGCAGCCGCTGCTTCAGCAGGTTTCCGCGGCCCACGCCGTTGGCGCCCTGCCTTCGCTGGCCTGGCTTGCCATCCTCATCCTGATCTATGCGATCGAGCTTGTGGTCGGCGCCATCCAGGCTTACGTCTTCACGGTCCTTACCGCCGTGTATGTCTCCGAGGCAGAGGAGGTCGCGGAGGAGGAGTAGTCTTCCGTTCGCGCCTTAAAGGTAAGGTAATTCGTTAAACCGCCGGTGCCCGTACCCATGGAGCCCGGCAGTTATAAAAAGGTTATCCTGCGTGAAATAAGACACGCACGACAAAGGAGGAATCGTGGGAGTTATCGGTTACGGTCTCGGTGTTATCGGCGCTGGTCTTGCTATCGGCCTGTCTGCTCTGGGTGCTACGGGTGCTATGGCCCGTCAGCCTGAGGTCCAGGGCCGCGTGTTCACCGTCTTCATTATGGGCTCCGCCTTCGGCGAGGCTCTGGCTCTGATCGGCTTCGTTGTCGCGCTGATCGTTAAATAGCACGGAGCGTCAAGTATGAATCTTTCATCCCAGAAGAGCGCGATCGCACTCTCCGCGTCCGCGGCCGCGCTGCTCATGCCGGTTTCCGCGTTCGCCGAGGACGGCGCTGCCGGTGCGGACATCCTCATCCCTAAGATGGCGGAGTTCATCCCGGCGCTTATCGCCTTCCTGATTATCTGGATCGTGCTGGCCAAGGTCGCCCTGCCGGGCATCATGAAAACCATGGAGGAGCGCGGCAAGAAGATCGAGGAGAGCCTCGACGAGGCCGAGAAGACCAAGCAGGAGGCTATCGCCAAGCGCGCTGAGTCCGACTCGATCGTCACCGACGCCCGTCGTCAGGCTGCCGACATCGTTCTCGAGGCCCGTAAGGACGCCGAGTCCGAGCGCGCCCGTATCATCGAGGCTGCTCACAAGGAGGCCGAGGAGATCATCGCCAAGGCCCATACGACCGTCGAGGACGAGCGCAAGTCCATTTACGCCGGTGCCGCGAGCTCCATCGCCGACCTGTCCGTTGCCGTCGCCACCAAGATCGTGGGCGAGGCACTCGAGGACGATGCCGAGCAGAAGAAGCTCATCGAGCGCTACATCCAGGAAGCAGGTAGCCTGAATGCCGACTAGCCGCTATCAGGACAAGGTGCTCGAGACCTACGCGCGCTCCCTTCTGGAAGCCGCTAAGGCCGAGAACCATGTGTTCGAGGACCTCGAGATGATCGAGCGCTTGGCTTCTGCCAGCCCCGAGATCATCGCCGTGCTCGACACCATGTCCAAGCGCGACCAGCTCGACCTTCTTCCCAAGGTGGCAGCTGCCTTTAAGTATGTTGCCGAGGAAGACGAGGATGTAGTGGGCGTGACCGTCACCACGGCGATCCCGCTCGACGACGAGCTGCGTCAAACCATCACTAAGAAATGCGAGCAGGACTTCGGCCGCAAGGTATTCCTTATCGAGCAGGTTGACCCGTCTATCGTGGGCGGCCTGGTGCTCGAGGCCCGCGGCGAGCGTCGTGACATTTCCGTCAAGACGCAGCTGCGCATCGCGCAGGAGACCCTCGCAAACTCTGCTAATTCGTACGGAGGTGAAGCCTAATGTCCGAAACCCTCAATGCCCAGGATATCGCCAAGAAACTGCAGGAGCAGCTCACGAGCCTCTCCGCGACGGTCGATACGCATGAGGTTTCAACGGTCGACGAGGTAGGCGACGGCATCGCGCGCGTCTCCGGCCTCAAGAGCGCCATGGCAGGCGAGCTTCTGGAGTTCAAGAGCTCCGATACCGGTGAGACCGTCTTCGGCCTTGCCCAGAACCTTGACCGTGACGAGGTCGGCGCCGTTCTGTTCGGTGCCGTCGACTCCATCAAGGAAGGCGACGAGTGCCGCACCACTGGCCGCATTATGGATATCCCCGTGAGCCGTGCCATGCTCGGCCGCGTCGTCAATCCGCTCGGCCAGCCCATCGACGGCCTGGGCGACATCGTCGCCACGCACCGTCGCCCCATCGAGTTCAAGGCTCCCGGCGTCATCGATCGTACCCCGGTGTGCGAGCCGGTTCAGACCGGTCTGCTCGCTATCGACTCCATGGTGCCTATTGGCCGCGGTCAGCGTGAGCTCATCATCGGCGACCGTAAGACCGGTAAGACCGCCATCGCCATCGACGCTATCCTCAACCAGCGCGGCAAGGGCATGGTCTGCATCTATGTCGCCATCGGCCAGAAGGCCTCCACGGTTGCCAACATCCGCGAGACCCTCGCTCAGCACGGTGCGCTCGACTACACCATCATCGTTTCGGCCACCGCTGCCGATTCCGCCCCTATGCAGTACATCGCGCCTATGGCCGGTGCCGCTATCGGCGAGTTCTTCATGTACAACGGCGAGGACGGCAAGCCCGCCAGCGAGACCAACCCCGGCGGCCACGTGCTCGTCATCTACGACGACCTGTCCAAGCAGGCTGTGGCCTACCGTCAGATGTCGCTGACGCTGCATCGTCCGCCCGGACGCGAGGCCTATCCTGGCGACATCTTCTACCTGCACTCTCGTCTGCTCGAGCGTGCCGTCAAGATGTCCAAGAAGAACGGTTACGGCTCCATGACGGCACTGCCGATCATCGAGACCCAGGACGGCGACGTCTCGGCCTACATTCCGACCAACGTCATTTCCATTACCGATGGTCAGATCTACCTGCAGTCCGAGCTCTTCTTCCAGGGTCAGCGCCCGGCAGTCGACGTGGGCATCTCCGTGTCCCGCGTCGGTGGCGATGCGCAGACCAAGGCTATGAAGCAGGTTGCCGGCAACCTTCGCCTGGACCTCGCTTCGTACCAGGAGCTCGCTGGCTTTACGCAGTTCGGCTCCGACCTCGACGAGGCTACTCAGAAGCAGCTGACCCATGGTGCTCGCATGACCGAGCTCCTGAAGCAGCCGCGTTACAAGCCGTTTGAGGTTGGCGAGCAGATCGTTACGCTGTTCGCTGGCAACGAGGGCTTCCTGGATGACCTGGAGATCGCCGACGTGCTGCCCTTCCGTGCCGAGCTCATCGAGTACATGGACAATGGCTTTGGTTCGCTGCTCGACAAGGTTCGCGCCAAGAAGATCGATGATGACACCAAGGCTGAGCTCTTGCGCGTCATCGGCGACTTCAAGCAGCAGTTCATGGCCAAGCACCATTCGGATGTTTCTGGATCAGAGGAGAACTAAGCCCCATGGCCAACCTTCGCGACATTAAGAAGCGAATCTCCTCGGTTACCACGACCAAGCAGATCACGCGCACGATGGAGATGGTCTCTACGGCCAAGATCCGTCGTGCCCTCGATCGCTCCAAGCAGGCCGAGCCCTATAAGGAGGCGCTGACCGACGTCATGTTGACGGTCGCCGGCGACGCCTCCTGTTCGGGCACCGATCCCATGCTGCAGAAGCATGAGAGCGTCAAGCATGGCCTGATTGTCGTTATTGCCTCGGACCGCGGCCTTGCCGGCGGTTTCAATACGACGGTGGAGCGCACGGCCGAAAAGCTCGCCGCTTCTTGGGCGAACGACGGCATCGAGTGCGAGATCATCGCGTGCGGGCGTAAGCCGGCCACGTATTTCCGTGACCGCGCAAACGTCGTCATGCACTTTGAGGGCAACTCCTCTGAGCCCGATTTCAATCAGGCCCGCATGATCTCCTCTCATATCTGCGATGCGTATCGTGCCGGTGAGCTTGACCGTGTCGAGCTTGTCTACCACCACGCCAAGAACCGCGTGGATCAGGAGCTTCGCGTCGAGCATCTGTTGCCGCTCGACCCCGAGATGATCGCTATGGCCCACGGTCCGCGTAAGAACGAGACCGACGCCCCTAAGCGCATCTCGTCCACGTTCGAGTTCGTGCCCTCTCCCGAGCATGTTCTCGGCAAGCTTGTGCCGTCTTATATCCTGACGGTCATCTACCAGGCCCTGATCGATTCGGCGGCTGCCGAGCAGGGTGCACGCCGCAAGGCCATGCACTCCGCGACGGAAAACGCCACCGCGATCATCTCGACCCTTACCCGCACGTATAGTCGCGTGCGCCAGGCTTCGATCACGACCGAGATTAACGAGATCGTCGGCGGAGCCTCAGCATTGGAGGAACAGTAATGGCTAATAACACCGTAAAGCTTGCGGTCGAGGAAGCCACCAAGAAGACGACTGCCGGTGATGGTCGCATCGTGCGAATCATCGGCCCTGTCGTCGACGTCAAGTTTGACGGCGCGGTGCCCCCGATCTACAACGCGCTCACGGTCGAGGCCGAGACCCCGATCGGTCATCTGAGCACGATCCTCGAGGTCGAGAGCCAGCTTCCGGGCGGCGTCGTCCGCACGGTCGCCATGTCCTCGACCGACGGCCTGCAGCGCGGCCTCATCGCCACCGATACCGGTGAGCCCATGAAGATGCCCGTTGGTCCCAAGACGCTCGGTCGCATTTGGAACGTCATGGGCAAGCCCGTCGACGGCAAGCCCATGCCCGAGGTGGAGGAGTTCTACCCCATCCACCATGCAGCGCCCCGCTTTGACGAGCTCACCACCAAGACCGAGATCTTCGAGACCGGCATCAAGGCCGTCGACCTGCTCGAGCCCTACATCCGTGGCGGCAAGACCGGCCTGTTCGGCGGCGCCGGCGTCGGCAAGACCGTTCTGATTCAGGAGCTCATCAACAACCTCGCCCAGGAGCACGGCGGCACCTCGGTGTTCACCGGCGTCGGCGAGCGTACCCGCGAGGGCACCGACCTGTTCCTCGAGATGAGCGAGTCTGGCGTTATCGACAAGACCTGCTTGGTCTATGGTCAGATGAACGAGCCGCCCGGAGCGCGTCTGCGCATCGGTCTGGCCGGCCTTACCACCGCTGAGTACTTCCGCGATCGCGGCCAGGACGTTCTGCTGTTCATCGACAACATCTTCCGCTTCTCCCAGGCAGGTTCCGAGGTTTCCGCACTGCTGGGCCGTATGCCGTCCGCCGTTGGTTACCAGCCCACGCTGGCAACCGAGATGGGCGACCTCCAGGAGCGCATTACCTCGACCAAGACGGGCTCCATTACCTCCGTCCAGGCTGTCTACGTCCCCGCAGACGACCTGACCGACCCGGCGCCTGCCACGACGTTTACGCACCTCGACGCCACCACGGTTCTTTCGCGTAGCATTTCGTCGCTTGGCCTGTTCCCGGCTATCGACCCGCTCGCATCTTCCTCCGACGCTCTCGATCCCTCGATCGTCGGCGAGGAGCACTACCGTGTCGCCGTCAAGGTCCAGGAGCTCCTGCAGGAGTACTCCGACCTTCAGGACATCATCGCCATTCTGGGTATGGACGAGCTGTCCGAGGAGCAGCGCCTTACGGTCAACCGTGCCCGTAAGATTCAGCAGTTCCTCTCGCAGTCCTTCCACGTCGCCGAGAAGTTCACCGGCAACCCCGGTGTCTACGTCCGCGTCGAGGATACCGTCCGCTCTTTCGCCGAGATTGTCGACGGCAAGGCCGATGACCTGCCCGAGCAGGCTTTCCGCTATGCTTCCACGATTGAAGACGTGCGCGAGCGCGCCCGCAAGATGGGGGAGAAGTAGGTTATGCGTATCCGCATCGTGTGCCCCGTGAGCTGCGCCTATGAGGGCGACGCTGCGTTTGTGTCGATTCCGTCCACGGATGGCGAGTTTGGCGTCCTGCCTGCTCACTCCAGCGAGATCTGCACGATCGACCGCGGTTACGTTCGCGTTTCCGATAAGGCCATGGGCACTGTCGACCACACGTTTGCCGTGGCCGGCGGCTATGCCCAGGTTGCGGACGATGTCGTGACCGTTCTCGCCGAGCGCGCTTGCGATTTGGCGACCGTCGATGCCGACAAGCTTAAAGCTGATATTCAAGGTTTTGAAGAGAAGCTGGGTAATTTGTCGGAGGATGATGCACGCCGCGCCTACCTCTATAATGAAATCGCATGGTGTAAGCTCAAGCTTGCCCAATAGTCAAACGATTTAGCGTTCGACCATTTGCGAACACATCATGCCCGGGATGGCCCAGCCACCCCGGGCATGCTTTTTGAAAGGGTAGACCTTGGATATTATCCGCGTTGAGGGTGGCCACGCCATCGGAGGCTCCGTGCCCGTCTCGGGCGCCAAGAACTCCGCGCTCAAACTCATGGCGGCAACGCTTCTGGCGCCGGGCAAGACGACGCTGCAGAACGTGCCCGATATTTCCGATGTCCACGTGATGGGCAAGGTGCTCAAGGGCATGGGCGCTACGATCGATGTTCTCGACGAGCACACGCTCGAGATTGATACCTCTCAGGTCGATTCATGGGAGGCCCCCTACGAGCTCGTTGCCAAGATGCGCGCTTCCACCGCCGTCATGGGGCCCCTGCTGGGCCGCTTCCATCGCGCCAAAATTGCCATGCCGGGCGGCTGCAACCTGGGTGCTCGTAAGATCGATATGCACATTCTTGGTCTTGAGGCCCTGGGCGTTGAGTTCGATACCGCCTACGGTTACATCAACGCTAATGCGCCCCAAGGTCTGCGCGGTACCACCGTCACGCTCGAGTTCGCCAGCGTCGGTGCGACCGAGAATCTCATCATGGCCTCTGTGCGCGCACAGGGCACCACGGTTATCGACAATGCCGCCCGCGAGCCCGAGATCGTCGATCTCGCCAACATGCTCAACGAGATGGGCGCCAAGATTGTTGGCGCCGGTACGCCCGTCGTGACTATCGAAGGCGTGGAAGAGCTCCATCCCGTTATCCATCGCGTGGTGGGCGACCGCATCGAGGCCGGTACCTTTATCGTCGCCGGTGCGTTGATGGCGGACGATCGCGGTGTCGATGTCACGGGCTTTTGCCCCATTCATTTGGGCATGGTGCTCAAGAAGATGGAGCTCATGGGTATCGACTGCGAGCGCGTCGAGGATGGCGTCCATGTGAACCGTGCCGAGCGTATCAAGCCGGTCGACATCCAGACGCTTCCGTTCCCCGGTTTCCCGACCGACATGCAGGCGCAGATTATGGTGCTCTCCGCCCTTGCCGACGGCAGTTCCGTTATTACCGAGAACATCTTCGAGAATCGCTTTATGTTTGCCTCTGAGCTGGTGCGCATGGGTGCCGACATTCGTATCGAGAGCCATCATGCCATGATTCATGGCGTCAAGGGCTTCTCGGGTGCACAGGTTACCTCGCCCGATTTGCGCGGCGGAGCGGCCCTCGTCGTAGCGGGCTTGATCGCCGACGGGACGACCGAGGTTTCGGCTATCCATCACATCAAGCGCGGCTACGAGCAGTTTGTCGAAAAGCTGCAGGCGCTCGGCGCGCATGTCGAGCATGCTACCGTCCCCGATCCCGTCATCTACTAATACAGGTTGCCTATGTTTAATAAAAAGCCCCTCGCGGATACCACCACCCGAAGACCCTCAACTGGTGCGCAGGCCAAGATCTACAGTCGCGATAACGTGGCTCGCTATTCCGAGCGCGCTCGTCAACGCCGCCGTAGCCACACGATTCGTCACGTCGCGCTCATTGTCGTGCTTGGCGTGCTGCTGAGTGCCACTACCGCTGCCGGCCTGTGGTTTGCCACCATTATGGGCAAGCTCGGCGATTCTAATGTCATTACTGACAATCTGCGTCGGGTTCTGGTTGACACCGATGAGGCAAAGGATCCGTTCTACGTGCTGCTTCTTGGCACCGACGGCCGTCCGGGCGAGGATACGTATCGTGCCGACTCGATTATCCTGGCACGCATCGACCCCACGCAAAAGCAGGCGACGCTCATTTCCGTTCCGCGCGACACCAAGGTCGAGTACAAGGGCGAGACCATGAAGATCAACGCCTGCCATACCGTTGGCGGCGCCGAGGCCATGGTCGAGGCGGTCAACGAGCTGTGCGGTGTTCAGATTTCCCACTATGCCGAGGTCAGCTTCGACGGTATGCAGGCGCTGATTGATTCGGTTGGCGGTATCGACATTAACGCAACCGATGATGTTGACGACCCCGAGCACCTGGATATTAAGATTACCGCTGGCCAGCAGCATATGGACGGTGCCACCGCCCTTACCTATGCCCGCTGCCGCTACACCTATGCCGACGGCGATTACACGCGCATGCGCCACCAGCGTCAGGTGCTTGGCGCCCTTGCCAACCAGATTCTCAATAACTTCGATGCCACGAAGATCTTTGGCCTGGTTAATTCGCTGTCCGATATGCTTGTAACCGATATGAGCGTTCAGGATATCGTGGCTACGGTCAACGCCATGCGCGGTATGGATGTCGACGGTATCTACTCGGCCAACCTGCCCTCGTACGCCGACGACAGCACCATGATCGACGGTGTGAGCTACGTCTTTGTCTACGAGGACGAGCTCAAGGAAATGATGGAGCGCGTCGATGCCGGCAAGGATCCCAAGGGTCCCAACACCATGGGTCTTTCCGACGGTTCCAGCTCTACGATCGGTGACCTCAGCAACAACACGTCTGACGACTACGCAAACGGTACCGCAACCTCATCGGTCAGCTCTGACGATTCCGACGATTCGAGCGACAGTTCCGATTACTACGAAGAGCCCACCGGCGACGGCAACGGCTACGAGGCCAATTATTAGGGTTACGCGGGCTTACCAGCCCGCGTAACCAGTTGACGCTGCAAACCCGCCAGAGCGGCAATCTGCCTTTCAACTTCGGCGGCATGATCAAAAGATCAATGCCGCCTCGTTTCAAGGCACCTTGCTCGCTCTGGCGGGTTTTCGCTGTCGTTGCCAAAACATCGGCGTTGCCTTGGTCCGGACTAGTCGTTGGGTAGTCATTGGGTGTTCCTATAGTTTTGTCAACCGTCGGGGCTACTCCCGGTAGGGCACCCGGTCGCGCATCACGGCGTATATCGCCCTGAGCCGCTTCCTCGCGACGGCC
>NZ_CZAQ01000038.1 GCF_001404695.1 Collinsella aerofaciens | reverse complement strand
TTGTTGTGGTGATTTCAGATTCTAGGACGAAGGCCGTTCTTCGTTAAATGGACGCTAGGGCGTCACCCTTACACCAACATTTTCGACGCGATCCCCCAACGGCCGCGATAGATCAACTTGAGGGCAAGGGAGCGGCCGGTCGTGTCAATTCCGGTCTAACAGAGCCAAAGGAAATGCCCACAACGTCTCCGTTGCGGGCATTCTCCGGGCCGGCCACAAATAGCTTTATCGAATCCGATTGCTCTTCATCATCCGGATCGTTGGCGTCTCGTCGGCAAAGTCATCGTCTATCTGTAGTTCAAGGGGCACCGTAATGGAGCTTCCCAGCGCGGTCGCGGTTCCCGGGGCGAATGCGGGAAGGCGCATGACCTGGCCATTTGATATGGAAGGGATATTGCGGCGAACGTAATCGAGGTCGTAAGAGTTCTGAATGCGGTGGATTATGAAGGTTCCCGTCTGAGAGAGCACGACGCGGGAAAGCTCACTGGGGATTTGGCTGATGGCGGTAAGGTAAATGCCAAACTTACGGCCCTCCCGTGCAATTCGATTGAACACTGAGTCGTCTGTCAGGTCTGCATCCCTGATATAGCGATGCGCCTCGTCAAAAATGAGATAGATGGGTGTCGAGGAGCCTCTTCCTGCATCTAGGCTAGCCTGAAAGAGGGTGCGCGCAACGTAGTGGGAAAACAACTTCAATCCTGACTCGTCGATTATCTGAGATACGTCTAGCACAAGAATGCCATGCCCCTTGTTTAAGAGGGCAGCAATTGACTCGCCCCGCTCAAGTGAGAAGAGGTCTTGCGAATACCTTTCCCTAAGGTTTCTAAGCTGAGTAACCAGCCCCTCTGAATACGACCTTATCTGACGGTTGCCCCGCACTTCTTCTTCGTCGAACACGAAGTCAAGCGCATCAACGACGTCAGAGATTGAGACCTCGCTTTTAGGTTTTTCGTACTCACATAAGATGCGTTCGATATTGGGAAGTCCATCGGACATGTATTCGTCCTCGATGAACTCCTTCAAAAGGGACTCAAGCCCTTCGACGACATCTTTCGATATGTTTCCGTATTCCAGGTTGAAAGACACTAACAGGTTATGAGCGGTCTGAGGGCGAGAGAAAGGTCCGGACTCGCGTTCGAGAATCTTGTTAAGTTCTCCCTCAATCGGCTGGTAATACTTTGAGACCTGAAACTTCCTCGCTGCGTGGCTATCGATGCTCGTGTCCCGAATTGCGGTATATGCAAAGGCAGCAAATAGCTTCTTCTTGCCCTCCTCGTTGAGGTGGGAGTATCTCACGGCCCTCTCAAGCAGAGGTTTCTGGATGCGTCGCGAGGGGTCGAGAATAGCTGACCAGTCATCCATCGACAACTCTCCGGGCGCGAGGTGGTACTCATCAGCGCCGATTCGTCTCGTGCAGCCGTAACCGCCGCGCGTGAGAAAGTCATAATCGCCGTGCAGATCGAAGACGAAGAATCGGGGCTCTGCATCGAGCGCGTCCTCGGCATCTAAGAGCGATGCCGCCCTATCAAGCAGGAGCCGCGCGGTTGAGGACTTTCCCGAGCCGGTATTACCGAGAATAGCGAGATGACCAGAGAACAGGGAATCGATATCAAAAGTGGGTCTTACTGAATCGTACCCAGCGAGGGACCCAATCTCGACTCCTTCCCGCACGCAAAAGACCCTCTTGAGGATTGATTCATCGCAGGCATAGACATTGGAGCCGACCATGGGGAGGTCAACTACGCCGGGCACGTAGGAAGATCCTTCAATCTCTCCAATGGGGACGGCGGTGAAGATATAGCTCGTGCTAAACCTCGACGAAGGCTGGTCGGAATACGGCCTCTCGGCCTCTTCTACGGAAGTCACGCGAAAAATGATCTTTGTCGAGATAGAGAGATAGGAAAAGAGATATTGATTGAGCCCGTTTAGATGCCTTGGCTCGCCATCGAGCATCCGGTCTGAAAAGTCGGAACGTGATGCGCGTAGTCTTATCTTCTCCTGATCCATATAGCAGATGGTGCCGATGAGCCAACCCGGATTGGGAACCTCATTAGTCATTCTTGTCACCAAGCCCCAAAGATCCAGATGCCACATCGTCTCCGAAGGTGATCTCGGGCCCGATAAAGACAGCAAATTCCGAGAAGTATAGCGGGCGCTTGCGGTCCAGTTCCCTTTCACTTGGATATACGAAATAGGTGTTCGCGCCACCTGCCTTATCGTAGAACACACGTGTAGGGGAACCGACATCTGCTTCTGCCGGGTTGCCGATAAAGGCGAGGAGCGTGAAATCGGGCCTCGCAAGAGCCTGGCTGATAAGGTTTGATATGTGAGAGTCCGCGAAGCTGAATCCACAAGTCAGAAGGACTGTGTTGGGGACGGCGAGGGCATTTACGAACTCGCGGAACATATCGCTATAGGGGGAGCCCTGGGTCAAGGCGTATTTGGAAGTCATCGGGGCGATAAGTTGTCTGTCGCCTTGGTACTCGTCGGTGATGTCGGGAAACCTGGGGACCCTTACGACGTTTCCGTCATAAATCCTCCAGTTGATGGACCCGTGCATCTTGTAAAGGCGAAAGAAGGGGTTCACCGGTTCGTAGTGATCCCTGAATCTCTCGTCGAGGTCAATCGGCCTGCGATGGTATTCCCGCGGGTTGAATGTGGGTATCAGCCCGTTCGAGAACCCGTCCACATAGGCGTAGCCGCTCGATTCAAGGGCCATCTCATGAAATAGGTCGTAGTTTGTTGTGAAGAGATTAACGACGTCGAAGGCAGCTTGACCACCGCGCGCAAGGATCTGTCGCGATACGCCAAGTCCCTGAACAAACTTACGATAGCTATCAAGGACGTCGGAGTGCTCCGCGCTGTATTTGATGTCGACGGACTCGAGAAAGGCCTTGCGAACTGCATCGGAAACCCTCTTGTCGTCATCGGCGCTATCTAGAGAGCCCTCGATGCGCTGACTCAGCCACGAGAGGAGGTTCTCTATGTTCGAGTACTTCGCAGGGTCTTCGTTATCTCGACAGGCAATTTTAGTTATCCGACTTTCCAGAAGGATAGATAGATCGGGATCGTTGAGCTTGAGGTCCGCTCGCAAGTTCCTGAAGGTTTCACCCATCAGGGGAATGGCCGGAGTAGATGCGCCAGAGCCGATAAGCGTGGCTAGGTTAATCGACCTGGAAAGAATGCCTTGAACAAAATGTCTGGCTTCTACCGCGTTTACCTCACGCCTTGTTGCACCCCTCTGCAAGGTAAAAAGGGGTTTGGAGGATTCTTTCTGCATATCGGAGGACACGTTGCCCGGTATGTTTATTGCGTTGTCAGACATGCATGCTCCCAATAAACTCAAGAACTCCTGCTCGAACGCGCCCGGGAACTGAAACATCCGCTCCTTGCCCCCGATGCTCACGTAGATCGAGCCGCCGTCTATCCTCGTCACGGTGCCGGCGCCCCATGCCTTGTGGCGCACCTTGCACCCGGCTCCCAGTGCGTTCAACTGGGCCTTGTTCGACGCCGGCCGCGCCGCTGTCGGCCGCGGTTTTCGGCTTCTCTGCGCCAGCCTTTCTCGCCGCGACGGCACCGTGTATGCAGTCGGTCGCGCTCTTGCGGTAGCGCGAGGCCACCACGGAAAGCTTGCGTCGCAGCACCTCAGCGAGGAAGTTGCCGTTGTCGTACGGCGGCTCCAGGAACCGGGAGTCGATGCGCTCCGTCTCGGATTTCACCATGTCAAGCATGGCGTTCACCTCGCACTCGTTGGTGAAGACCTCGCCAACGTCCTGAACGCGCTCCTTTGATTTACCCTGTACAGCCAAAAAACACCCCTTAGCCCATGCCGGCGGATCAGAAAACCGCAGCATAAAACACTAGTGAACAATTCTAACAGAAGGTGCGGACGCAATATTGCATCTGTTCCCAAGCGGAGCCTTTGCAGCAACCGCCACGGGACGCAGGCCAACCGTTCATTATTATGCCCCCAGCGGAGCAACCACTGCCACGTGCTCGCCCGTCGGGGGCCGCCCGCGCCGAACTTGCGTTCGCTCCGGGTGCCGAGCTGGGTCGGTCGCGCCGCGGGCCGCCCATGCGCGTGGAATGGCCTCGTAGCCGAGTCCCAGGTACGCGAGCACCGGTGTCGCCGCCGCGCCCGCGATGCCCAGCCAGAACGCCAGCGGCTTCGTGCGGACCCTCCAGTTGATGCCCATAGGTCTTCTCCTTCCATGGACAATTCAAAGGGGCTGGTCGCCTGCGCGCCGCGGAGGAGGCGCAGGTACAGCCCGTACGTGGGCGAGGTCTACGTGGCGCCTGGGAACACCTGCCTGGACGAGAGGGGCAGACACCGCTTCGCTGCCAGCCAAACGGGCTGTGGGTCACAGGCATCACGGAATTCCGCATCCCCGCCGGCAAGTGCACCTCTCGCCGGCGATCAATTGCTTCAACGGAATGCCCGTCGGCTGGTCCATCGGCACGCCCCCGAACGCGGTGCTTGCCAACTCATCGCTCCTGCGGGCCTGCTCGCAGCTTGCGTATGGTGAGCACCACTGGGTGCACTCCGACCGCGGCAGCCATTACCGGTGGCCCGGTTGGATCGCCATCTGCGATGGGCACGGCATCGTGCGCTCGATGACGAGGAAGGGGTGCTCACCCGACAATTCAAGGGCGGAGGGCTTCTTCGGCAGGCTGAAGGTGGAGTCCTTCCACGGAAGGGGCTGGGACGATGCTGGCATGGGGGAGTTCATGGAGATGCCGGACGCCTATCTGTTCTGGTACCGCGACAAGCGCCGCAAGAGCGACCTGGGCTATATGAGCCCGATGCAGTTCCGAAGAAGCCTAGGTCCTGTAGCGTAGGAACACAGTCCGGGGTTTCCACTGCAGTCCCCGGTGTTCAGTTTAGCCTTGACAGAAGCAGTCCACCTGGAGCGCAACGTCGCGGAGTGGTGCCGCCACAAGCGCGTCGGGGGCGCCACCGTTGCCGCGCTGAAGGCCGCCTTCATGGACAAGCTCGGTAAGGTCGCGTAGGATATCGGCCGACAACGGCCCTGGAGGGGCTTACACCACTTTTCGTGACACAACTTGCCCTCCAGGTGTAATTGGCTAAATTGTTGGTATGCGGGATACGTTAGCGACTCATAAAAGTTGCACGGTTGATGGGGGAGAGTTTGGGACGTTCAAAAGGGCGCAATTCAAAGGTTGAGCTTCTGCGCATCATCTCGATGTGGTTCATAGTGGCTCATCATTTCGTGATTCATAATGCTGAGCCTATTTCCGTTTTCCCCGGGACCGTTGCACGCATGGTACTGCACGGCGTGTTGTACCCTTCGGGGCGTATTGCCGTTGCCGTGTTTTTTATCATTACGGTGTGGTATCTGGCCGACGCACAACTGACACTTAAGGGTCAGCTGCGAAGGGCTTGGACCCTGCTGGGGCAGATGCTCTTTTACAGTGTGCCGCTCGTCCTGTACTTTGGCGTGTTTAATGCGGGGGATGGGCTGCAAGCTGGAGAGCTGATGGCTGCCGTCTTTGCTCCGCTCGCCTCGCTGTGGTGGTTTCCTACGGTGTATATTCTGCTGATTCTTGTGGCACCCTATCTGTTCGACGGGTTGCGTGCGTTGACGAGCCGGCGGCTGGGCGAGCTCTGTATGCTACTGGTCGTGCTATATGGGGTCTTGCCCGTTGTGCCGTATTCGACAATTGGTGGCTTTGTTTCCTCCCTGACGGGTCAGACGGTCGTGATCGCGTGCGTGACATGTTGGTTTAAGTGGCATTATTGCGGTGGGGCGGGTCCGAGGGTTTTGGTGCTGCCCGTTCTTTCGTACGTTGCTGTGTACGTTTGCTACTTTGTGGCTCAAAAGGACGTGCTCCTTTTGAGCGCTTTCGCTTCCAGCGTGTACGGATCGGTGGTGACTAATCCTGGAAGCCTCTTGTCGCTTGCGATCGCACTTCCGGTGTGCTTGTTTGTCTTTAATGCTCAACCTGCGCATTGGCCTGCTGTCAATTACTTGGCCACGTTGTCGTTTGGCGTGTACCTTGCCACGGACAGCGCGTACATGCAGGAGCTGCTGTGGAAGAACTTGCTTGTGTTCTCCCACTGCCACCCAGCGTGGGGGCTGCTGTCCGTAATGCTTGTAGTGACCGGCGTGTATGTTGTCGCGTCCTGCGTCGAGGCGATTCGACAGGTTCTGTATCGGGCGCTGTTCAAGCATCCGGGTAGGGTGTTTGATGTTTTGTGGGACAAGATTGCAGGGGTCTCTTTGCCAAGGTAGGCCATTGTTGGGCTAAGTCCCAAGCTGTGCACAAATTCGTAATCGCGTTTCTCCTACGCTGCCTTCCTCAGCTCGGTTCCGATAATGGTGTAAGGGCGAAATTGGGTTAACAGTAGGTCAAGTAATTCAGTTAGAATTGCTTGAGCTCTATTTTGTTTTGGTTAAAGTCTACTATTTAGATTTACGTAATTTATTGGGAGTGCATATATGAAAAAGGTTCGTTGCGCAGTTGCTAATTTGGTTACCGCTGTTCTGGTTTCCTCTTCCTTCCTTGCTCCCGTTTCGTCGGCCTATGCACTTGAGTTTTCCTCGCTCTCAAATAATGAAGCCGAGACCTCTAGCTCCTCTTCACTTTCGGATTTCGTTTCCGAGGATACTGAGAAGACCGCCGAAGCCGACTCTTGTGAGGATACTGAGGAGACCGCCGAAGCCGACTCTTGTAATTCGGAAGTCGAATCGGCCGCTCAGCCGGCCCAATCTCCCGATTCCTCTTCTGTCGATGCCTCTTTCCAATACTTGTACATTGCGCAGCCCTCTCTTTCTTTGGGTGCTATGCAAGAGGCGGCGTTCGCAACTGCATCTGATTCTGATGTTTTGACCTCTGCGTCCCTATCATTCGTCAGCAATTTTGGCGAAGAGCGCTCCGTTGAAGCTTCGGCTTTCTCTGGGAATGCTGCGGGCTTTACATTCGGACAAGATTTGTTGGTAGCGCGGTATTTTTTAACCGGTATTACGTATCAGGTGAAGGATTCGAAAGCAGTCTATTCAGTGGACCTCTCGTCTGAGGATTACAGCTTTGACGTAGTCAGTTCGTCTTCTTCATCTGATCGCGTTGACAATTCCGATGATATGTCGGTCTACTATGCCGATGAGAACGGCAATCCTGTCGAGGCTTTCTCTATTGAAGAGGCGCTTTCCGGTTCTGAAGATGATGACGGCATTGCGGCTTATAGCATCGATTCCCGTTCAGCTCGTAAAAACGTTCGTGTGATTGCACTTGATGCCGGTCACGGTGGATCCGATTCTGGCGCTCAGGGCAATGGGAAGAGCGAAGCCGACTTAACTTGGAAGATTGTTAGCGCGTGTAAGACCAAGCTTGAGAATTACGGATTTAAGGTAATTCTCGCTCGTGAGCAGTCGGGCAGTTACGGAAGCAACGACTTCCTTTACCGCGTTCAGCGTTGCGTCAAACAGGGCGCTCAGGCCTATATCAGTTTCCATATCAATTCGGGTTCGTCAGCAGCTCATGGTGCCGAGGTATATTCGCCTACCGTGAACGGGGCTGACTATACCCAGGTTTCGTACGAACTGGCCCAGAAGGTTCAGAACAATCTTGTTGCTCTCGGACTTACAAACCGTGGTGTCTTTCAGATGCAGGTAGGCGACGAATTCGCCGTTATTCGTTGTGCTCGTGAAGCTGGAATCCCCGGTATTTTGATTGAACACGGATTTATCTCCAATTGGGGCGATGCGAACAAGTACTTTAGTGATGCCGGGTGCAAACGTCTTGGAGAAGCTGATGCGGATGCCATCATCGCGCAGTTCCCCAAATCCTCTTGGCTTGATTATTCGTCTGTTTTCGATGCCGACTACTATCTCAATAAGTATCCAGATGTTAACGAATGGGCAAACGGAAGCAAAGATAAGGCCCTGGATCACTTCATCAACTACGGCATGTCGGAGGGCCGCCGCGGCTCCGAGGCGTTCGACGTGCAGAGCTACTACAATGAGTACCCCGATCTCCGCGCCGCCTTCGGCACCGACCTCGCCAGCTACTACTCGCACTACCTTATGTACGGCAAGAAGGAGGGGCGCCACGCCACCGGCTGCTCGAAGCTCAAGGGCGCCGCAACCAAGGCGGGCGGCGTGGACTACGCTCCCGTCTACGACCCCGAGTACTACCTCTCCCGCAACGGCGACGTCGAGAAGGCCTTCACCAAGTCGACCTACGGCGGCGTGACTGTGGTCGACGACTCGGCCGTCCTGCGGCACTTCATCAACTACGGAATGTCGGAGGGCCGCCGCGGCTCCGGGGCGTTCGACGTGCAGAGCTACTACAATGAGTACCCCGATCTCCGCGCCGCCTTCGGCACCGACCTCGCCAGCTACTACTCGCACTACCTTATGTACGGCAAGAAGGAGGGGCGCCACGCCACCGGCTGCTCGAAGCTCAAGGGCGCCGCAACCAAGGCGGGCGGCGTGGACTACGCTCCCGTCTACGACCCCGAGTACTACCTCTCCCGCAACGGCGACGTCGAGAAGGCCTTCACCAAGTCGACCTACGGCGGCGTGACTATGGTCGACGACTCGGCCGTCCTGCGGCACTTCATCAACTACGGCATGTCGGAGGGCCGCCGCGGCTCCGGGGCGTTCGACGTGCAGAGCTACTACAATGAGTACCCCGATCTCCGCGCCGCCTTCGGCACCGACCTCGCCAGCTACTACTCGCACTACCTTATGTACGGCAAGAAGGAGGGGCGCCACGCCACCGGCTGCTCGAAGCTCAAGGGCGCCGCAACCAAGGCGGGCGGCGTGGACTACGCTCCCGTCTACGACCCCGAGTACTACCTCTCCCGCAACGGCGACGTCGAGAAGGCCTTCACCAAGTCGACCTACGGCGGCGTGACTGTGGTCGACGACTCGGCCGTCCTGCGGCACTTCATCAACTACGGAATGTCGGAGGGCCGCCGCGGCTCCGAGGCGTTCGACGTTTATAGTTATAGAACGAGGTACCTCGATCTTAGGAAGGCTTACGGAAGTAATTTAAAAGAGTATTATCTCCACTATCTCGAATATGGGATGAAAGAGCACCGTAATGGTTCGAGCATGACTGGATTTGAGGGCTATATAATGTCCTCGTCTTTCACTTCTTACGAGGATGCTGCCGTTCATTACGGCAGGACTGTTGGGAAGCATACTTATCCAACAAGCGTGTATAAAAGCAAAGGCAGCGCCTCTATTGATGAGTTTTGTAAGATCCTTTACGAAGAAGCCTCATTTGAGGGAGTATGTCCTGAAGTTTTATATGCTCAAGTCATGAAAGAGACGGGCTATTTAAGATTCGGAAATTTGGTCCAGGCAAATCAGTGCAATTTTGGAGGTGTTGGAGCCACCGGTCCTGGAAATCCCGGATATACTTTTTCTTCCGTTAGAGAAGGGCTTAGGGTTCAGGCGCAGCATTTAAAAGCGTACGCAACAACTGAACCTTTGAATAATCCGTGTATTGACCCACGCTTTAATCTTGTTTCCCGTGGGTGTGCTCCCAAGACGACGGACCTAAATGGACGTTGGGCCGTTCCCGGTAAAGGTTACGGCGAAGGCTTAAATGCAATTGTCCTTGATGTTTTGTGCATGTAATGGGTCTACATGAGTAATCGTCCTTCTCTGTACCACCTGTAGCGCGCTTTAGTGCCGCTCACATCCGCGCCCGCGACCCACCGGCTCGCCGCCTATACGCTCGAGACGCCATACCGGTAGTCGAGAGAAAGGAACTGATCTTGGCGAGAAGGATACCGGCGAGGGTGGTGCTCAGGCTGACGTCGTCGAACCTGTCGCTCAACGTGATCGCCTCTGCACTGCACGCGTCGAAGGTCGGCATCACGCTCAGTTTCCTGCACGGCGAGTACCGCGAGGATGCGCCGCGCGGGGCGAGGCGGCGATGTCCTACGACCGCTTCTGCAAGCGATACAGGCAGTTCACGGTCAGCAGGAACGTCGTGAGCAGGGTCGGCCGCAAGGCGGGCAGGAACATGGAGGTCGACTGGTCCGGTCCGACCATGTCCCTCGTCGACCAAGCGAGTATCTGGGTAACGGTTTTACGACTAATCCCGTGACCGTCAAGTAGCAAAAGGACGGAGCGTGAGCTCCGTCCTTTTGTTTGTAGGGCGGTCTGCTACCATAAACTATATCTTTTGCTAAGAGATTGGGAGCTCTTATGCCAAGATTCAAGCTCGTTCTGGCTTTTCTAGAGCGAGATAGAGATGACGAGAGAGTAAGAAAGAATCAATGGCTGAAGCGCTGAGAATAGCAATCTTTTCCGCTCAATATCTGCCTCACATTGGCGGTGTTGAGTCCTATACCAGAAACCTCGCAGTTACGCTCATTGGCATGGGCCATAAGCCGGTCGTGGTCACGTGTAATTGCGATTCGCTGCCGTCTCGAGAGGTAACAGACGATGGTATTGAGGTTGTAAGACTGCCGTGTTTTCCATTGCTTGGTGGCAGGTTCCCTGTCTCGCGTTTTGGAAGAGCTTATCGGAGCATGCTGAGGGCTCTTGATGGTGAGTGCTTCGATGGCGTCCTAGTTAATACGAGGTTTTATCCCCATTCAATCTGTGGGCTTCGGTTCGCCAGGCGCCATCATCTTACCCCCATCGTTCTTGACCATGGATCGCAGTATCTTACATTCGGAAACGCAGTATTGGATGTGTTCGTTCGCGCCTATGAACACATAATTACTTCGATTGCCAAGCGGTTTCATCCAGTGTTTTGCGGTGTTTCTAAGAAAAGCCTGGATTGGCTTCGACAATTTGGTATTTCTGGCATTGATATCCTGCCTAACGCGATTGACGTTGATGCTTATTGCTCCAATGCCTCAAATCGAGATTTTCGTGCCGAATTGGGCGTCGGGACGGATTCTGTTCTTGCCTGTTTTGTTGGAAGGTTGATTCCCGAGAAGGGTATCGACTCCCTTCTTGCGGCTATGAAGCAACTGAATGAAACGCCCGTAAAGTTGGTGGTTGCGGGTGATGGTCCCCTGCGTGAGTTGATGGATTCTACTCCTGAGAATGTCTCCTATGTTGGTCCTTTGCGTCCGGCGGATGTGTCGTCCTTGCTTCAGGCCGCAGACGTGCTGTGTCTTCCTACGAGATCAGAGGGTTTTTGTACGACCCTTCTCGAGTCTTCGGCGTGCGGCACCCCGGCAATCATTCCCTTGGTGGGCGGAGTTGACGAAGTATTTGGTGAGGAAGATTGCGGTTTTTTGTTGGATGGCTGTGCTCCCGACCAAATTGCCGAAGCAATACGAGTGGCGTGCGCATCGAAAGCGGAGACGCGGCGAAAGGGACGGCTGGTCCAGAGTAGAGTTCGAGAGTATTGTACGTGGGGCAATACTGCAGAGAGGCTCGTTGAACTTCTTGGTGCGTAGCAATTACGTTGGTGTTGCTTTTCCGTTGACTGGGGTTTGCCGCGGTTTTGTTTCCTCGTTCGGATATTGTTTTCTTCAGAAGTAGGAGAATGAGAAGGTATAGTGATGCACGATATTCTTATTGTGACCTCAAGGAATGTTGCCACCTCGGGCGGCGAGTTTAGCCTGATTAAAAATAGAGCAGATGCTCTAAAGAATGGGTGGGGCATTGAGTCTGATGTTGCGGCTCTTTGCAATGTTCGCTTGGGTGTTTCTGAGGGTGGTGAAGCTTTTGGACCCGGCGTTTATGTTCGGCGGGATTTTATGAATCCCATGCAGCTGCTGTCGGGATATGAAGAGCTAATTACCACTGCGGAAAAAAAGGTTTTGAGTGGCTCCTACAAGGCGATCATCCTTTCTGGCGTGGGGCTGTTTCGTTATGTCGACCGGATGAAGCGCGCCGCCGAGGCGTCGGGAGCTTTTGTATGTGCTGATGTTCATGGTTATTACGGCGACGGCTCCCTTCTTGCACGCGACGAGCCCCTCTTCCTTGGCTCATTCCACCGTGCCGCCGCTTTTGTTGAGAGATACGAGCAGCGCAAATATTTGCGTAAGTTCGACCGTATCTTTTGTGTTTCTCGAGCGTATCGCAGTTTCCTTTGTCGAGAGTGCGGCTGCAAAGAGGGTCAGTTCTACATTGTTCCGTGTGCGACGGGGGCGAAGCCAAGCTTTGGTCGTGCGGAGGAGCTTAAGTATCGAGAGGATTATAGGAGGAAGTACGGCGTAGAAGATGACGAGTGGCTGCTCGTTTACTCAGGCGGAGCTTCGTCGTGGCAATGCCTTCCGCAAACTGCAGAGTTGTATCGCGAAATACTGAAGAGGCGTGGGGCAAAGCTACTTGTTTTGTCTGGTGACGTTACTTCTGCACGCGCCGCAATCGGTGATTGTGACGACGTTGAATTCGATAGCTTCAAGCCATCTGACCTCCCTAGCGTGTTCTGTGCTGCGGACTTCTTCGTGATGTTGAGAGAGGACGTTCCAACGAACCACTTTGCTTACCCTAACAAGTTCTTGGAATACGTCGCGGCGCACAGGCCGGTAATCACTACTCCTTACGTTTACGACATTGCCGAAGAGATTGATAGACATGGTGTTGGACTTCTGTATAACGGGGATGTGGATGATCTCGTTTTGAAAATGGACAATGCGGTATGCGACAGGGATTCATGTGATCGCCTGGTGCAAAAGGTTTCTTTTGCAAATTCCCTCATCCCGTTTGCCAGGGATTTGGGAAGCGTTGGGTCCAGTTGCTAAAGTGAGCGGGTCGTCTATGCTTATAACGGTTTTTACCCCGACTTATAATCGCGCATATATCCTTCCCAAGCTATTCGAAAGTCTGAAAAGACAATCTTTTCGAGATTTCGAATGGATAATTGTTGATGATGGAAGCACGGATGATACGCGAAAGCTCGTCGGGGCGATGCAGCAAGATTGTCAGGTGAAATTTCCTATCCGCTATTTTTTCCAGGTCAATAGCGGAAAGCACGTTGCATGGAATAAGGGTCTTGATGAGGCGAAGGGAGCCTTGTTTTTCCCGGTAGACAGCGACGATTATCTAACCGATGATGCCTTGGAGCGTATTGGGGAGAACTGTGAAACCGTTATGTCTAACGAGCGCCTGATTGCCTTGTCGGGAGTTCGTATTTTTCCGGGCAACAAGCTTACGGGAGGAATTCTGCAAGACAATGTGGGTTCGTACATCGATTATTCGTCAATTGATCGCCGATCGAAGGGGATTACGGGTGACCTTGCCGAGGCCTTTGTGACGGAGCGGTTGAGGAAGTACCGATTCCCGGTTTTTGAAGATGAGCGGTTTGTTCCTGAAGCAGTTGTCTTTAATAGATTCAGCAACGATGGATATCTAATTCGTGGGTACGCCTTTCCTCTCTACGTGTGCGAATACCTTGCCGATGGCTACACGAAGAATACTGATCGGCTGCTCATTACGAACTGGAAGGGATATCGCCTGTACGTTTCAGAGTTGATGCATAGCACAGTCGGAATAAGGGCAAAAGCCATTCCGTTTTGTGGATTTATGTACCGTTCGTTATTGAAAATGTTTGGTTTGTGCAAATAGGCTTGAGTGAAGTATGGAGTGCAGCATGAGCTCTTTGTCGAAGAAGACGGTCCTGTTGGTATTTGGAACAAGGCCCGAAGCAATCAAGATGTGTCCTCTCGTAAAGGAGCTGAAGAACCGATCTGGCCTTAACGCGAAGGTTTGCGTTACCGGCCAGCATCGCCAGATGCTCGACGTGGTCCTTGAGGAGTTTGGGGTTGTGCCCGATTTTGATTTGCACGTCATGAAACAAAGACAGACTTTGTTCGATGTTACCACGGCTGTTCTTAATGGCTTGGACGGCGTGCTGGATCAGCTCAAGCCCGACGTTGTTCTTGTTCACGGTGATACGACGACGTCCTTTGCCGCCGCACTTGCATGCTTCTACAAGGGCATTCCCGTGGGCCATGTCGAGGCGGGTCTGCGTACATACAACATCCACTCACCGTATCCCGAGGAATTTAATAGGCAGGCAACCGGCATACTTGCCGCTTGGCACTTTGCTCCAACTGAAGCAGCTCGCAACAACCTGCTTTCTGAGCATCGGGATTCCAGTCGAATTTTCGTGACGGGAAATACTGGCATTGACGCGCTTCGTACGACGGTGCGCGATCATTATTCGCATCCCGAGCTTGATTGGGTTGGAGATAGGCGCCTGATCTTGATTACGGCTCATCGTCGAGAGAATCTTGGCGAGCCCATGCACCACATGTTCAGGGCTATTCGCAGAATTGTTGAAAAGCATGATGACGTGCGCGCTGTTTATCCTGTACATTTGAATCCTGTCGTTCGCAAGGCGGCTCATGAAGAGTTGGACGGCTGCGACCGCATTCATCTAATTGATCCTCTAGACGTGGTTGATTTTCATAATTTCATGGCCCGCTCCTACTTGATTCTTACCGATTCAGGCGGCATTCAGGAAGAGGCCCCGGGCTTGGGTAAGCCGGTTTTGGTGATGCGTGATACGACCGAGCGCCCTGAGGGCGTTGCGGCGGGCACGCTTAAGCTTGTTGGCACAAGTGAAGATGCTATTTTCTCAACATGTTGCGACCTCTTAGAGAATGAAGAAGCATATTCCCGCATGGCTCATGCCAGCAACCCGTATGGTGACGGTCATGCGAGTGAGCGAATTGCTGATGTTCTGGAGAAGGGGCTGCAAAGTCTCGGGGAAGCATTGGTTCGGTAGATGAGTGAGGTTAAGCAGCTCTCTCTTAAAGAGAATATGCTGTGGAACTCGTTCGGTTCCATCGTTAACCTTGCTTGCCAATGGCTGATTACGATTCTGATCGTTCGCCTTGGTTCAGGTTACGAGGCATCCGGCGTTTTCTCTTTGGCAATGTCCATCTACAACATCTTTGCCCCTATCGCTCAGTATCGCATGTATACGTACCAGGTCTCAGATGTTGAGAATGAGAATACCACGGGTGAATACCTGGCGTTTCGGTTTTTCACTTGCGGAGTCGCGCTCGCTCTGTGCACCGGCTATTCGCTGTTTACATGCGAATCGGGAGCGATTGCAGCTATTCTGCTCTATGCCGTCTACAAGTCTATTTCCTTGGTTGTAGACGTCTTTCACGCGTGCGATCAGCGCCATCATCGAATGGATTACATCGGTAAGTCTCTGTCTTTTCAGGGGATTCTATCTCTTGTTGCCTTTACCGTAGTGTTTGGCTTATGCGAATCGCTCGAGGCGGCGATAGTTGCAATGACCGTTGTCGTGATCCTCGTTGGTGCTGTCTACGATTTGCCAAGGACCCTTCAATTCGGCCCATTGGCCCCAAGCATCTCGTTCAAAAAGTGCCTTCGACTGGCCTTGAGATGTCTCCCCATCGTTCTTGCGTCCATTGCCGCGGCGTCAGCATCTTCGATTCCAAGGCAATACCTTGTTGGTGTTCAAGGGGAGGCTGCTCTTGGCATTTATGCTGCCGCAGCTGCTCCTGTTGCGCTTATTCAGACGGGCGCCTCCTATATCTACAATCCTCTTCTAGGCTATTTTTCGGAGAGTTTTGCTGCTAGGGACAGGAAAGGCTTCAATGCGCTTTTGACAAAGGCGACGGTCGGGATCGTTGTTCTGGGGCTGGTGTGCGCTATTGGAGTAATGGTTTTAGGTGAGCCGGTTCTTGTTCTTGTGTATGGGAAAAAGATGTCTGGCTTTTCATATCTACTTCCTCCGCTTGTGGCGCTTGCGATGCTTACGGGGTATATGTGGTTTGTAAACGATTTGCTAATGGCTATCAGAAACTTCCGGGGTGCCTTTGTTGGGAATGTTGCTGCTCTAATTTCCTCTCTCTGCGCCTTACCTTTAATTGCTCTGTATTCGATGGATGGTGTTACATATGTCTGTCTCATTTCTGCTCTTTGTGGAATAGGCTTCATGGCAACCGTGTTAGTTATTCAGCTAAAAGGCTACTGGAAATAGTATGTGATGCCTGGATTACGTTTCGGAAGATAAAAGGTAAGGTGGATGTATGGATAAGCATCATCGATTGCTGGTTATTATTCCAGCGTATAATGAGGAAGAATCGCTCGAGGCCACGGTTGACGAGCTGGTAGGTGTCGCTCCAAGTGTTGACTATCTCGTAGTAAACGACGGCTCCAAGGATTTAACTGAGCGGATTTGTCGCGATCGTGGGTACAACTACGTAACACTGCCAGTCAATTCTGGCCTCACCGTTGGATTTCAGACGGGCATGAAGTACGCGCTCCGCAACGGCTACGATTATGCCCTTCAGTTTGATGCGGACGGTCAGCATATGCCTGAGTATATCGATGAAATGCTCGAGACCGCTATTAATGAAAACGCTGATATCGTAATTGGCTCACGCTTCCTCCACGTGAAAAAGGAAATCTCCGCTCGAATGATTGGCTCACGCCTTATTACAGTCATGATCAAGCTGACTACGGGAAAGCGCGTAGCTGACCCTACCTCGGGAATGAGAATGTTTAGCAAGGAAATGATTAAGCGCTTCGCGCAGGACGACTCGCTTAACCCTGAGCCCGAGAGCATTTCGCTTCTTATAAAAAAGGGGGCGAAGGTGAGCGAGGTTCAAGTTGAGATGCGTGAACGCCAGGCGGGGGAGAGCTATCTTAATATCTCCAAGTCGATTGCTTACATGGCGCGAGCTTGCATCTCCATTCTTTTCGTTCAGTGGTTCAGGTGATTATATGTCTAGCGTTTTAAGGGTCGTACTCATTCTGGGTGCATTTGCCATCTTGTTCGTGATAGTGAAGAAGCTCCGTAAGGCTCAGATACAGGTTCTCGACTCCGTGTTCTGGTTGTTCTTTGCTTTGAGCTTTGTCGTGTTTGCAGCCGTTCCCCAGATTGCCTTCTGGCTCGCAGGGGCCCTTGGCTTCGAAAGCCCGTCGAACTTCGTATTCCTCTATGCAATTGCGCTGCTTCTTTATCGAGAGTTCTCCAACACGGTAAAGATTGCAGAGCTCAGACGTCGCGTGAACGCACTTGTTGAAGAGCTCGCTCTCAAGTAGCATGACACCAGTCTTTATGCCCTTCGAACCCACCAACATCATCGTCATCGGTGGCTGCGGCTTCATCGGGTCCAGCTTTGTGCACTACGTAGTGAAGAACTACCCCGGGGTGCACGTGACCGTGCTCGACAAGCTCACCCACAGCTTAGCCCTCGCTTCATGCACGACATGTTCACGGCATTCAATGCGCTACGGATGCCGGCAGGTCCCTCCTCGATAGCTACCATCTAAATGCGGCCTTCATTTAAATATCCAAGAGTGACAATTCAACCCCTTGCACTACCAGGTCTGGTCATCAATGAGATTTGCATGTGGATTAGGGTAGTGTCGAGAAAGTTGGTGTAGCGCCCGATCCGAAGCGAGTCGGCCCGGCGTCCTGGAACCTGGAACACGGTTGATATCCTATGCCGCCTCG
>NZ_CZAQ01000037.1:3052-20407 GCF_001404695.1 Collinsella aerofaciens | reverse complement strand
GGCCGTCGCGAGGAAGCGGCTCAGGGCGATATACGCCGTGATGCGCGACCGGGTGCCCTACCGGGAGTAGCCCCGACGGTTGACAAAACTATAGGAACACCCAATGACTATCCTCGTGATCCCTTTTCCTCCGCCCCCGAAGGATCGGGGCTCGTCTGCCGAATGGTTGCTGCAGCGGCGGTGCGCCCATGTCACACTCAGAGGTGGCCTGACCCTACCTGGAAGGAGCCTCCGTGAGCCTTGACAACGTAACCCTGCGCGCCGCCACGCTTGATGACCTGACCGGCATCGCCGCCATCTACAACCAGCTGTGGTGCAACACGCTACGCAACCGCGGCGACGTCGAAGCTGCCGATTTCTGCGCGCGCTTCAACATCGCCATGCAGCTGCAGCGCTCCCCCATCGCGCTTGTCGCCGAGGCCGAGGGCCGCATTATCGCCGCCTGCTGCATCGGCATCTTCGAGAACGGCAAGCCGCGTACCAACCCCACGTGGGTACCCTGCTACGACGAGATGTTCGCCCAGGCAACCGAGATGGCAAAGACTGCCGACGCCAAGCTCGAGGGCTCGCTCTTTGGCGACAGCCGTGAGAAGGCAACGGCCGATCGCTTTGCCGCCACGGGCAACGAGTATGCCCAGGGCCAGCTCAACCTGATCATCATTGTGCCCAAGTGGCAGGGCAAGGGACTCGGCCGCGAGCTCATCGACCTTGCGCGCGCCGAACTCGCCAAAGACGGGTGCACCAAATTCTTCCTGATGAGCGACTGCAACTCTGACTGGCAGTTCTACGAGCACCTCAACATGAAGCGCATCCTGGAGGATCACAGCCAAGACACCGGCGACGGCTTTATCGTCTACATGTACGGAGGCGACACGCAGGATTAGCCTGAGTGCCGCCTCATGGCTTTCTCCAAAACAGCCCAAACCAATCAGCCACGCCAAAAGGGACATGCCAAAAAGGGACAGGTTTATTTTGGCAGGTTTTATCTGGGCAAACGCCAACCGCCGCGAGGGAAGTTGCCTTCCCTCGCGGCGGTCTTCTAGCAGCCAAAACCAAGTGAGTAGACTTTTTGCAGGAAGCCGAGCACACCCCAAATCGCCACAGCGCTGACCTGCGGTTTTATTGAGCACTTGTCGTGCTGTGCTCGGCAGATCCAAAAAAGTCTACTCACTTGGTTTTGAGGCGCTCCAGATAGGCAAAAAACGCCGCGAAAGGGGTCCGATCCTCTTCGCGGCGGTTGTTCGCGCTGGTTTTGAGGCGGTTTTGCCCGCTTGCTACTCGCTGTAGCGGGCAGCGATGGCAGTTCGCACCATGCCGGCGCTCATAAGGCAGGCCCCCGACGACTACAGCAGCACACGCCATAATCTGACAGTATCATTTGCCATAATCTTGCAGTAGTGTTTTCCATAATCTAATAGTAGCCCAGTTCAGAGGCGTTATTGGATAGTAACCTATAACCGTTTTAGAACGTCCCCGACGACTGCCTGGGAGCGATAACAGGTATTATCTGGTCAAACCCCAAATCCACCACAAAGGTGCCTGTCCCCTTTGTGGTGGTTTGGAGCTCTCCGCGGCGGGATGTTAGACTTGCGGCGTACACATTCGCGCTAAAACACGGGTCGCATGCAGGAAAGGAGATGCCATGGCGCCTATCGCACTGCTCAAAATACTCGTTGCCCCTGCCGCCAAGGCCATCGTCCACCTGAGCGACTCACTTACCTACAATGACGTCCCCTGTGTCGTCGAGGAGCGTTCGGACAGCTGCCCCTACCTGGGCCACGTCCCCTACTTTGCGCCTAAGCTCGTTTCCGATCCCGAGCACCGCGAACAGTAATCCAAGATGCACCAAGCGCTGCGCAACTCGCGGCGCTTACTGTTTTGGTGCAAAGTAACCTGACCCCCGTGCACCAACGCCGGGATTGTCGACGCTTCGGCCGCGGCGCGATATGAGGCGCGAAACCTCGCCCAATAACAGGCCAATCACTACGCCCGCGAGAATCGGCAACTTTGCCATCTCGGCAGGTGAGCTGTTGAGCGGCACAATCGTAGCAACAATCGAAAGCACGAGCTCCACCACGGGAATCGCAAGCGCCACCGCAAGCACCTTGCCCTCGAAAGGCGCACGGAACACACGCGAGCGATTATCGTGCTTGCGCAGACGCCAAAACGCTGGAAACATGGGGATATAGCTCATGAGCAGAAAGACGACGTTCATCGAGAAGAAGACCCAAAAGACGTCGGAACCCTCACCCAGCGGAATCTGGAGCAGCAGCACCAAGCTGGCAAAACAGCCGTTAATGAGCGCCGAGCCGTTGGGCATGCCGGTCTTTTTGGACACCAACGCAAAGGGACGCGGCATGTTGCCATGGCGCGCGGCATAGCTCGCTACGTTGTTGACGCCAAAGCTCCAGCAGATCATATTGGCGAACAGCGTCACCAAAAAGGCCACGCCCACGACCATCGTCAGCGGGTGGGTGCGCCCCACCATAGCGGCGACTGCGTCCACAATGCCCGAATCGAGTGAAAGCTGCTCGGCGGGAACCGCGGCTCCAATGCCAATGCCGCAAATGATGTAAATTGCCGCAATGGCCACGCCACCGGCAATAACCGCCTTGGGGATATCGCGCGACGGGTTCTTCATCGTGCTGGCAAAAGTCGCGACCACTTCGAAGCCCATAAAGTTGAACAGGATAATCGATAGGTACGTCAACGAATTGGTGTCGCCCAGATCTGGAATGAAGGTCTTAAATGACATGTCGTTGGCAAAGCCGTTATTGCAGGCAAACCAAATGCCGACGATTCCCACCACAGCGGTAATGAGCACCTTGATGACGGCGCCGCCGTCCATAACCCAATCGGCCTCGGCCACCGGCTGCATTGCCATGACCGTGACGCCCCACACAAAGGCAATCTCGATGGCAATTCGGATCCCGAGTGAGAACTCGATACCCCACACCGCATTAATGACACTGGGGAACATGCAGGCGATACTTGCCGCCCACAGCGGAAAGTTAACCCAGTAGCACCAAGAGCAACGGGCACCCCAACGGTCGCCCAGGCCCAAGCGAACCCAATCGTACAGGCCGCCCTCGGAATCAAACGCCGTACCCAGCTCGGCCACCACCAGACCATAGGGAAGCAAAAACGTAATGATAAGGAAGATCCACCAGAAGAACTGCACGTTGCCCATGGCAGATGCCGGAGCCGCCGCCTCGATGGTAAACACGACGCAGATAACCGAAAGGATGACCTCGATCAGGGAGAACTTTTTACCTGCCATGGCGCGCGCCCCCTACAGCAAAAAGGATGGCATCTGTACCGAAGGCGCAGCCCAAGGTAGGGTTGCAGGCCGCGTCACCGGTACAGGTGCCATCCCAAAGAGAGGAGAGGATGCAGTTGTTGGACCAACGCTCGCGGAACAGACGCGTGTAGATGACGATACGCTGGTACATAGATACTCCGATCAAAACGGCCGCGTTCGCGACCGGGAACTTTCGGCAATTGAAAACGCGTCTGACCTGGGAAATTCAAGCGAACAATTGGCCTAACCCGCAAAAAATCCCAGGCCAGACGCGTATTCAATCAAAGAAAAAAGGCACTCCGATGTGGAGGCAACGGAGTGCCCAAAGAAAACCCAACCGACCAAGACATCAAGCAGCAGCCCATCAATGCCCCGAGATGGGATGACACGCCACCTGTCCGATTGATCGACTGGGTTTTCGAGGTGCGGCAGATTGCCCTGAAAGAGGAGGGCATTGACCTTAAGGGTCATGCCCGACGATTGGAGGGCAAGGTGCCGTGCCTCGGGAAGACAAACAGTTACGCCGAGGGCTCCTGCTGCGTAATGCAGTGGATATTGCCGCCGCCGAAGACGACCTGCTCGGACTGAACGCCGACGCACTTGTAGACGCCCTCGCCCCAGACCTCGTCATAGATCTTCTGGAGCGTGTCAACGGCCAACTGGTCGTTCTCGTCGCCGTACTGCGGGACGATAACGCCGTGGTTGGTGACCAGGTAGTTCATGTAGGAGGCGATCAGCGGCTCGTCGGGAACGCGCGGCTCGGCGTTCTCGTCGGCGTCGATGGTGTCGCAGGAAGCCTGGTCCATGAACAGCGGGTTCACGGGCATGCAGAGCTTGTAGACCTTCATCTTGCGGCCCTTGGCGTCGACGGCGTTGGAGAGGGTCTCGTAGGCAGCGTGGCACTGCTCGTAGAACGGATACTCGGGATCGTCGGTCCAGATGCAGGCCATGACGCCCGGGGCGATGAACGTGGCGACGTCATCGATGTGGCCGTTGGTCTCCTCGGGGTCGATGCCCTCCTTGACCCAGATGACCTTCTCGACACCCAGGTAATCCTTGAGGTGCTCGTCCATGTAGGCGCGAAGCTCCTCGCTCCAGGGCTCGAACTTCTTGTGGTACTTGGGCCAGATGGACTCGGGATCCTCTTCCTCCTCCAGAACCGCAGAGCAGGTGCGGCCCGGGGAAAGCAGGCACTGGTCGGTCACGACAAGGGTGCCCTCGCCGTCGACGGTGATGGAGCCGCCCTCGAGGATCATGTCATCGGGACGATAGCGACGGCAGCCGGAGAGCTCAGCCATCTTAAGGGCGATCTGCTCGTCCTTGTCCCACGGGAAATAAAGGCCGTCGACGAGACCGCCGTAGGCGTTGAAGTGCCAGTGGTTGGCGCGCTTCTCGCCCTTGCCGTTGATGACGTAGGTGGCGGCGGTGTCCCGGAACCAGGCGTCGTCGGTGGTCATCTCGATGACGGTGACGTTCTCGTCGTTCTCGAAGACGGCCTTGCAGTTGGCGTAGTCGGCCTGATTGGCGCACATGGTGACCGGGGTGAACTCGGCGATGGCGCGGGCGATGGCGGCATACTGCTTCTGGGCCGGCTTGGCGCCGTGGGCCCAGGTGTCGGTGCGGTGGGGCCAGCCCATCCACACGCGATCCTGCGGGGCGAACTCGGCGGGCATGAAGAAGCCGTCGGCCTTGGGAGTGGACTCGGACTCGGTAATCGTACGCATAAGATTTCCTCCAAATCGAACGATCGCTTGCCGCGGGCGGGTTACCCGCGGCCTAAAAACCAAGAGATAGTGGGTGCCCGTCCCCCGGCAAAGGTCGGGGCGCCCGGTACCGGTTTTCACGGAGTCGCACCGGCGAGCGACGACGTAGCCAAGTGCGCGGAGACATACGCACGAAGGATACGAAAGAGAGAGGTTGGGGCGGGCGGTGGTTACCGGAGCTATCGCTCGCACCCGCCCCAGGAAATAGTGAGCAAATTTGTCGCTTTGGGCACGCCCCCGAAGAGGCTAGCGTGCCCGGAGTCGGGAGCGACAAGCCCGACGAAGCGTACTTTGGTACGCGAGGAGGGTTGGAGCCCCGAATCCGGGTGCTCTAGTCCTCTTCGGCCTCGGCGGCCTCCTCAGCGAGTCGCTGAGCAGCCAGCTCAGGGGTGAGACCCTTGTACTCGGTCTCGCGGCCCTTGGCGCTGACGACGCGGACGACCTCGCCGATGAGCACGAGCACGATGAAGATAACGATCATCGGGACCTTGTCGCCAATTTCATCGACGGAGAACGGAGCCAGCGTTGCAACGATGGCCAGGATCAGCTCGATGCAGGGGATGGCCAGCATAACCTTCATCATGGCGCCCTTGAACGGGAACGTGAAGATGCGCTCACGGTTCGGGTCGTTCTTACGAAGGTTGAGGAACGCCGGGAACATCGGGATGTAGGTGAGCAGCAGGAAGACGACGGAGGTGCCGAAGAGCATCCAGAAGACACCGTTGGAGATGGCGTCGATGGGAACCAGCTGCAGGCACAACACCAAGGAGGCAACGATAGCGTTGACCAGGTTGGCGCCGTTGGGCATATCGTCGTCAGAGATCATCGAGGCGAAGACCTTGGGCATGTTGCCGTGCTCGGCAGCGTAGCGAGCAACGGAGTTAACGCCGAAGGACCAAGCGGCCATGTTGGCGAACAGGGTGATCAGGAAGGCGATGCAGATGACCTTAAAGATCATGGAGTCGCCCACCATGGTCTGGACTGCGACAATCATGCCATAGTCGGGGTCGATGGAATCGGCCGGCACAGCAGCGCCGATGCCAAAGCCAGCGAACAGGTAGATCACAGCGATGGACAGGCCACCGACGATGATAGCCTTGGGGATATCGCGAGCGGGATCGGCCATGTCGTCGGTCATGGTGCAGATGACCTCGAAGCCCATGAAGTTAAAGATGATGATCGACAGATAACCGAGAGCGTTGGTGTTGGTGAGCTCGGGCAGGAAGGTGGCAGCGGACATGTCGTTCGCAAAACCGTTCTCCATGGCATACCAAATGCCCAGAGCGCCAACGATAACCGCGACGGCGACCTTGATGATGGCGCCACCGTTAAGGACCCACTCGGAGTCGGACGCCTTGGAGCGGCCCATGAGGTAGACGATCCACACAAAGGCAAGATCGATACCCATCTTGGCGATCAAATTGAACTCGACGCCAAAGACCATGCCCAAAATGTCGGGGAACATAGTGGCCAGCGAGGCAATCCACAGCGGGTAGTTAACCCAGTAGTAGTACGAAATGCGGGCGCCCCATTTGTCGCCCAGGCCATCGCGTACCCAGTCGTAAATGCCGCCCTCGCCGTCATAGGTAGTACCGAGCTCGGCAACAACCATGCCATAAGGGAGCAGGAAGGTCAGGATCAGGAAGATCCACCAGAAGAACTGCTGGTTGCCAATGGCAGCAGCAGGAGCGGCGGCCTCGCAAACGAAGACGACGCAGATGATGGTCGAAATGACCGTCAAGAAGGAAAGCTTTTTCTTTCCGTCGCTCATGATGAGCTCCTTCGCTCAGTCTTGGACAGATCCGAGGCCCAAGGTACTAAGGCAATTGCTTGAGCCTCGGTGAGCGGGCGACAGGAGACGAGTATCCGCCGCCCGCAAACGTACTTTTAGCGGCCTTGAGGCTTAGAGCTGCTCGAGAGCCTTGAGAGCGGCGTGGAGCTCAGCCTTGGCGGAGTACTCGACACCCTCGTCGTTGAGCGGGGTGCGCTTGCCCAGGGCGGCAAGGAGAGCGCGGATGGAGTGCTTGCGGTTCTCGGCCTCAACCCAGCACAGGGAGCGCTCAGGGTCGTCCATGACCTCGTCGACGACCTCCTCGTTGCGGGTGGCCGGCAGGCAGTGCATGAACTTGGAGTTGGGGCCGGCAAAGTTCATCATGTCCATGGTGACCTGATACTTGGGATAGAACACGTCCATGTAATTCTCGCCCGAGACCTCCTCGTCGTACAGGCCATACCACACGTCGGTGTAGATGAAGTCGGCGCCCTTGATGCACTCGATGTCGTCGGAGATGACGATGGAGCCACCGGAGACCTTGCAGTTCTCCTCGGCGATGGCCATCATCTGCTTGCCGAACTCGGCGCGCTCCTCAACGGTGCCAACGTGCAGGCCGCCGTCGGGGACCTGGTGGCCCTTAGGTCCAAACTGGACAAACTTCATGCCGACCTTGGAGGCGATGAACATGAGGGAGACGCAGACCTGGGTGGCGTCACCGATGAAAGCCAGGGTGCAGTCCTCGATCTTCTTACCCTCGGGGAGGTTCTCGAGCATGGTCATGAGGTCGCCCATCTCCTGCGTGGGATGGTTGAACTCGGACATGCCATTGATGACGGGCACAGCGGAGCCCTCGGCGAGGCCGACGACGTCCTTGTGACGGTCAACGCGAGCCATCATGATGTCGAGCAGCGAGCCCATAACGCGAGCGGTGTCGCCCAGGGACTCGTGACCGCCGAGTTGGATGGTGCCAGGGCCATAGAACTGAGCATGGCCGCCGAGGTCGGTCATAGCGGTCTCGAAGGAAAGACGGGTGCGGGTGGAGACCTGCTGGAAGATCATGCCAAGGCTCTTGTTGCGGAGCAGGTGCGGATAATAACCGTCAACCTTGATGGCCTTCTTCATTGCCAGGCCAAGATCCTCGATAGCCAGGATCTGCTCTTTGGTGAAGTCATTGGTGTCGATGAAATCCTTAGGCAGTGCCATGTCAATTTCCTTTCCGCCGGTCTTGCCGACTATTACTATGAGACGCTCGAACATCACGCCTCGTGTTGACAAGACCATCATTCACCCGTATGCAATTTTTACCTAGTTTATTCGGGATTAAAGACCGTTCACGGAGTTACACCCCCTCTAAACCAATATAAACCCGCAGGTAGACAGCTTGCAGGGGTTTACTATCTAGAACCGCAAACGGTATACGGCTATGCTGTATCTCGGCGCCCAATCCGCAATGTAACGAAGGGTTGAGACGTCTATATCCCACAAGATATACAGGACTCGGCCAGAGATAAATGAGATGGGACGGTGACAGATGAACACCCTGATGTTCTTCTATACCCTAGCGATTCTCCTGATTTGTATTGTGACGGCAGTGCTTTCGCTTGCCGCCTATGCCTCGTCTCGCCGACGGTTCTTTATCTATGGCAGCGGCGTATTTATCTGCTATGCCATCGAGATGACCGAGATTTTCTTTTTTGAATACACGCTGCAAAACCAGAGTTTTCCAGCCAGCGACTATTACTCAATTATCATGCCTGCGTTGCGGACGCTTGTGGCAACCGCTTCACAAGCTTTTATTTGGCTCATTGCCATGGACTTGCTCGACAAACATTCAAAAAAGCAGTTTGTAATTCCCGTCGCAACGTTCTTCCTGAGCGAGCTGCTGATCATTGTCGCTGTCCCCTACGGCCCCATGCATCAATGGCTCTACTACACGATGCGTCAGGTATTCCTTGTATTTGTGGGGCTCTATATCTTTTGGACGGCGCATAAAAGCACGCAGGTCGAGCTTAAGGCGCGCGTCAACAATCAACGAAAGCACCTCATTATCGGCGCCATTCTGGTCGGGTGCATCGTTGCCGAGGACTTCTACAACATCTTGGTCGTCCCCATGAGCCTGGCACCCTCCTGGCTGCAGCTGTACCTATCCGAGCGCAACTTTAGCGAGAATATCTTTGCGTGCTACTTTGCGATCCTGCTGATTATCTATGCCTATCACGTGCTTTCGATTCGCATGCAGGAGGCACCCGAGGAAAAGAACGTCAGCGATCTTGATCGACACATCGAAGAGCAGATGCCCTTCTACCGCAACGCCTACAGGCTCTCCAACCGCGAGGCCGAGGTTTTGCGTCTGGTTGTGCTGGGCAAATCGAACCAAGAGATCGCCGACGAGCTATTCCTTGCCGTAGGCACCGTCAAGACCCACATCCACAACATCCTGGTCAAAACCGAGCAGCAAAACCGCACGACGTTGATCCTCCACTTCTGGAAGCGATAACCTACCAAAAAGGGACAGGTTTATTTTGGCAGGTTTTATCTGGGCAAACGCCAACCGTCGCGAGGGGAGCTGCTTTCCCTCGCGGCGGCCTTTTGACTCACAATTTCTTTCGTCTCAATCTGTAACATATGGAGGCCAAATCGCCGTCTTACTGTTACAGATCGAGACGAGTTACAGAGCGCGCGTCGAATAATCTCGATCTGTAACAGGTGGAGGCGTTTTTGCCAGCCAGATGTTACAGATTGAGATAAACGAAGGAGCTGCAGCGTTAAACAAGTTCACTGCAAAGTTATTCGGAAAGACCCGATCCTAGAGTTATCTACCAGGTACGATATGTGCACTGATATTTTGTCTCAAACCCGGGCATCCCGTTGCCGCGTGGGCTTAACGCTGCACCCGTATAGAGAATCGTTTGCCCCGTACGAGAATACGAAGTTTTGAAAGACAGCCTCTTGTATGTCTGATCGAAACAGTCAATATTCTCACTCGGGTGGTTTGCAGTGGAGAACGATTTGTAGGTGTCCAAGACATCCGCCGTCACAAGACGACAAGGTGCAACAGAACCTGCATCTGGTTGCGCCGTCGCATAAACGGGAATTGCGACCATCGACAGAGTAAGCATAAAACATGCGAACATTGCCTTCACAAAGTTCTTCGTTACATGGCGTTTCATGGTTATCTTCCTTTCCTAGTTTCACTGTCGTTCGTCTTGAAAAGCTGCGTGTACACATTACCGATCCACTCCGAATCACCTCCCATTTCTCGGGTAACGACACGCGAGTCATCTCCTGTGAGCAATACGGCGGCATCACAGAGCGATTCGAGGTTTCCGATAAGATGAGAAGAGATGATGACATGTGCTCCCCTACCCGCTTCATCTCTAAGAGCATTCGAAACGATCGCAACGTGTCTCACATCAAGTGCATTCATGGGCTCATCCAAAAGGACGACTTCGCAATAGGACATATACGCCATCGCCACATTAAGTAATTGTCTATTTCCATCAGACAGCCTAGATACGGGCGTATTCATCAGCTCAGTCAAGTCAAAGCGATCAAGCACTTGGTCCAAAGTGCGAGGTGAATGCCAAATTTGCCTGCATCGGTCGAGATGAAAAGCAACGGTCATGTATGGAATCAACAGCGACGGCCTATTCGGAACCAAGAAGAATACCTTTCTCATTTCCTCACAGTCGACGCATAGTTTTGCATGAAAGCAGAGAGCACCTGACACGCGCACTGATGGCCCAGCATCTCCCCAAAGAGTATTAAGTAACGTAGTCTTGCCATGTCCATTTGGCGCGACAAGACCCCATATCTGGCCAGCGGTCATATCAAGCTGCAATCCCTTTACCAGCTGCTTTTTTCCAACCGTCAACGCATCCAGCGACAGAGAGAGCAAGCTTTTCTCGCCCAAACTATCCGGGCGAATATGGTTCCAGGCCCAACGATTCTTGCTTTTTAGACGCGAAAACGAGATGACTCCCAACGCGCAAACAACAAACGCGCCCATCACGGCAAAGAAGCAGTGCGATGCGCTGGCTTCAGGAACGAGAGATACCTCCGCTCCATTGGCGTAAGAAGCGCCGCCGAGCGCAAACGAAGAGGCAGAATAGCTCGACACCATATACGGCAGCAACGCATGCCATGGAGCATCTTTGCTCGCATAAAATGGAAGCTGGCTTATGCCCCCCACAAGAGCGATCACCATAGACGAAATGGCCCTGTTTCTGCTTCCGGCGTACACGCACACGCCCAAGCAAGCAAACATCATCGACAGCGCAGCTTCAAAGACGGCAAATAGCCCTAGCTGAACTAACACAGTTCTTTCGACTACGTCACCATACTGAATGAATACGACTGGGTACTCTGTCTGACCGACACCGTTAAACACCGTTGCCAATACAAAACAGGGAACCAACGCCAGAACCAAAACCACCGTCGATGCAATACCAGAGACGAGAACGCGGCATGCATTCATCTCTAACTTTGACAACAACGCCCGATCGTAGAACCGCTTTCCATCCCCCTCAAGCGACATATAGAGGACGAGGACCGGAACTAAAAGCCACGCTATTGCCGGAACAGCGCCGCAATAATATGCGAGAAGAATCATCCCAGGCATTTTTGTTGTTGAGCCGTACGATTCCGGATGGGGCAGCATCGCTATGGCTCGGGGAAGACGCCCTTGGGCCTCAAGCGATAACTCCGAATCAACGCCATTCAAATAACCGAGTCGGTATTCCTTGAGCAATAGATTGTCGTAATCGGCAATCGCATCGTAATACTCTCTGGAGTCTGCCTTGCTTTCAAGCGCTCGATCAAGGCACGCCCTTTCGTCGGCAATGATGCTGTTGAGCTCCTGTGGGGCAGTGTCATAAACGCCGTCAGAGACTTGAGAGACCAAAAGGGCTCTCTGATCTTCGATGGAAGCTCTACCATATAGATAATCCGCTCCCGTTGGAACGGATAGAAATACCGGGATGCAGAATACGAGCGCGAGCAGCGCCGTCAGCAACATAATTCCCCGGTTGTGCGCAAGTATTTCTAAATTAAGCCGTACATATGTGAGGCAATCACAAGTCTTCACAGTAAGCACCTCCGGATCGCAACGCACGGGTCGTCGGACCCGTTGTCCGGAAGTATCACCTTTATCGTCAGAACTGTCTGTAGACGCGTGGGATGGATTTACAATCTTGTTTGTCTACAGGCTTCTACCTGCTATTTTCTATAACATCTGCTATAAGACTAAAAACCCTATCTCTAAGTTCACGCTCTGAGTGAACTCCAAGCAAGGCATAGCTCTTGCTCTTGGCCTCTTTGACGGTTCCCCGAGCAACGTTAAGATGCGCACAAATCTCGGCGGTTCTATTACCATCAAAAACGCATGCCATGATGTCGGCATAAAGCGGCGTGAAGCCAAGCCTCAAGAAAGCCTCACGCACGACATCGCGTCGATCAGCCGCCCGAACTGTATCTTTCGAACGCAAGAATAGCAGCGAATAAGCCATAAGGATAAGTACGACAAGGAACGCAGTCACGCGTAAAGCAAGCAAAAGGCCGCCAACGGCCTCACCGCTCCCAACGGACTCAAAGAAAATGTACAGCCGACTTACCACATCGTGAACCCAGAACGCTGCTCCAGCACCCACAGACACCGAAGAAAGAGTAAGTTCAGGCGAAAGGCACGAGTGCATTTCAGACATCCACCGTATAGCCGCACGGCAACACAGGGCCACAAGCACTATAGCTATCGATAGGATTATCGCATCATGCTCAAAGCCGAAATATACGAGGATTTCCTCGATGCCCATTCCAGACGCATACATAAACAAGAAGCAGGCGAAGACTATCCTGCAGTTCCGATTGGACGATGAGGGCCCCAGCGATTCTGAACGGTGATCATGGCCATTTGCTGCGTCAAGATGCCACGCATCCTTTGACAAAAGAAGCCCAGCGGTCGCCTCTGAAATGCTCTTATATCCGGTTTTAGTCAAGGCCCGCGACAAATAGGTACGGGCGGTAGACGGGGAAATGTCCAAGGCAGAAGCAATCTCCTCGTACGTTTTTCCCTCTATCCTCATAGAGAAAACCGCGAACTCCCTTTGAGAAAAACCCGAAGCCGCAGGGATATCGGCAACTGAAGAGTGCTTTCCTCCTAATTTGGCAGCCGCAGAAAAAGTGCTCGTTAAGTCTGGTAAAAATCGCGTTATGGCCCTGGCAAGAATGCTGCCCAAGGCGGTAACCAGAAGCAATACGATCTCTTGATGCCCACCAAAGCTCAGGAGCACAGCTCCGATGTTTATATTGCGCGAAAACAAACAATCCGTATCAAGAATAACGGCAGCATTACCAAACGCAAGAGGTTCGGCGAGCGAGGCAGCAACCCCCATCTCGGCGTTAACGGAAAGGAAAGAACCGATGGACTCCATCAACGGAACGAGAAGAAACTGAAGGCCAACAAGCAAAGCAATCAAGAGCACAACGGGGCCGTAAAGAGCGAGCTCAGGATACCCGTGGAGAGTAGGGTCATCGGCTACATGTTTCCCCTTTGATCCCGCACGCATGTTTGCGAATTCACCGCCAAGCGCCCAAGAACAGCAAGCGACAAGCAAGGGGGCTAGCAACAACAAAATGAACGCGAGCGCCGAAACCACAACATGAAATTGATGAAACACATTAAGAGATATCGTGTACATCAAAAGAAGTGCAATATCTGCGAGCATAAGTCCAAAAAGCCTTTTGGAAATACCCGGTCCCACGGGGCGAGAGATGAGGCCCACACAGAAGCCCGAAAGCAGATGCAGGCCGATAAGAACGGTGCCAGAAAGGCCCGCATAAATACTTGGCGCCACACAATACAGACCAGCCGCCCCTATAAACAACATAATTGGATGCCAGAGGAACGAGCCGTCACGTTTTGTAGGGTAGCCGCCTCGGTTACCATAAAATCAAAGCTCCTAGATAGCTTTAGGCTATTTTAACATCGTCCCCGGCGTAAAAAACTGTTACCCGAATTAATCAATGTGCCCCTTCCGCAAAAAGGCGCCACCCTGATCCTCCACTTTTGGAAGCGATAACCCGCCAAAAAGGGACAGGTTTATTTTGGCGGGTTTTATCTGGGCAAACGTCAACGGAGCCGCTTTCCCTTGCGGCGACTTTCTAACAGCAAAACCAAGTGAGTAGACTTTTTGCAGGAGGCCAAGCACGCCCCAAAACGCCACAGCGCTGACCTGCGGTTATACCGCGCATTTGTCGCGATGTGCTCGGCAAATCCAAAAAAGTCTACTCACTTGCATCTGAAAGGCATCCGATAGACAAAAAACCGCTGCGGAGGGAGTCCGACTCCCTCCGCAGCGGTTTTTCGCAGTGGCTTTGCGATGGTTTTACCCGCTTGTTACTCGCTGTAGCGGGTGGCGATGGCGGCTCGCACCATGCCGGCGCTCATGAGGTACGTCACCAGGAAGTAGCCGCCGTAGGCTGCCAGGAAAATCGCACAGGTAAGGCCCACCGTGCCACCGATGCTCATGTTGCCAAAGATGCTCACCAGCTCGATGATCACCTTGAGTGCCACAAAGGAGTGCGCCAGGCCCACTGCCAGCGGGAACAGGAAGAATACCGCTTGCTGTGCCATCACCGAATGGCGAATCTGGCGGTCGTCACAGCCAATCTGTGCCAGCACACGATAGCTGCGGCTGCCGTCGGCCACGTTGGAGAGTTGCTGGATCGACAGAATCGCCGCGCATGCAACGACCAATACAAAGCCGATGTAGATGGCTAGGTAGCTAATAAGACCGTTCATTTGCGCTGCTTGCGCGTACATCTCGGAGCGTGTGATGAAGATTCCCCACGATCCCGGCTCCTTGCCGTCAACGAGCAGATTGTCCAGCACAGTGTATTTAATACTCTCGTCTGCCTCGGTCGTATCCATCCCCTGTTTGTAGTTAACGAGCAGGCTACTGGAATACGGCTGCAGATTGAGTTGGGACAACAGCTCGTCGGCAACGACGACGGTACCCACGTTACTGCCCATCGCCGAGTTGGCGATGGCCGCCGTGTCCTCGTCCGACTTATCGGTTGCGGGCTTGAGCGTATGCCCGCCCAAGGTAAGGGCATGGCCGCCAGCCATATACTTGGTGTACAGGTCGACCAGCTCACCGCCCATATCACACGTAAGCAAGTACTGGTCGCGGCCAATGCTCACCGGCTCCTCGCCCATCATCTGGCGCAATTTGTTGTACTGACTTGCCGGCGTCACAGACAGGCCTGTCATGTCGGCGTTGCTGCCCTCGAACGCCTTGGGGAGCTTTTCGCCCATGGTCTTGCACATCTCACTTGGGATCACCGAAGGATTCGAGCCGCCAAGCGGGTAACTCAGATACGAATCGATCTGCACATGCTCACCGGCAACATCGGCGATATTGACCTTCTTGCCGGTCTCGTCGTTGTTGTCCGCCGACTTGTCCTTACGATCGCCGTGCCATGGATCGCCGTGCCATGCGGAGTACAAATCGACCGTACTATCGGCCAGCACCATGCGATCGGCCTCAGACGGATTGACGTACTCTTTGTAGTAGTCGAGCGTATCGGGCGTGTAATAGACATACGTCTGCGACATGTCGGCCGGATTATAGCGCTCCAGGTTCTCGTTCATCACGCTGGCAATCGACATACCGCAAGTCACAGAAATAATGGCAAGGAACAGAATCATCGCGATGACGCCCATCGAAAAGCACACCGTGTTGACCTTGGCCGCAAGCTGGCGCACGGTAAACATGTTGAGACCGCGCCAATACACGCCGCGCAGGCTCTGCAGCAGCTTGATGAGCATGCCCGAGAGTCCCCAGAACAGGGCAAAGGTGCCCACGGTAACCATAGCGGTCGTAATACCAAACTGGTTCATGGCCTCTTGCAGCTTGCTGTCCGTCGCGGTTAGCGGGAACCCATCACGTAGCAGACGGTAATAGGCCACGCCCACCAGCACCACGCCCACGGCAAAGATGGCAATCGCGATCCAGGGGTTGCGTGTCTTGATGGTCTCGTTGCGACGCTCGGCACCCATAAGCTCGATGAGTTTGGTACGACGCACGGCGCGGAGGTTCAGCAGTAGCGTGAGCACAAACATTACGAGCATACAGGCAAGGGTCAGGTTGAACGCATGCACCGAGAAAAAGAAGTGGAAATTAGCGATCTGCGTCTTAAAGAGCGAGGCGGTAAAGAACGTCATGAGCTGGGAGAGCCCCACACCCAGCATAATGCCAGCGACGAAGGCGCCGACCGAAACGATCACGGTCTCGAGCGCCATGATCGTGGCGACGCGCCCGCGCCCCATGCCGAGCACCTGGTACAGGCCAAACTCCTTTTTGCGGCGTTTCATGATGAAGTTATTGGCGTACACCATCAAAAAGGCCATGACACCGGCCAAAAAGTACGTCAGGTAGCCGAGCATACTGCCCATAACCTGCGCCAAGCCCTCTTCATCAATTCCGGCGATGTCGACCTGCATCGAGATGGTGTTAAAGGCATAGAAGACCGTGACGCCCAGGGTGAGCGTCAAAAGGTAGACGAGGTAGTCGCGGCCGGCGCGGCGGACGTTGCCCCAAGCGAGTTTACAGAGCATCGGAGCCCTCACCGCCCATCATGGCAACGACCTCCATAATGCGGTCGAAGAACTCTCGGCGGTCGGTGTCGCCGCGACGCAGCTCTGTGAAGATCTTGCCGTCGCGGATAAACAACACGCGGCTCGTGTAGCTGGCGGCAAAGCTGTCATGCGTGACCATGAGCACGGTGGCGCGCAGGCGGCGATTGAGGGCCTCCAGGCTCTCGAGCAGCAGGCGGGCGCTCTTGGAGTCGAGGGCGCCGGTGGGCTCGTCGGCCATGATCATGGTGGGGTCGGTGACGAGCGCGCGGCAGGCGGCAACGCGCTGCTGCTGGCCGCCGGACATCTGGTAGGGGTACTTGTCGAGCACTTGGCTGATGGACAGGCGCGCAGCCACATCCTGCACGCGGGTCGAGATCTCCGCCGAGTTCATACGGGCGATGGTGAGCGGCAGGGCGATGTTCTCGCGCGCCGTGATCGTATCGAGCAGGTTGGAGTCCTGGAAGATAAAGCCAAGCTCCTCGCGGCGGAACTGCGAAAGCTTGGCCTGCTTCATGCGCGTCACGTCCTGGCCGTTAATGCGGATGGTGCCACTCGTGGCGCTATCGATGGTCGACACGCAGTTGAGCAGCGTCGACTTGCCCGAGCCCGAGGCGCCCATGATGCCGACGAATTCGCCACGGTTGACGGTAAAGCTGACGTCGTTGAGCGCGCGGGTCACGTTGCCCAGCGCTCCATATACCTTTTCGAGATGCGCGACCTCCAGTACCGGGGTTGCCGTTTGCGTGGTTTGCATACCGAGTCCTTTCTTGCGATTAGTCTACGGCATCTATAGTCGCAAGAAGCCGAGTCGGCTACCATCGATATGGCTTACGCTTGCCTTACCGTTGCGTAAGGTAAGGGTAGTCTTTTTGGGACGGGG
>NZ_CZAQ01000037.1:0-2977 GCF_001404695.1 Collinsella aerofaciens | reverse complement strand
CCCCGTCCCAAAAAGACTACCCCGTCATGTAATGATGTTGAGAGAGGACTCCTGTTGAAGACTGTTCATGTTGCCGCTGGGATCATTCGCAAGGATGGATCTGACGAGCTACTTGCTGTGCAGCGCGGCTACGGCGGCATGCAGGGACTTTGGGAGTTCCCCGGCGGCAAGCTCATGCGTGGCGAAACACCCGAGGCCGCCGTGCGCCGCGAGCTTATGGAAGAGCTGCAGGTAAAAGTCACCAACCTGCGCGATTTCTATACCGTCGAGTACGACTACCCCGATTTTCATCTCTCCATGGAGTGCTATTACTGCTCGCTCGCCGATGAGTCCGGTGAACCCCAGAAGCACGACCGGCAGCTCGATATCCGCTGGATTCCACGCGCTTCGCTGGCAACAGTAGAGTGGATGCCCGCCGACAAGGGGCTGATCGAAGCCCTGATCGAGCTAAAGGAAGACCGGCTTGAGGCAAGCACCAGCGGCGACGGCGACCCCGCCACGACCGACGAGCCCGCCACCAAGCCCAAGCGCAAAACCAAGCGCCGCAGCAAAAAGCGCCCCAAGCCCGGCCTGCTCGACGGCATCGACACCTCGGACCTCTCCGCCGACGAGCGCGAATTGGTGCGCCGTCGTGCCGCCATCAAAAAGTCCATGAAAGGCAACAAGCGCGCCAACACCAAGCCCGAGCTGCTCGTTCGCCAGCACCTGCGCGCCGCGGGCCTTACCGGCTATCGTTTGGAATGGAAGGTGCCCGGCAAGCCCGATATCGCCTTCCCCGGACGCAAGATCGCCATCTTCGTCAACGGTTGCTTTTGGCACCGCTGCCCCAAGTGCAATCCGAGCCAGCCCAAGCGCAACGTTGAGTTTTGGGAGGCAAAGTTCCGTCGCAACGTCGAACGCGATCGCGCCGCCGTGGCAGCGCTCACTCAAATGGGCTGGACACCCATAACCATCTGGGAATGCGAGCTCAAAAAAGACCGCATCGACACCACGATGGAAAAGGTCATCGAGCAGGTGCGCGCCGCAGAGCCGCAGCGCTAACAGCGAGCATTCACACGCTCCGCACGTCCGCGCCACATCCACGTCACAAACCTTAGAAAGCCCTTAAGCTCAAAACCTTTCAAGAGTGTTACTCGATACCTCTGACCTGCAGTTTCATCGTAACACCAAACCAGGTTAAGCCTTTCTTTAGCGCTTCTTTGCGACGGCCGCGGCATAATACTGCCAACGCACGGGACCTAGCAGCATACCCCGAGCGCAATCTTTTGGTGGACATCGAGGAGGCCGCATAAGCATGCATACTTCCAATGACGCAGCACAGCAGCCATCCCTAAAACATGCAGACCTTTTCTCCTTCCCCCCGACACAGAGAAACGGTCTCCTCGACTCCCCCACCACAAAAGCCAAACGCTCAACCGACCAGAGCCACAACTTGCGAGCATCCTTCGATAAGCTCCAAGCATCCCTAGACAAGGCGTTCCCCGAACAGGCAAGAGCAATCTAAGCCCATCGCGCTTTATACTGATGCCATGCGAAACATGGATCACATAGAATTGCACCGCGGAGGACGCGAGGAAGCGTTTCCCGAGACCGCCGCAGACTGGCCCTATATTGCCGAACGCGCAGAATTCGCTCGCTATCCGGGCAATTCCGTCCCCTGGCACTGGCATTCCGAAGTCGAGCTTTTCTACATGGAGCAGGGAGCGATTGACTATCGAACGCGCGCGGCTCATGAACACGTGCGCTTTGAGGAAGGGTCCGCCGGCTTTATCAACGGCGGCGTTTTGCACAGCACGCTGCAATCACCCAATTCGGCACCAGCCATTCAAATGTTGCATATCTTTCAGCCGTCGATGCTCGGCGATCCCGCGGGACGCCTTCAAAAGCGCTACATCAACCCATTGCTTCAATGTCGAGGCGTCGATGTGCTCAAATGGTCGCCCACCAATCCCGACGATATGCCCTTTATCGATTTGCTGAAGAGCTCCTTTAGCCACGACCTTCAACGGCCGCAGAACGAGATGGCGCTTCGAAATAGTTTGTCAGAGCTCTGGATTCAGATTAACGCCAAGACCGAACCGCTCTTTTCTTCCGACGGCGCCTCTTGGATGACCAGCCGCGACGTACAGTTCAAGGCAATCCTGGACTTTATCCGCGCAAACTATGCAGCCGCTATAGATGTGCCCCAGATGGCATCTGCAGCCGGCGTAAGCGAAAGAGAGTGTTACCGCATTATCGAAACTTGTGCAGGAACGACCCCGGCGGCATATCTACGCGCATACCGCATAAACCGTGCTTGCGAACTTTTGGCACACACCACGCGAACGGTACAGACAGTCGCGCGCCAATGCGGATTTATAACAGCAAGCCATCTTGGCCAGGTATTTAAAGAACAAATGGGGTGCACTCCTTCGAGCTATCGAGCAGCGAGGCAGAATCTCGATAGCACCAGGCAGAAATCCCGCTAACCCTTCTTCTGTCACTGCATCAAACTTGCAGGCAAACAACAGAGAGGAGCAATCATATGAAGCACTTTGACCATATCGTATTTGACGTTGATGGGACATTGGCAGATACAGAAGAAAGCGTTCTGTCATCGCTTGTCCAGATTGTCCAAGAAGAGACCAGCAAAACGCTTCCCCGACACGAGCTTGACTTTGCCCTCGGCATACCCGGCAAGGATGCCCTTGAGAAACTTGGGATCTACTCGCAGGCAACGTTGGATCGCTGGTGCCAAGTTGCCGCCAGCTTTAAAAGCACCATCAGTGTGTTTCCAGGTTTGCTTGAAGTCATCGCAACACTCGCCGATAGCGGCTGCAAACTTGGCATCGTCTCCTCACGTGCGCGCGACGAATACGCAAAAGAAATGGCTCTGTTAGACCGGAATTGACACGACCGGCCGCTCCCTTGCCCTCAAGTTGATCTATCGCGGCCGTTGGGGCGAGCCGGTGCCATCCTCGTCGGCCTTCTCGGCGGG
>NZ_CZAQ01000036.1 GCF_001404695.1 Collinsella aerofaciens | reverse complement strand
CGAGGCGGCATAGGATATCAACCGTGTTCCAGGTTCCAGGACGCCGGGCCGACTCGCTTCGGATCGGGCGCTACACCAACTTTCTCGACACTACCGCTTACATCTATCCAGCGACGGATGCTCGACAACAACCTCCGACCCGTGCCACAGCTCCATATCGGCCTCCTAAAAAATATCACCACAGTGATAGTTTACCAATAACTATCACTGAGGTGATATAGATAAGAGCTTTTGAGGGGTTGCAGCTCGATTAGAGGCAGGCCTCGGCGATGCGGCGCTTGAGTTCATCGATACCGGTGCCAGTCTGGGAGCTTGTGATGATTACGTTTTCGGCCGGGACGTTGAGCTGCTTTTTGATGGCTGCTGCCTGGCGGGCCTGCTGGGTGCGGCTGAGCTTGTCGGCTTTGGTGAGGCAAACGATAAAGTTGAACTCGTTGCCCTGCAGGTAGTCGATCATGTCATGGTCGAGCTTACTGGGGTCGTGGCGAATGTCAACCAGCGACACGACCAGGTTAAAGCTGCGCTCGGAGTCAAAGAAGTCGCCAATAAGCTCGGCCCAGCGGTCGCGCTCGGCCTTGGAGCGACGAGCGAAACCGTAACCCGGCAGGTCCACGAAATGCACGTCGTCGGCCTCAAAGAAGTTGATGTTGCTCGTCTTGCCCGGCGTACTCGAAACCTTGACCAGGTTCTTGCGGCCAAAGAGCTTGTTCATAATCGACGACTTGCCCACATTGGAGCGGCCCACAAAGCTCACCTCGGGGCAGGTGGACTCGGGAATCTGCGAAACCTTGCCGTAGCTGGCGACGAACTTGGCAAGCTGGTAGTTAATGGAATCGGCCATGGACACTCCTTGGTCGTAGGTTCTTACAAAAGAGCGCGCTATTGCGCAGCGGCAATGCGGCGGACGATATCGAGCGTGATGTCACTTGCGACACGCGCATACTCGAACAGATCGAACTCTCGATCGCAAATTGCATCGTACGCCTCGTCACAATTATCGCTGATAGCGCGCAACACCAGGCAATCGACACCATTTTTGGTTGCGACATGGGCAATTGCCGCGTCCTCCATGCCGACACAATCGGCATGCGTCGCCTCGATAGCGTCGTTGCGCATGGCGGCGCCCGTCACAAAGCGGTTACCCGTGGCAATCGTGCCGACCAGGAACTGCTTGGTGCCCTCGTTCGAAGCGACTGCATTTGTCGAAGCGTCAACGAACCCACGCTCAGCAAGCACGTCGACGGCAATATCGACCAGCGCGGGCGTCGAACCAAACTCCTCAAGCCCCGGTGCAGACTCGGCGATAAGCGCGGTATCGGTATCCAGATAGCGCAGGCGTTTGCCAATGACCACGTCGTCGATATGGAGCTTGGGGTTCAAACCGCCCGCAATGCCCGAAAACACAACAGCCTGCGGAGCATACTTACTAATGAGGTGCTGCGTTGCAGCGGCGGCGTTCACTGTGCCCATGCCCGCCGTTGTGGCGACAACTGTCAGGCCGTCGAGCTCACCGCTCACGACGGTCAAGCCTGCCTCCCGCGCCTCGCAAACGTCACTCAGCTCTTCCTTAATCTGCATGATCTCTTTTTCGAGCGCACCGATAATCGCGATGGTAGCCATACCATTCCCCAAACATATACGAAATTCTCAACCAAGGTATGGTACCAGCATTTTGTTTGACCTCGCCAAACGAACACGCTAAGCCAGCGCAGCTCGCGTATCAAACAGAGCCTTTGCAATCGCAGCCGTAACCTCGCTCGAGCGGTCGCTCCACGGCATCGATGTCATGACGCTCATGACATAGGTACGGCCATCGATGTCGATAGCAGGCATTTCTTTCCAAAGATATTCAGTCGCGTTTGAGGTGTCTCTAAACAATAAACAGGCGTTTCTATGCAAAAGCACCGATTCCGTTGCGCATCTTTGCCCAAAACGCAGTTGCGGTGAAATAGTTCCTGTTTGGGCGGCATAAGCCGAAAAACAAGAACTATTCCACCGCAACTTGACGGGGCTCCTTAGCAATCAACTAGGTGCCCGGGGGCACTCATTTAAGTCTGTCCCCAATGAGTGCCGCTAGCCGATGGCGTTTTTGAGTTCGGCACGGCGCTTTTTCATGCCGGCCATAACGGCATTGCGCAGCTCGGGCATGCGCACGGTATCCATCTGAGGTACGCCCTCCAGCTTATAGGGAATGCCCAGTTGCTCGTACTTGACGACACCCATCGTGTGATACGGCAGCATTTCCAGACCCACCACGTTGTGCCATGGAGCGATGAGGCGACCGAGCTTCTCGCACTCCTCCACCGTGTCGGTAATGCCCGGCACCACCACGTGGCGGATAACGACTTTAATCTTGCGACGCGCGAGTTCATCACCAAACGCCAGAATGCGTGCGGGGTCGCAACCGGTCAGCTTTTTATGCTCGACGGGATCGGCATGTTTAATATCGAGCAGCACCATGTCGGTCTCGTTGAGCACAGCATCGAACTTCTCGGGATGGTTGGGGTCAAACGCATATCCGCAGCTGTCAAGGCAGGTATGCACGCGGCCATCGGGGTTGTTGTGCATTGCACAGAACAGGTCGGCCAAAAACTCGGGCTGCAGGAGCGGCTCGCCGCCGGACACCGTAATACCACCACTGCGGTAAAACTCATGGTTACTCTGGAACTCGTCCATCAGGTGCTCGACGGTCACCATGGTGCCGCCGTTAACCGACCAGGTATCGGGGTTGTGGCAATACGCACAACGCATGGGGCAGCCCTGAACAAACACCACAAAGCGGATGCCGGGTCCGTCGACCGTTCCCATCGTTTCAATCGAATGTACGCGGCCCAGGGTAAACGCAGAGTCCTCGGGACGAGCATCCACACCCTCAAGCGTCATCTCAGCCATTCCCGCAACCTTGCCTCTCTTTGGTTATTGCCAATTAAAATGCCAGAGCCATTCTAGCCCATACGCATGATGGTGAAACGGTTTGGCGGCCAATTGGGTTGTCCTATTTGGCCCCACGCAAGAGCGGCGGAAAGGTTATCGCAACCCGCCCGCCGCCGAGGCAATAGATATCGATAGACGCCAGGCCTTACGCCTTAAGCGTAAGCACCGCACCAAAGGCAGTCGGGCCGCAATGGCTCGAGATGACGCCGCCGACCTGAGTCCAGGTGACGTCCTTAAAGCCCAGGTCGTGCGCATAGACTTCCATGTCGTCGCGCAGCTCCTCGGAAAGGCCTACCGAATACGCCAGGCCAATGTGCGAGTAATCAATATCGCCCTTGGAAACCATGTGATCAATAAAGGCACGGGCGCACTTGAGCATAGAGCCGCGGAACTTCTTAGTCGCCACGAACTTGCCGCCCGTCACCTCAATGCAGGGCTTAATCTTGAGCAGATGGGCACCGAGGAATGCGACGTTGGACAAGCGACCGCCTGCCTTAAGGAAGGCAAGATCGGTAGGAACAAAGCCCAGCAGCACGCGGTCCATGACGGAATTGGTGAATGCGAATATCTCGTCGACGGTGGCATCGGGGTGAGCTTCGATATATTTGGCGGTCTCGACGGCAATAAGCGACTGGCCCACCGAGACAAAGCGCGTATCCATGGAGAAGACGTAATCGCGGCCCTTTGCCGCAATCTTCGACGACTGATGCGAGCAGGTCGTAACCTCGGAATACGCAAGATGCAAAATGGTCGCATCGGGCCGCTCGGCGTGGATGCGGTCGTACACATGCGCAAAATCCGCCGGCGAGCAACCGCTGGTCTTGGGCATCACACCAAACTCGTTGCAGCGCGAGTTAATCTCAAGCGGGTCGATCGATCCGTCTTCGACGGTCTCGTCACCAATCGTGACATGCATGGGCACGCGCACGATGCCATAGCGCTCGCAGAGCTCCGGCGTCACATCCGAACCAGACTCAACCACGATTACGTACTTGCCCATTATCATCACAACCCATCTCGACGTTGGCTTTTGAATATGTGACGCACGTCCGCCGTCCTGCTGCAGAACGGCCTCCAAGCGCCAAAGAGACGCCGCCCCTTGCACACAACAAAGGACAGCGTCTCCCTGGAAAACTCCGTGCTTATCTGAGATTCTACACGGTTTATTAAGGAGTGTTACTTATTCCGCAAACGGTAGCTATATGCGATAAACGGTAGCCACCAAGAAAGCCCGTGTATCCAAAACGCCATGGTCACTCACAATGCGGCTAGCGAGCCAGACGGTAAAACTCCATCGAGGCGTCGCCCTCGGCGCGCAACTGCATCGCCGGCGCCGCAGACGAATAGGTGCGGCTCGTAAGCGCAACCTCGCCGCCGTTGATAAATACCTCGAGCATCGTAGTGTCCGAAAGGACCCGCAGATCGCAAAGCTCGTCGAGCTCGACCGATCTCTTGTCGCGCCCATAGCCCTCTTCGCCCATATCGAGCGTGAGCATTCCGTTGGCGTAGCGCACAACAACACCCTCACGAACTTCCAGCTCGATGGATTTCGCCCCCTGACACGAAACAACGGCATCGAACAGTCGACCGGGACAGTCGACGCTCTCGTCAGCGGTCACCGAAACGCACTCCTTTCGAAGTTGTTCGATCTCGCGTACGGGCCACTGCCTGAGCTTGCCATCACGCATATTCAGCACCCTCGGCACGGTGAGCGCACACTGCCACCCGCGTGTAACCGTCGGGCTTTCTGCCGTCGCATCGGGGCAACCAGACCACCCGATCATCAAACGTCGACCCGCAGCATCCTCAAAGGACTGCGGAGCATAGAAATCAAAACCGGCATCGACCATCGGGGGCATGCCCTGCCCGACGATTTTAAAGCTCGGCGCCTCCCAATCGGCCTCGATGGGGAACCACACGCACTGATGCGGATTGCGGTAACGCCAACCATCGGCAGGCACACCCTGCGGACAGCAAACGAGAATAAGCTCACCATCGAGCTCAAACAGATCGGGGCACTCCCACATAAAGCCAAACTTCTCGCCCAACTCAATGCGCGTCGCATAGCTCCAGTCCTCAAGATTGCGCGAGGTATAGACAAGCACGCAGCCACGGTCGTCTTTCGTACGAGCGCCCAGAACCATGTAGTAGATACCATCGTGCTCAAGGATCTTGGGGTCGCGCACGTGCGTACCGATATCGTCGGGGTAATCGACCGGTCCAACAGCTATGCACTTCTCGCCCAATTCGTCGGGATTCTCGGCAACCATATGAATCTGGTTTTGCTCACGGCCCGTCAACACGTAGTCGTAATCATCGCGGTCAAAATGCTTGACGTTGCCGGTATAGAAGTAGTGAATCTTGCCGTCGTGTACAAAGGCAGAACCAGAATACGCTCCGCTCGAATCCAAATCGGAATCGGGGAACAGCACAGGGCCGCGATTCTCGTACGTCACAAAATCCTTTGTTGTCAGATGATTCCAAAGCACTGGACCGCCATGCGCAGCATCGAATGGATCGTATTGGTGATAGATGTGATACGTATCACCGATCTGCACCAAACCGTTGGGGTCGTTGAGCCAGCCAAGCTCAGGCTCCATATGGAACAGGAGCCTATCGGGGTCGGACGCGATGCGACCCGCCGTCTCATCCTGTCCGGCACGCCACTGCTCATAGTCCGCGCGTGTCACCTTATTTTTTTGATTAAACATCGCCGTTGACTTTCTCGTCTATGGGAAAGGACGCTCGACTCACACGAGCCGAACGCCCTTCCCCAAATGGACTTATCCGCACATTACGCTGAACGGCTCAACTAGAAGCTAACGTCGAAGCCAGCGCCAGCGCCCTCTTCATCGGTGGTCGGCACGCCCTTTGCCTTGTTGTAGGCAAAGATCAAGACGATCGGCACGATGAAGGCGATGAGATTGCCAGCCACATACCACACGAGCGTCTCGGGCGTGACGATGAGCAGGCCAAGTACGCCGGTCAGACCCTGGCCGATAGCGCGCACCTCAAAGAGCTTCACGAAGGCACCGCCGCAGCCTGCACCGATGCAAGCGCAGATGAACGGAATGATCGAGTAGCGCATGTTTGCAGCAAAGATAGCGGGCTCGGAGATTCCGACCAGCGTCGGGATAAAGGACGACATGCAGATGTTGCGCTCTTTGGAATGCTTCTTGTGAATGAGATACATGCCGATGGCGCCGCCGCCCTGGGCGATGATGGAAACGGACCAGATGGCCTGGATGTAGTTGAAGCCGGTCGTGGCAACGAGATTAGCCTCGATACCCTGAATGAACTGGTGCGTACCGGTAACGACGAGCGGCTGCAGGAACGCGGCAAAGACGAAGGCACCAAAGACGCCCATCCTGTTGTACAGGACATCGATTACGCCGGCAAGGACGTCGCCAATCAGGTTGCCGAGCGGGCCGAACACGGTGAACAGGGCGACGTTGGCAAGAATCAGGGTAACGGTCGGGACAAAGACGAACGAGACGACCTCGGGGATGTACTTCTGGGCAATCTTCTCGACCTTGGCCATGAACCAGGCGGTCAGGATTGCGGGGAACACGCCGCCCTGGAAAGCAACCATGGGAATGGAGAGCGGACCAAAGTTCCAATACTCAGCACCCGTCGGGTCCATAACGAACGCGTTGCGGTTCATAAGGCTCGGATGAACCATGACGATGCCGACGAGGATACCTAGGATCGGGTTGCCGCCAAAACGCTTGACCGCGCTGTACATCACCAGGACAGGCAGGTAATCGAAGGTGGTAGCGATAATGGCAAAGAAGCTTGCGAGGTTCTTGAGGAACTCGCTGTGGTCGGCAAGGCTGCCCTCCATGCCAAAGAGGCCGTTGGCAACGATCAGCGACTTAAGGCCGATGATGATAGCAGCGCCGACGAAAGCGGGAATGATGGGGATAAAGATGTCCGAGAATACCTTGAGGACCGAGAAGAACTTGCCCTTCTTGTCCGCCTCGGCGCCCTTGACCTCGGAAGCACTGATCTCCTTAACGCCCGTCAGAGCCATAAACTCATCATAGACCTTGTTTACGGTACCGGTACCGAAGATGATCATGAGCTGGCCGCTGTTGTACAGCACGCCCTTGACGCCATCGATGTTCTCGAGCTCGGCCTTGTTGTACTTGCTCGTATCCTTGAGCACCAGACGCAGACGCGTAACGCAATGCGTGGCACCCTCGATGTTATCCAGACCGCCGACGTTATCGACGACTTGCTGAGACACTACTTTGTAGTCCATGTTCCTCTCCATTCCCTTACGAAATCATAAGACGTTTTGTGGCCATTACAGAGATGCGATCGTTGCATTTGCGCACTTGACCGTACCGTCGGTGACCGTCAGCGCCACACCCTGGCCCTGCTTATTGCAGAAGCGAGCGTTAAGCGCAACATCATCGACAAAGATGGTCGCGATATCGTCGTCAACGACCAGGCGCACATGATGAGTGCCCTCGCCCTTAAAGAACAACGGACGCTCGAGGCCCATGTTGTTGACCTGGAACCACGGATACTGGGGGGCCGCCGTAAACTCGAGCTTGCCCTCACGCAGGTTGGCGCGGAACTCATAGGCAAGACCAGACTCGGCGTCCTCGGCGAGCTTCACCGAGAAGCCGGCAGCGTCACCGGCGAGCTCGATGTCGGCGTCGAGCATATAGGTGGAACCGGCATCCGCAGCGAGCACCTGCTCGACCTTGCCCGACTCGCAGGAAAGCTCAAAGGCCTCGACTGCCTTAGCCTCGCCAAAGGCGCCAAGCATGCTGTCGGGGAGTTTGGTGCCAAGCGTTCCGTCGGCACGCTGAACGATCTCGAGGGGCATAAAGGTGCCACCCCACAGGTAAGAGCTGGGGTCGCCGCCCTCGTCACGCGTAGGAACCCAACCAAAGAGAACGCGGCGCTCGCCATCAAATGCGGTACGTGCGGCATAGTACGCGCGGCCATCGAAGGAATCGTCCGCAGGAGTAATCCAGGGACCGTTGATAGAGCGAGACATGCGGTAACGGGTCTTGTTGCCATCGCTGTACTCAGAGAACACCAGATACCACCAGTCGCCCATCTTAAAGAGATCAGGCATCTCAAACATGGTGTACAGGCCCGGATTCCACCAGTCGCCCTGGAACTCCCAAGTATCCAGGTCCTTGGAGGTGAACTTGACCAGACGACCGGTCATCAGACGCTTGTCCTCGCCCACACGCGTGCCGAGGATGAGCATGTACTCTTCGTTCTCCTCATCCCAAAGCACAAAGGGATCGCGCCAGTTGCGGTCATCGTAACCCTCCTGGGGCGGAAGCAGCGTCTCGGCGATGTTCTTCTCCCACTTGACGGCGTCGTCACTCGTTGCGTGAAGAAGAACCTGCTTCATCAAACGTGCGCGGACCTTATCGCGATTGCAACCAGTGTAGAGCGCATGGTACTTGTCGCCCACCTTAAACACCGTGCCGGCATAAACATACTGGTCGACTTCCTCGTCGCCGCCACGCTCAAGGCTCTCGCCAAAGTCTTTGTAATTGACGAAGTCCTTGGTCGTAGCGAGCGCCCAGCCAAACGGCTCTCCGAAAGGTCCGGGGTTACGCGTGTCACGCTGGTGATAGAGATAGAACGTGCCGTCCTCGCCGTACGGCATGATGTCGCCTACCCAAATTCCCTCAGGCTGGTAATACACCTTGTGCATCCGAGACTTCCTTTCCCGCAAGATACTAACTCGGTACAACTGCAAGATATGTCAATCGTTTTCATATGTCAAACGTTTTCACACTAATACGTCTTTTCGCAGTTCCAGTCGTCGGCAAACGGTTGACATATGCCGGCGAACGGTTATCAGAGGCGTTTGAGGAATTCTTTTGGCACGGGATGAACTACGCGGTTTTGCCCTCAATGAGTTCAACGGGGAGTTTGATATTCGATTCGGGCTTATCGCCGTTAATAAGAGCGATGATGGATTGCGCCGCGAGCTCTCCGATGCGATCGATATCTTGGCGTACGGTTGTTAAGTCAGGCATAAACGTCATGGTGCGGCGGGCACCATCCGCGCCCACGACCTTAATATCGTCCGGAGCGCTCAAGCCGCGCTGCTTCATCACGTTGAGACAGATGGCCGCCATCGTGTCGTCTCCCGCAAAGATGCCGTCAATATCGGGGTTCTCATCGAGGATCTTCGCAACGACCGCGCTCTTTTCGTCGTCGGACTTAACGAACTCGACCTCACGGACAAGCGCGGGCAAACCGGCCTGCTCCACAACATCGTGGTAGGCATCGGTACGCTTATTGGCAGGCATGCGCATGCGGCTATTGCTGCGCAGGCACAGGATACGCCTGCAGCCGTCATCAATCAGACGGCGCGTGGCGAGCTCGCCGATGCCATAGCTGTCACTTGCAATCTGGACAGAGCCCTCGCCAAGATCGCAGTCGATGCCAACCAGGCTCAAGCCCATCTCGGCATATGCCTCGGCACCGATATTGAGGGAGTTGACGATTACGCCGTCGACCATATTGCGGCGGAGCATGTCAATATAGGAACGCTCAAGATCGGGTCGATTGGCGCTGTTGCACAGCAACATCTTAAAGCCGTTTTCCGCCAACGTGCGCTCGACCGCCTGCACAACCTGAGCATGGAACGGGCTGCTCACAAAGGGAACGATCATGCCGATAAGGTTCAGGCGACCGTTGAGCATGGCACGGGCGATATCGTTGGGCGTGTAATTGATGCGCTCCATCGCCGCATGGACTTTATCGCGGGTTTCCTGACTAATGTAGCCGCGATTATTAAGCACGCGAGATACCGTAGTAGGCGAAACCCCCGCCACCGCTGCAACTTCCTTGATGCCAGGCTTAGCAGAATCCTTAGAACGAGCGCCCTCGCGAGCCATAGCACCCTCCCCTCATCAACATGTCATACGTTTACATACGAACAAAGCATACCCCAACAACAGTGGGAAGACGGTAACAGTACAAGTAAGTAAACGACTCATCCAAATAATTAGGAGAGTTCCGCCTAAAGGGTGACTACACAGGACCCCGCCGGGGCTGTTTGGGCTACCTCCCAAAATATTCCGCAGGACGCAAGAAGCCCTCGCCGCACGAAGTGCGCAGCGAGGGCTTCTTGCATGTCCGAGGACGTTTTGGGAGGTAGCCCAAACAGCCCCGGCGGGGTCCTGCGGGAGTTAAATCCCTTTAGAACTTGTTGTGGAAGGTACGCGAAATGACCTCGTCCTGCTGCTCCTTGGTGAGCGTGTGGAAGTTCACGGCGTAGCCGGAAACGCGAATGGTCAGCTGCGGGTACTTCTCGGGGTGAGCCTGAGCGTCGAGCAGCGTCTCACGGTTGAAGACGTTGATGTTCAGGTGGTGGCCACCCTTCTCGGCGTAAGCGTCGAGCATGTGGACCAGGTTATCGGCCTGAGTCTCGGAAACTTCAGAAACCTTCATAATGTGTCTCCTTCGATCGATAGGCGCCGGCCGAAACCGGCGCACTAATCAGTAATCGTTATTGTTAGTATAGCACTAACAATAGTTACTCGCCCAGCTGATCAAGGTCGATATCACCAAAGAACACCTGGTCCTCCTTGCCGAGCGCACCCGGGATGATGGAGAAGGTGTTGGAGATGCCGTCCTGAGCATCGCGGAACGGGAGCTTGGAAACCGAAGACAGCGAAGCGATGGCGCCGTGGCTATCGCGCTTGTGCATGGGGTTAGCACCCGGGGCGAACGGCTGGCCAGCCTTGCGGCCATCAGGCGTAGAACCGGTCTTCTTGCCGTACACGACGTTGGAGGTGATGGTCAGAACCGAGGTCGTGGGCACGGAGTTGCGGTAGGTGTCGTTCATGCGGATGTACTCCATGAACTGGTGCACAACGTCGTGAGCGATCTGGTCGACGCGGTCGTCGTCGTTACCGTACTTGGGGAACTCGCCCTCGGTCTCGAAGTCGACAATGATGCCGTTCTCGTCGCGGACGGGGTGGACCTTGGCGTACTTGATGGCGGACAGGGAGTCAGCCACGACGGAAAGGCCAGCAATGCCCGTAGCGAACCAGCGGTGCACGTGCTTGTCGTGCAGAGCCATCTGGATGCGCTCGTAGCAATACTTGTCGTGCATGTAGTGGATGATGTTCAGCGAGTTGACGTACACGCCAGCGAGCCACTTCATCATGTCGTTGTACTTGGCCACAACGTCGTCGTAATCGAGCGTATCGCCCTCGACGGCGCGATACTTGGGGCCGACCTGCTTCTTGGAGACCTCGTCAACACCGCCGTTGAGTGCGTACAGCAGGCACTTGGCCAGGTTGGCGCGGGCGCCGAAGAACTGCATCTCCTTGCCGATGCGCATGGAGGACACGCAGCAGGCAATGCCGTAGTCGTCGCCGTGGTAGACGCGCATGAGGTCATCGTTCTCGTACTGGATCGAGGAGCTGGCGACAGAAGTCTTGGCGCAGAACTTCTTGAAGTTCTCGGGCAGACGGGTCGACCACAGAACGGTCATGTTGGGCTCGGGGCTGGTGCCCATGTTCTCGAGCGTGTGCAGGTAGCGGTAGCTCATCTTGGTAACGAGCGTACGGCCGTCAACACCCATGCCGCCGATGGACTCGGTGACCCACTGCGGATCGCCGGTAAACAGGGCCTGGTACTCGGGGGTACGGGCAAACTTGACCATGCGGAGCTTCATGATGAAGTGATCCACGAACTCCTGGATCTGCTCCTCGGTGAAGGTACCGTTGGCAAGGTCGCGCTCAGCGTAGATGTCGATGAACGTAGAGGTGCGGCCGATGGACATAGCGGCGCCGTTCTGCTCCTTGACGGAAGCGAGGTAGGCGAAGTACATCCACTGGATGGCCTCCTGCGTGTTGGTAGCAGGGTTGGAAATGTCGAAACCATAGGTCTCGGCCATCATCTTGAGCTCGCCGAGGGCGCGGATCTGCTCCTGCAGCTCCTCACGATCGCGGATGTTGTCGGCGGTCATGACCGTCGGGGTGGAAGCCTTCTGGGCCTCCTTGTCCTTGATCAGGTAGTCGACGCCGTACAGGGCAACACGACGGTAGTCGCCGATGATGCGGCCGCGGCCATAGCCATCGGGCAGACCGGTGATGATGTGAGCCGAGCGGCAAGCACGCATCTCGGGGGTGTAAACATCGAAGACGCCAGCGTTGTGAGTCTTGCGCTCGAAGGTGTAGCGCTCGACAACGTTCTCGTCGATCTTGTAGCCGTGCTGGCTGGCAGCCTGGCAAGCGATGCGGATGCCACCGTTGACGTGCAGCGCGCGCTTGAGCGGCTTGTCAGTCTGGAGACCGACGATGGTCTCCTTCTCGCGGTGGGCGTTATCGATGTAGCCAGCGGGGTGGCTCACGATACCCGTAACGGTCTTGGTGTCCATATCGAGGACACCGCCCTGCTCGCGCTCCTTAAGCAGCAGGTCGAGAACCTCGCCCCACAGCTCCTTGGTACGCTCGGTCGGGCCGGCGAGGAACGACTCGTCGCCCTCGTAGGGGGTGTAGTTCTTCTGGATGAAGTCTCGGACGTCAACTTCTCCCGTCCAGATGCCTTCCTTGAAGCCTTCCCATGCCTCCTGCATTGTGTAACCACGCTCCTAGTTACGTGTAATGCGGCGCTCTCTCACACCGCTGCTTATTGAATTCTTGAATGTTCGGCTTGCACTACCGGCTTCTTCCGTTCTTCACCACACGTTGGTGCAGGGAAAACGTTTGTCCACCTTGGAACTACAACCCAAAACCCAAGATTTCACCCGTTTGAGAAGGATAACATAGCGACCCTCTCCATCTGGGCTGTTATATGTTTCTTTTTTTATATCATAAAGGCGTTTTTTACAAACCCGCAGGAAATGCGAGCGCGAACAACTACCGTTCACCGATTTGTTTGGTATTTTTCCTTGCCTTTGTACGACGTTCACTCTAGCTGTTATGCCAGCTTTAGCAGGGTAAAGTGCCCCAGAGACCCCGCAGAAACTGCAGGGCGGCCACGGGATTTCCCCCGGGACCGCCCTGTGGCATGGTTAGTTATTTAGCTTTGATTGCCGCTTGGCATTAGGCGGCTGCGGCGGCCTTGTCGGTCGTTGCCTTGCTGTGGCCCTGACCCTCAAAATGCTTGTAGCACCAGCTGGTGACCAGCGGGGTCAAAATGGCCGTCACGATAGCACATGCTGCAACCTGCGCCGTAGCCGTCGCGAGCACCGCGCCGCCGTACATGGTCTCATTGACGCTTGCCATGGCAGCAGGCGTGGCCACATTGGCTCCGGCGCAGCTCGAAATGGCTGCACCTGCGACACCCGTACCGCCCGTGAGCTTATCAACCGCGATGACGGGAATTGCAAAGACCACCGAGCAGATCACGCCGAGCAGAATACCGGGAAGACCGCCATTAATGAGCTGGCCAAAGGTCATGGTCGAGCCCATGGCAAAGAAGACGAGCACGATGATGGCGGAAAGTGCCGGTGCCATCATCTTCTTAAAGCTCGGGAAGAGGTTACCCAGAATAATGCCGACGACGATCGGCAGGATGGCGCCCACGAGCGACCAGCCGATCGGAGCCTGACCGGCAGCGCCGAGCACGATCATCGTGACCGGAGGGCCGACAACCAGCGTGGTGATGGCGACGGCGCCACGCTCGGCCTCATTGCCCATGGTGCCCATCAAGCCAGCGTACATAGCGTTGTTGGCGCCGGTGCAAGCGGCCAGCATCACCATGGCAGAGATGCCAAACAGGTTGTCGTTGAATACATAAAGGATGAGCAGCGACACGGCAACGACCACGATCTGCTTGACGGCGATGATGATGGCGCCGCGGGCAGCGGCGGCAGGAGCACTCTTAAACGAAATCGTCGTACCGACGATGAGCAAAAAAGCGCCCACGAGCGGGCCTGCGCCCTGCTGAGTCATGCCAAGCGTAAAACTGCCGAGCGTTTTGAACAGGTCGGGGAATAGCGTGTTGAGCAGGCAGCCCAGCAAAAGCGGCACCAAAATATTGGCACCCGGGATGGAGGACATCTTAAAGAACGGCTCCTTTGCCGCCGGCGCCTCCACCGCAGTCGATTCACTCATATATATATCTCCTTTGGATGCATGCGAATCGTAGCCGCACGCGCCTATGTCAGAAAGAAGGCGACGGTCCCGAGTCGCAGGAACCGTCGCCGAATAATCGTCGTGGGGTATTACCCGTCCAGGACGATGCCGCCGTCACAGTCGCCGATCTCGCCGTTCACGAAGCTGGCGAGGTCGGAAGCGAAGAACAGCACCATCTGCGCAGGCTCGCTGGCCTGGGCGGCGCGGCCCAGAGGAATACCGTTGATGATGCGCTGAGAGTTCTCGTCAGAGAGAATCGAGGTCATATCGGTAAGGGTGAGCGACGGGCACACGGCGTTGCAGCGGACGCCAAACTTGCCGCCTTCCTTGGCGACTGCCTTGGTTAGACCGTTAACACCGGCTTTGGAGCTGGCGTAGGCAGCGGTGCCGAGCAGGCCGCCGCCGATCTTGCCAGCAACAGAGCTCACGTTGACGATAGTGCCGGCATGGGCCGCCTTAAAGTGCGGGTACACGGCGTTCATCATGGTAAAGGTGCCGTTGAGGTTGATGTCGATGGTGCGACGCCACTCGGTGTCATCGATCTCGTCGAACTTCTTGGTGCTGATGACGCCAGCGCAGTTGATCAGGATGTTGGTTTGCGGCAGGTCCGTAAAAATCTGCTCGACGGTCTCACGCGCCTTAGGCGCATCGGCAACATCGAGCTGATAGAACTTGTTGCCCTCGCCAAGCTCGGCCACAGCGGCCTCGCCCTTGGCAGCGTTCCTTGCGATGAGCGCGACGTGTCCGCCGCCCGCGACGATGCCCTTGGCGATCTCGAGGCCAATACCCTGAGTGCCACCCGTGACAATCGCGGTCTTGCCCGTGAAGTCAAATGCCATGACTCCATCCCCCTTTATATAAGGTGTCTCCTTGCGGGAAGTTGGAGCATCGCACGTGGCGATAAATGAGTCCCAGTCGTCATGGTGGTGACAACCCCTCGCCTAACCGCGGGCATAATAGTTCTTTGAAACGCTTCAGCAATTGAATTTTTTAACTCTTTATGCGCTCTTTATATTGCCCACTGAATGAGGCCCGAATATGCGGGTATCATCTTTCACCGAAAATAGTTTCTAGTGTTAGGGGTTTTCGGTGGAAGATACCGATTTCCATGAGCTTGGGCGTCAGCTCTTAACTGAGTTTGGCAGCATGCATCATCGCATTTCACGCTCTGCGGACAAAGCTCTCGGCGGCGAGATGGCTGTCATGCGCGCCCTCATGCTCGCTGGCGGTTCGCTCACGCCGAGCGAACTCGCAAATCGCGCCTGGGTCTCGAGTGCCCGCATCGCCAATATCTTACGCACTCTCGAAGCCAAGGGCTGGGTCGAGCGCGAGCACTCAAAGACCGACCGTCGTCGTGTACACGTCACGATGACCGATAAGGGATTCCAGAATCTCGAAATCAAACGTCGGGAATTCGAGGAGCGCACCGCGGCCTTCCTCGAGCAGCTCGGCGAAACAGATGCCCAAGAGATGGTGCGCCTTCTAAGGCGTTTCAACGAAATTATCGACCGCAATCAAGAAAGGAGAGATGCCGAGTGAGGATTCTCAAGCTCTTTAAAAAGCATGTCCTGGCACTGTTCACAGCTATCGTACTTATCGTAATCAGCTGCAACGCCGATCTGGCACTGCCTACCTACATGAGCGACATCGTCGACGTGGGCGTACAGCAAGGCGGCATCGCCTCGCCCGTGCCCGACACCATTCGTGCCGAATCACTCGATGACCTTGAGCTCTTTATGAGCACCAAGGACGCCAAAGCTGTGGAGGCCGTGTTTAGCAAGGCTGACAAAAAAGGCATTCGAACGTACAAGGGCACCGAGGAAGAGCGTGCCGATGGCGGCAAGATTGCCGACATTATGAGCCTGCCCGAGACCGTCGTCCTTTCTCTCAACCAGGGCATCGACGCCAGCTCCATGGGCGACATGACCGGCGCATCCACCGAGGCAAGCAATGGCGGCGGCGCCCAGGCCATGCCCACCCCCGAGCAGATGGCGGCAATGACGCCCGAGCAGCTCGCCGAGATGCAGCAGAAGGCCACGGCGGCCCAGAACATGCAAAAGCAGATTGATGCAGACGGCGGTAAGATCACCATGAAGAGCCTGCGTCTGGGCATCGAAGGCGGTCTGGTAGACCAAAGCAAGCTCGTCGAGAGCGCCAACGAAATGGCAGATAAAATGGGCTCCATGTCGGGGTCCATCGTCACCCAGCGCGCCGTGACCTACGTACAAGAAGAGTACAAAGCGCAAGGCATCGACCCCGCCGACGTGCAGAACGCCTACCTGGGCCGCATGGCGACCAAGATGTTTGGGCTGTGCCTCGTGTCGCTCGTCGCCACCATCCTGACCGGCGCCGTGGCTTCGCGCACCGCCTGCTCCATCGCCCGCGACCTGCGCCGCGAGACCTTCAACAAGGTTATGCACTTCTCGCCGGCCGAGGTGGGCAAGTTTAGCCAGGCCTCGCTCATCACCCGCTGCACCAACGACATTCAGCAGATCCAGATGGCCGCAACCCTGTTTATCCGCATGTGCCTCATGGCGCCCGTCATGGGCATCGTCGCCGTCATGCGCGTCCTGGCCAACCACACCGGCCTGGAGTGGACCATCGCCGTGGCCATCATCGCGGTCTCGGCCGTCGTCGGCGTGCTTATGGGCCTCACCATGCCCAAGTTCAAAAAGATGCAGAGCTTTGTGGACCGCGTGAACCTTACCGCCCGCGAGCTGCTCGACGGCCTTATGCCCATCCGCTCGTTTAACCGCGAGGAGCATGAGCTCGAGCGCTTTGACCAGGCGTCCCTCGACCTGATGACCACACAGCTCTACACCAACCGCGCCATGAGCTTTATGATGCCGCTCATGATGCTCGTTATGAACTGCATCACCGTGCTTATCGTCTGGTTTGGCGCGCAGGGCGTGTCCGACGGCGTGATGCAGGTCGGCAACATGATGGCGTTTATCTCCTACACCATGCAGATCGTCATGGCGTTTATGATCCTCACCATGGTTTCGGTCATCCTGCCCCGCGCCGAGGTCGCAGCCGAGCGCGTGGAAGAGGTCATCACCTGCCCCACGAGCATCAACGACCCCGCCTCGCCCAAACTGCCCGCTGCCAGCGCGCCGCGCGGCGAGCTCACCTTCCGCGACGTGAGCTTCCAGTATCCCGATGCCCGCGCCGACGTCATCAGCGGCGTAAACTTCACCACGCACGCCGGCCAGATGCTCGGCATCATTGGTTCCACGGGCTCGGGCAAGTCCACGCTTGTACAGTTGATTCCGCGCCTGTACGACGTCACGGGCGGCAGCATTTCGCTCGACGGCATCGACGTGCGCGACATGACCCTCTCTGAGCTGCGCCGCCGCATCGGTTATATTCCGCAGCAGGGTCGTCTGTTCTCGGGTACCGTCGAGAGCAACCTCAAGTTTGCCGGCGACATGGTGAGTGACGAGGATATGCGCCAGGCAGCACGCGTCGCCCAGGCGGAAGACTTTATCGCCGAGCGCGAGGGCGGCTACGACTCCCCCATCAGCCAGGGCGGCTCCAATGTCTCGGGCGGTCAGCGCCAACGCCTGGCCATCGCCCGCGCGTTGGCCAAAAAGCCCGAGGTCGTGGTGTTCGATGACTCGTTTAGTGCCCTCGACTACAAGACCGACGCGCGTCTACGCGAGGAGCTGGCCAAAAACGTTACCGACGCCGCGCTCGTGGTCGTGGCCCAGCGCATCGCGACCATCATGCACGCCGACCAGATCATCGTGCTCGACGACGGCCACGTAGTGGGCACCGGCACGCACGAGGAGCTGCTGCGCAGCTGCCCGGCGTACCTGGAGATCGCACAGTCGCAGCTTTCCGCCGAGGAGCTGGGGCTTACCCAAGAAGAAATTGCAGGCGTCATGGAAGGAGGCGAGCGCTAATGGCCGACGAGACCAAGACTCAGATTCCCAAGCCCACCCGCCAGCGCGGTCCCATGGGCCGCATGGGCGGCATGCGTCGCGGCGAAAAGGCCAAGGACTTTAAGGGCACCATGAGGCAGCTGCTCGGCTATATCGGCCAACACAAGATTGCCGTGTTTGCCGCCGTCGCCTTTGCCGTGTGCTCGGTCATCTTTAACATTGTGGGACCCAAGGTGCTCGGCCAGGTTACGACCAAGCTGTTCGAAGGCCTGGTCGCCAAGGTCAACGGCACCGGCGACGTTGACTTTGACTGGATCGCCAAGACGCTCGGCTTTTTGCTCTGCCTGTATCTGGCGAGCTCTGTCTGCAGCCTCATCCAAGGCTGGCTTATGACCGGCGTCACGCAAAAGATTTGCTACCGCATGCGCAAGGAGATCGCCGCCAAGATCGCTGTCGTTCCGATGAGCTACTTCAACGGCCACAGCAAGGGCGACGTGCTCAGCCGCATCACCAACGACGTCGATACGCTCGGCCAGTCGCTCAACCAAAGCGTGACGCAGCTCATCACGTCGGTAACGCAGATTATCGGCGTACTCGTCATGATGCTGTCGATCAGTCTGCCGCTCACCGGCGTCACCGTGCTCACGCTGCCGGCAGCCGCGATTATCCTGACCGTAATGATTCACTTCTCGCAGCCGTACTTCCGCGAGCAGCAGCAGGTCCTGGGCACCGTCAACGGCATTATCGAGGAGGACTTTGCCGGCCAGAACGTCATTCAGGTGTTCGACCGCGCCGAGGCCTCGATCGAGGAGTTCGACCGTCAAAACGACCGCCTCTTTATTAGCGGCTGGCGTTCGCAATTCCTGTCGGGCCTGATGATGCCGCTTATGAGCCTGGTGGGCAACATGGGCTACGTGGGCGTCGTCGTGGTGGGCGCGCAGCTCGCGCTGACCGGCAATGCCACGCCCGGCGACATCCAGAGCTTTATCCAGTACGTGCGCAACTTTACGCAGCCGGTGCAGCAGCTGGGCAACGTGAGCAACACGATGCAGTCGATGGCAGCCGCCACCGAGCGCGTCTTTGAGTTCCTAGCCGCGCCCGAGGAGGAGCAGAAGGCCAACGCGCAGATTCCCGAAAAGCGCCCCGGCCACGTGGAGTTTGACCATGTCAAGTTTGGCTACACGCCCGACAAGACCATCATCCACGACTTTAGCTGCGAGGCGCAGCCCGGCCAGACCATCGCCATCGTCGGGCCCACCGGCGCCGGCAAGACCACGCTCATCAAGCTGCTGCAGCGCTTTTACGACGTGGACGGCGGTTCGCTGCGCGTCGAGGGTGTCGACGTGCGCGACTGGGACCGCGCGGCGCTGCGCGGCGAGTTTGCCATGGTGCTGCAGGATACCTGGCTGTTTAACGGCACTATCCGCGAGAACATCCGTTACGGACGCCCCGACGCGAGCGATGCCGAGGTCGAAGCCGCAGCACGCGCCGCACGCTGCGACCACTTTATCCATACACTCGCCGGCGGTTACGACTTTATGATTAACGAGGAGGGCACTAACCTGTCGCAGGGTCAGCGCCAGCTCGTGACCATCGCCCGCGCCATTTTGGCCGACCGCCCGGCGCTGATTTTGGACGAGGCAACTTCCAACGTCGATACCCGTACCGAGGAACTCATTCAGCGTGCCATGGATGCGCTGATGCAGGGCCGCACGAGCTTTGTCATCGCGCACCGCCTGTCCACGATCCGCAACGCCGACGTGATCTTGGTGATCCGCGACGGCGACATCGTCGAGAAGGGCACACACGACGAGCTGCTCGCCCAGGGCGGCTTCTACGCCGATCTGTACAACTCGCAGTTCGACGAAGCGGCGTAGAATCGGCCGCAGGGAGCGGATGACGCCCGAGAACGGGGGCGCAGGACAACCTGCGCCCCCGTTTTTCGTTCCGCGGCCCTCGAACCACCTCCCCCGGGACCCGATTGACGGCCTCCTCCAGGCCCCGTGGGCAAAAAGGGCAAATATGAGTACTGTTATCTTTTTAGTAACAGCCAAAACAGCCCCAAATGCCGTTCTCACGGCTTACACGCGTCCCTAAATTGATTAAACAGCCCTATAGCGGATTTATATGTGCTTGTGTTAATGAACATATTTGCTGTTATGGCAATTATTTTGTAAAGGTCATATGGCACTACGTTAGCAACAGTACTCATATTTGGCATTTTTTGCCCACGGGGTGTTTCCTGGGGAACCGACAACAGCCTTAGGGCCCCGCGCGGCGCCGCTCCCTCCCGGCATCCGCCGACGTTTCCCCAGATAAAACCTACCAAAATAAACCTGTCCCTATTTGGTAGGTTTCGGGGCGGCGAGGGGTTGCACTTTAGCGTGCGACAGCGGATAATGCCGAGCATTCGACAATACGCTTATTGCTCTTTCTATAGATTGAGGAGACCCCTATGGCCATGGAATTCAAACGCAGGCTGCCGATCCCCATGGAGATTCGCGAGGAAATGCCGCTTTCTGCCGAGCTTACCGCCAAAAAGCAGGCATTTGACGCCGAGGTCGCCAAAGTCTTTACCGGCGAGGACGCACGCAAGGTGCTCATCATCGGCCCGTGCTCTGCCGACCGCGAGGATTCGGTTCTCGAGTATATGAATCGTCTGGCCAAGACCGCCGAAGAGGTCAAGGACAAGCTCATCATCATTCCGCGCGTCTACACCAATAAGCCGCGCACCAAGGGCACCGGTTACAAGGGCCTTCTGCACAACCCCAACCCCGAGGCTCCCGACGACCTGCTCGAGGGCGTCAAGGCCATCCGTCATATGCACCTGCGCGTTATTGAGGAAACGGGCTTCTTCACCGCCGACGAGATGCTCTACCCGTCGAACTACCAGTACCTCGTCGACCTGCTGAGCTATGTCGCCGTGGGTGCGCGCTCGGTTGAGAACCAGGAGCATCGCTTGGTGTCGAGCGGCATTTCGGTGCCGGTGGGCATGAAGAACCCCACCGCCGGCTCCACCACCGTCATGCTCAACTCCATCTACGCCGCCCAGGCGCATCAGAGCTTTATCTTCCGTAACTGGGAAGTCGAGTGCGACGGCAACCCGCTCACGCACGCCGTTATGCGCGGCTACATCGGCCTCGACGGTCGTACCTACCCCAATTACCACTACGAGCACCTGGAGCGTCTGGCCGAACGCTATACCGAGCACGCCGGCTACGCCAACCCGGCAGCGGTTATCGACTGCAACCATGACAACTCGGGCAAGCGTCCGCTGGAGCAGCATCGCATTTGCAAGGAAGTGCTCGACAGCTGCCGCCGCAACGAGTCCATCTCCAAGCTGGTAAAGGGCTTTATGATCGAGTCCTACCTTGAGGACGGCAACCAGCCGGTTGACGGCGGCGTCTTTGGCAAGTCGATTACCGACCCGTGCCTGGGCTGGGAAAAGACCGATTACCTCATCCACGAGATCGCGGAGCGTGTTTAGTTACGCGGGCCGCATTTGGACAATCTGACGTTCAACTTCAAGGGCGCGACCAGAAGGTCAGCGCCCTTTCGTTTCACGTCACCTTGCCTCAAATGCGACCCGCTCGCTCATATGACCCAATCCACTGTCAAGGGCCACAATGGCCCCGCCGACCGCTTGCAATCGGTCGGCGGGGCCTGCCGTTAAACCCGTCCCGGTCCGCCCCCGGCATGTCATCGACGCCTTCGGCTCAGTCTCATATCCGCGGAGATGCGGCAGTTGGGGACGTTCCTTTCCTGCCGGCAGTCTGGGACATTCCTTGGGGTAGTCGTTGGGGACGCTCTTGTTTGACTAGTCGTTTAAGAACGTCCATTACAGTCGAAATTGTCAGCCCGGGACCGTCTCGGGCTACGATTGAGGCGCGCCCAGAACGG
>NZ_CZAQ01000035.1 GCF_001404695.1 Collinsella aerofaciens | reverse complement strand
CGGGGGCAGGGACGTTCGGCCGTGCGCGGGCGCCCGGTCGGCGGCCCGTTCTGGGCGCGCCTCAATCGTAGCCCGAGACGGTCCCGGGCTGACAATTTCGACTGTAATGGACGTTCCTTAACGGCTAGTCGTTTAAGAGCGTCCCCAACGGCTAACAAAGAGACTGTCGCTTTGTCACATTCTAGAGCGTTTGAAGCAGGGCGATGAGGAAGCGAACACCCTGGAGGTAGGCGCGGCGGGTGATGCGCTCGTTGGTGCCGTGGACGCCGCGGTTGCACTCGTCATCGTCGACCACAAACGCCGAAAAACGAATGCATTCGGAGCAAATGTGCTGGTAGTTGGCAGCGTCGGTCGCGCCGATCACGGTCGAGGGGACAATCGCCAACGGCTCGGATGATCCGTTTTCCTCCGTCCCCTTTGGATCGCGGAAATAACGGGCGGCGATGGAGCGAACCGCCTCGAGGCCGGGACCACCGATGCGCGGGGACGGCGAGGGCTCGGAGCTGCCGGGGCCCAGCTCCACTTCGACACGACCGGCAAGGTCCGCCCCGGCAACCGCCTCACGGCAGCGCGCCACAACGTCGGCCACGCTCGTGCCCTCGAGCATGCGGAAGTTAATGTTGGCCCACATATCCTGTGGCATCACGTTAGCGCCAGCGCTGCCGCCCTCGATCTGCGTGGGCGCGCAGGTAGTGGTCACGAGCGGGTAGAGTTTTTTGCTGGCGAGGCACTCGCACACGATGGTGTCCTTGTTGGAGGCAATCTCGTCGGCCGAGTAGAGCCCCAGCTCGACAAGCTGTGCGGCAAGCAGATCGGTCACACGCGTCGGCCACTCGATATCGCAGATTGCGGCGATAGCGCGGCTCAGTACCTCGAGCGATGTGCCGCCGTAGGGGTTGGACGAATGCCCGCCCTCGCTCTTCGTCTTGAGCACAATATCGGCGTAGCCCTTCTCGGCAAGGTCGGCATGCATAAGCCAGCCCTCGCCCGCGCCGTACTCGGCAGCCGAAACGATACGGTAGTCACCCTCGTCGATCAGGTATTCAAGTTCAATACCGCGCTCCTCGAGCACGCGACCGATCGCCCCCGCGCCGTACTGCGTGGTTTCCTCGTCCTGGCCAAAAGCCAGCAGCAGCGAACGCTTGTGCTCCCAACCGTGCGCCAACGCATACTCAACCGCCTCGAGAATACCTGCGACCTGGTCTTTCATGTCGATAGCGCCGCGCCCCCAAATGTAGGTGTCGTCCACCTGTCCGCTAAAGGGAGCATGCGTCCAGTCGGCCTCGGTGCCCGGCACCACGGGGACCACGTCCATGTGGCCCATGAGCATGACGGGTTTGAGGGCGGGGTCGGAACCGTCAAGCGTCACCAACAGCGAATGGTCGACAAGCTCGACCTCGCCCGCCGCGAACACGCGCGGCCAGGCCTGCTGCATATAGGCGCGCAGGTCGTCGAAGGGCTGCCAGTCCACCGCCTCGGCATCCATGCTCGAAATGGTCGGAAACGACAGCACGCGGCCCAAGCGCTCGCACGCGCCGACCTCGTCTATATCGGCAAAATCGTCCTCATGCGCAAAGAAGCGCCAAACCTCGGCCATGACATCCTTTCGATTGTGACGACAAAGGCCGCCCCACGGGAGCGGCCCTGCAACGTAAGCGTTTGCGGTCGGTTATTTGTCCTCGAGATAGCGAGAGAGGAACTCACGAGTGCGCTGGTGTTTGGGGTTGCCGAAGAGCTCGGCCGGCGCGGCATCCTCGAGCACCACGCCCTTGTCCATAAAGACCACGCGGTCGGACACCGTGCGGGCAAAGGCCATCTCGTGCGTGACGACGACCATGGTCATGCCGTCGGCGGCGAGCTTGCGCATGACCTCGAGCACCTCGCCCACGATCTCGGGGTCGAGCGCGGAGGTCGGCTCGTCGAACAACATGATCTGCGGATTCATGCACAGGGCGCGGGCGATGGCCACGCGCTGCTTTTGGCCGCCGGACAGACGACCCACGGCGGCGTGCGCGAACTTTTCGAGCCCCACGCTCGTCAGATGCTCCATCGCGACCTTCTCGGCCTCGGCCTTGCTCATCTTTTTGAGCGTGACGGGCGCGAGCGTGCAGTTGTCGAGCACGTCCATATTGTTGAACAGGTTGAAGCCCTGGAACACCATGCCGATGTCCTCGCGCAGCTTATTGATATTGCAGCGCTCGGCCGTGAGGTCCTGGCCGTGGAACCAGATATGGCCGGCATCCGGAGTCTCGAGCAGGTTAAGGCAGCGCAGAAACGTCGACTTGCCCGAGCCCGAGGCGCCGATAATGGTGACGACCTCGCCGGGATTGACGGACAAGTCGATACCCTTGAGTACCTCGAGTGAGCCAAAGCTCTTGCGCAGGCCCTCGACGCAGATAAGCGGCTCTTGGTTTTGCACGGCTGCTGCAGTGCCGGTAATGGCGGTATCTGCCATGATGATTCTCCTCGTCTTAAGCCTAGTTAGAGCTGGGCAGCGTGGCAGGAGCCTCGGCGCCGAGCTTTTTGCCAAAGGCCTCGAGCAGGCGGCTCGCCACGAGCGTCAGGATCAGGTAGACCACGAGCGCCACGCAGTAGACCTCCATCTGGCGGTAGTACACGCCGGCGACCGTGGTAGTAGCGTACATGAGGTCGAACACGCCGATGACCGAGAGCACCGACGAATCCTTGATGTTGATGATGAGCTCGTTGGTGAGCGCCGGGATCGCGTTTTTAATACCCTGGGGGAACACGACCTTGCGCATAGCCTGCCACTGCGACAGGCCCAGCGAGCGCGCTGCCTCGGCCTGGCCGGGATCGATGGACTCGATGCCGCCGCGCAGGACCTCCATCATGTAGGCGGTGGAGTTGAGCGAGATGGTGACGAGGCCGGCGGTGAAGGTACTCCAGATCTGGTTGGCCTGGGCGGTCTCGAAGCCCATGCCGCGCAGAACGGTAAAGCCCGCGTAATAGATGAGCAGGCCCTGGACCATCATGGGCGTGCCGCGCACGACGGTGGAATAGACGGTCGCAAAGCCTCGGCCAATGCTCTTAAAGAAGCGCACCAGGTCGTTGTCGACGCGATCGAAGGTCTGGGTGCGCAAGAACACAAAGAGCAGCGCCAAGAAGAAGGCGATGACGGTGCCGAAGGTGGCAAGCGCGATGGTGATCTCGATACCGCGGATAAAGAAGTCGCCGCTCTTGTAGGTCATGTAGACCAAGCTCGACAGAAAGTCGCTGGGATTGGAGTCCGAGACAATGCTCACCTGCACCAGGTCGACAAACGACATGACGCAGCGGTCGATAAAGAAGATCGCCGCGATGGCAACCACGACATAGCTGCCCAGGCGCGCGCCGCGACGGCAACGCTCGGATGCGAACGGCGACGTTTCGCGATAGTCGTTCCAGTGCATAAGCTTGGTGACGAGCGCTGCCACCGATACGACGATCCAGGCCCACAGAATCGCCCAGAGACAATCCTGGAACACGCCCGTGGGCGCCAAGAAGCTCAGCGGCGTTGGGTTGCGCTGGCTAAACGCCAGACCGAGCGCCGCGATAGCGCTCGTGCCCAGATACACATAACGGTGGTCGGCCTTGATAAAGGAGGCCAGACGATTGATAGCTTTCATGCTGCCTCCCTATGCCGGCTGACGGTCGAGGCACGCGTCCCACATCTGGTCGCGCTCCTCCTGGCTGATGCCCTTGAGCGTCTTATCGATAAGTTTGAGCAGCTTGTCCGAGCCCTTGCGGCAGCCGACGTTTGTCGTAACCTCCTGCTTAAAGCCCTCGCCCTCCGCAAAGCGAATGGGCACGATGCCCGGGTTTTGGGCCATATAGCCCTTCTCGTTTTCGGTGTTGTAGGTCACGGCGTCACAAGTGCCCTGCAGCAGGTTCGAGAACACCGTGGGTACCGAATCGACCGGATTTTTGTGGACGACGCCCGGAATCTCGTCGATGACGGTGTCGAGCATCGTGTCCTTTTGGCCGAGCACCGTGGCGCCGCTAAAGTCGCTGAGCTTGGTCGCGTTTTGGTAGGGCGAGCCCTCTTTTACGAACAGGCCAAAATAGCCGATAAAATACGGCTTGGAAAAGCCGACGGACTCCTCGCGCTCGGGCGTGGCGCTCATGCCGGCGATGATGAGGTCGATCTGGCCGTTGTTAAGCGAATCGATAAGGCCCGAGAAGCTCTGCTTGACGGCAACAGGCTCGCCGCCGAGGGCTTTGCAGACGATCTTGGCGATCTGCACGTCGTAGCCGTCGGCATAGGCGCCCTGCACGTTGTCGATGGGAATGGTGAACTCGCTGGCCTCGGAAACCTGCCAGTTGTACGGGGCGTAGGCCGCCTCCATGCCAATGCGGATCTTATCCTTGCCGATAACGGAATCGGACAGGTCATCGCGACCGCCGCCCGTCGTGGGCTGGACCACCTTGAGTGTGGACGGACGCTGGCAGCCGGCAAGCGCGCCGGCGACAACGGTTGCGCTCGCAGCGAGAGCGCTACCCAAGAAGATGCGACGACTGCATACCGGCTGGGCCTGCATGTCGCGCTGTTGTCGAGATTGCATCTGGTGCCTTCCCAATTTCGTTTTGCTGACAATAAGACAGGATATACGCCCGCAACCAGCAGCGCGGCATGTGCGCGAAAAATTAATAGACACACGAGGACGATTGGCGCAAAGCAACCTGTCCCCCCCATGCACCACTTGGCATGAAAAAGGCAAGGCATAGACCTTTTGGTCATGCCTTGCCCTTTGAATGACAAATTGTCGCTCTGGGCGGCGCGCAGCGTCGACCGGTCCGCCGTTCGTCAGAACGGCGGAACCTCTAGAGCAAGGTGACGCTAAAGCTGCGGACGTCCGTCTCGCCCGGCGCCAGCGTGATGGTGTTGACCTTGTGCTCAAAGACATCGTCCTCGGTGTCCATGGTGGTATGACCGGTCCAGGGCTCGAGCGCCACAAACGGGGCGTCGTTGGCGGCAGACCACACGCCGATGTACTTAAAGCCCTCAAAGTCGATCTTGACGCCATGGCCCGACTTGCGACCGCGCAGCGTGAGCGTGGAGCCCGGGGTATCGGTGAACATGATGGCGTCGTTATCGAAGCTGCGGTGCGTGATGGGCAGCACGTCCGAGTTATCGGGAGCCTTGTAGCTACCCTCGAACGTCATAAGACCGTCGGGCGTGATGATGGGGGCCTCGTTAGTCCAAGCCTCGGTAAACGCCAGCTCGTAATCCTCGAACGTCTCGTCCTCGGCACCGGGGACGGGCACGTTAAACGCAGGGTGGCCGCCCACCGAGAACGGCAGGCCCACGTCGCCGGTGTTGGTGACCGCAAAGGTCTGCGTGAGCGTGGCGTCGCCGGTCAGGGCATAGGTCATGTTGAGCTTAAAGTGGAACGGGAACGCCTTGAGCGACTCGGGCGTGTCAGTGATCTCGTAGGTGACGGACGAGCCGTCCTCGGAGACCTCGACCAACTTGTGCTCGACGATGCGAGCGAGTCCGTGGCGCGGCATCTCGCAGGTGCCGGCCGCAGATGTCGCCATGTTGTTGCGCAGCGATCCCACGATGGGGAACAGGATAGGCGCATGCTTGCCCCAAAAGGCCGGGTCGCCCTGCCACAGATACTCGTTGCCGTTGAGGGCAAGGCTCGTGAGCTGGGCGCCCATGGAATCGATGGCCGCGATGAGGCCGCCGCGCTTGATGGTAGTGACGGTGGACATGCTACTTCCTCCAATAGTAAACAACGGTGTCGAGGGCTATTGTCCCACTCTTGGCGGCGGGGTTGAGCGACAGGTGCAGTTATTGAGCAATAGCGTAAAGGTCAAACCCGCCCTGCGGCGTGCTATCGACCGTATCGGGCGCCTGTGAATTAAAACTCACCGGAACCATGCGCTTTGAGGCACGGTAACGCGTGCCGTCGGTGGCGACGGGCGGCTCATCGACCGTGAGCTCGTAGTCGCCGGGCTTGAGTTCGATGCCGTCACCTTCGGAATTGACGTATTGGTACTCGTCGATCGCTTGCCCCTTGAGCGTGCGACCCACGATATGGACGAGCATCTGGCTGTCGCCGCGCGCGGTGTCCCACGTCGCGCCGTCCTTGACCTCGACCGATACATGCACCGAGCGCGTGCGGCTGAGCGATTGTTCGACGGACATCTCGACCTTGGCGGCGTCTTTGCGCTGTTGTTCAACATGGCTCCAGACGTTTCCAATTACCGAGCATGCGATAACGCCGGCCATAAAGGCGATAAGGATGGGGCCAAGCGGAGAGCGACGGCCCGCGTCCTCCTCGCGAGCCAGGTCGGGGCGACGTGTGGGCGCGGGTGCTTGGGCACCCTGCGAGGGCACGTCGAGAATGCTGAAGGATGCCGTACTGCCGGGGTCGATGTTATGGCGCGGCTGCGGGATCTTGGCCGGCGAGATGGACATGTCCGCCGGCTCACCGAGTGTGGCCGTGGCATCGGCCTTAGCTTCATCGGCCTCGGCTTGGGCCCAAGCCTGCTCAAAGGTCAGGGGCTCGGCGGCATCGGAGGCGGCGTCAGGCTCGACAGCAGCATCGTTGCCGGCCTCGTCCTCGTCGCTCGACACGTCACGCGGCGCGGGCTCGTCCCACTCCTCGTCCGGAGCCTCGCCCTCGCTATACCACCATTCAAAGTTATCGATATCCATACGGGGCGCCCCTTAAGCCTCGCAAATAAACACTTGCCAGCCTTATACCCCCAGATGGCACGGGAGCTCGCCGGCACAGACAGGAAAAGCGTCACAACATTCGACGCTTTTCCTCGTTTTCGAGATTTTCATCAAATGTTGTGACGGTTTGGGCAGCAGCCATGCCGCGAATGTGACAAAGGGACTGTCCCTTTGTCACATCTGGAGGGTAACGGGGATTTGGATGCAGCAAAAGTCCTCTTGGTGGGACTCGTCGTAGCTCGTGGTATCGAGGTAGCAAAAGTCGAAAGCGTTGCCAACGGGCTGGAGCGCGTGCTCGTCCATGCAGGCAACGATGGCGCGGATGCCCTCGGGCTCGTACGGCATACCCCAGCGGCTCATGCACAGGTATGTGCCCTCGGGCAGCACTTCGATGCCGATCTCTGCCAGCTCGGCGGGATCGCTCGGCAGCAGTTCCTCGACACCGCGCGGCAGCACGGCAAAGGAGCCCGCGCCGGCGATAGGGTCGTCGGAATGCAGCGCCTCACGACGCAGCATGGCACCCCAGCCGCGCATAGGGCGCGTGCCCGTCAACGCACGCATGCGCAGGATGGCCCGCATGAGCGTGGGGTGAAGCATCGAGCGGCCGCGCTCGATATCGCCTGGAAACTCCTCAAAGACCACGAAGCGGCGCTCGAACTGCTTGAGCTCCGGCTTGCCCTCGCGCTCGCGCCAGTAAACTGCCTCGTCGTAAAAGCTCAGACGCTCCTGCACGCTCGCACGCTCGGCTTTGAGCCCGGCAATCTGCTCGTCGAGCGCCTGCACCCGCGAGCGCAGGTGGTCGGTCATCTCGCTAATGTCGAACGTCGAGGCTAGGCGGTCGATCTCATCGAGTTCGAGCCCTAGGTCGCGCAGCATGCAGATCAGACGCATGAGCGGGATCTGCGTGGGCGAATAGAAACGGTAGCCTTTTTCGTTAACCACGGCGGGCTTAAACAGGCCGGTCTTGTCGTAGTAGATGAGCGTTTGGCGCGAAACGTTAAACAAACTCGCCATCTCGCTAATCGCATACATGCCCGTCTGCATAGGTCCTCCCGACACATCCTTTTTGCGCACAAAGCCCGCCGCCCACAGGGGCAGCGGGCTCAAACACTACTCGTATCCTACCCTAAAGACGCCTATGACCAGCGCTTATAGTTTGCGCATGACACGCCGACGGCCTCGAGCGCCTTGGCGGCGATGTGGTGCACCGCGTCATCGAGCGTGGCGGGGCCGTTGTAAAACGTGAGCATGGGCGGCATGAGCATGACGCCCGGTACGCGCGCAAGGCGCGCCATGTTGTCGACATGAATGGCGCTGAAGGGCGTCTCGCGCACCATGAGCACCAGGCGGCGCTGCTCTTTCATCTGCACGTCGGCCGCACGCAGCAACAGATTGTCGCTGTAGCCGCTCGCGATGCCGGCGAGCGTCTTCATGGAGCACGGGGCCACGATCATGCCGTCGACCGGATAGGTGCCGCTTGCGATGGCGGCGCCGATGTTCTTGTTGTCGTAGACCACATCGGCATGCGTGGCAAACTCGTCGAGCGTCATGCCGAGCTCCTGCTCGATGGTGATCTCTCCCCCGCGCGTGACGACAAGCGCCGACTCGGCACCTGCCTGGCGCAGGCATTTGAGGCACTCAAGACCCAGCGCGGCACCGCTGGCGCCAGACACGCCAACGACAATGCGACGGGGACGGACAGAAGACTCAGGCATGACGGCTCCTTAACTACTTGGTAGGGCTACTTACTAGAAAGCAATCTCCTTGGCCCACTTGTCTGTGTCGATCTCCATGAACTGCGAGCGAATGAAATTCTTCTTGAGGTCGAACGGAACCGTGCAGTCGAAGATGGCCTTGCAGGCGATGCCATGCTCGCGGATCGTGGGGTCGAACGCGGGATCGTTGGACGGGTCGAGCACGTGGCAGTGGCAGCCGGGGATGGTGATGAGGTCGACGTCGGCCTGGAAGCGCGTGGTCATGGCCCACATCACGTCGCTCATATCGAAGATATCGACATCCTCGTCAACAAGGATGACGTGCTTGAGCTCGGAGAATGCCGAGAAGGCGAGCATGGCGGCGTTGCGCTGACGGCCCTCGTCATTTTTGCTCGACTTCTTGAATTGCATGATGGCAACGAACTTGCCGCCGCCGCAGGGGGCAGCGTGAACATTGAGCAGGCGGCCCGGGATGGCGGTCTCGACCATCTTGTAGATGGAAGCCTCGGTAGGGATGCCCGCCATGGAAACGTGCTCGTGCGAAGGACCGATACAGCTCTCCATGATGGGATTGACGCGCGTGGTGACGGCGGTGATCTTGATCACCGGGCAGACCTTGGCGCCACCGGTGTAGCCGGGGAACTCGGGCATGGCGTAGCCGTGGCCGTTGACGTCCTCGTTGATGGTCTCGTCGTGCATGAGGTAGCCCTCGAGCACGTACTCGGCATTGGCGATGCACTTCTGCGGAACGGTGACGCAGTCGGCAAGCTCGACGGCGTGGCCGCGCAGGGCACCGGCGATCTGCAGCTCGTTGAAGCCAAGCGGCGTGGTAGGAGCCTCGAAGCCGCAGCACATGTACACGGCGGGGTCCAGGCCGATGGAGATGGAGATGGGCATGTCCTCGCCGCGCTGGCAGCACTCGTCAAAGAACGCGCCCAGGTGACGGCTGCCCGGGGTAATCCACATGGCGAGCTTGTCCTTGTCGACGCAGGAGAAGCGGTGGATGGTCACGTCGGACTGGGAGCCGTCGGGGCTCGTACCATAGGCGAGACCCATGGTGATGTAGGGGCCGCCGTCGACGGGCGTGTTGGTGGGGGCGGGAACGATCTTGCGCAGGTCAAAGCCCTCGTCGGTCGCCTTGTACACGACCTCCTGGCAGTCGACGTGCGCGCCCTCGGCGATCTGCTCGGGCGCGATCAGGTTCTCGAAGCGCTTGCCGATCTCGAGGCCCAGGTGCTCCTCGTCCAGGTCGAGCAGGGCGGCAACGCGCTTGCGGCTGGCAAGCATGCCGATGCAGACCTTGGCATCGTCAAAGCCCTTGACGTTGTTGAAGACCATCGCCGGACCCTCTTTGGTCGGACGCATAACGGTGCCGCCGGCACCGACGTGGCGATAGACACCCGAGACCTCGGCGTCCGGATCGACCTGGGTGTCGGTCTCGAGCAGCTGGCCCGGCATCTCGCGCAAAAAGTCGAGTGCAGAACGCAGGTCGTGGATCTGGGAAGCATCGGTGGTGGACATGGGAGTGCTCCTTTCGGGAGAGTGCCCGGCGACGGCATGCCGCCGGGCTGGGTAACGTAGCGGGGCCGCGGCGCTCATGGATGGAGCGCCCGGCCACTCGCGGCTCAAGCGTTCGGCTGCTTACAGCCCAAGCGCTCGACCGCTTACATCAGGCCAAAGAGGTGGAACCAGGCGGCCTCGACCAGTACGACGATAAAGACGACCGCGGTGAGGGGAATGCCCATGCGCATGGCCTCTTTGGAGGTGTAGCCGCCGGCGTCCTTGCCCTCGCCGATAAGGATCGGCAGGTTATGGAACGGCAGAATGAAGTGGATGTTGATGGACGTGAAGACGATGAGTGCCACGGCGAGCGGGCTCACGCTGGAGCCAGCCGCGAAGCTGATGAACGCCGGCACGCACACGCCGAGCACGGCCATGACCGAGCCCATGAACATGTGGATGATCATGGAGAGCGCGGCGACAAGCAGGGCGAACAGGAAGATGTTCTCGGGCACGGAGCTGGGAAGCACGACATCGGCGATCCAGGCGTTCATGCCGGTGGCACCGCCCACAGAGCCCACGGCCATGGCGGCCGTCAGGAACATGAGAGACTTGATGTCGACAGCGTTCCAGCTGGCGGGAGTGAGGACCTCACCGATGATGGGCATGGCGAGCGCGACGCCGATGGCAAGTGTCACCCAGCCGATGTAATCGCCCGAGACGGTGAGCCACAGCGCGATGGCGATGACAAGCCACACGATGGTGCGGATCTCCTTGACGGAGAGCTTGCCGAGCGCAGCCTGCTTGGCCACGATCTGCTCGCGATCGTAGACGAGTTCCTTGCTGGGCTTAAAGAGGAAGAGACCCAGGAACAGGGTGCACAGCAGCGCGACCAGCATAGGCACGCTCATGTACAGGAACCAGTCGACAAAGGACGGGCTCATGCCGCCGGCCTCGGCGCTGTACTGCGCAACGAGCGGGTTGAGCGTGGAGTCGCCCGTCAGGAAGAACATGGAGCCCGGGGCGGCAGCGGCAAACACGAGGAAGCCGAGCTTGCCGCGGTCGTCGTCACCGTAGCCGGCGGACTCGGCGATTACCGAGACGACGGCGAGGATGAGAAAGGCACGGGGGAACGGATGCGGGATCAGCAGCGACAGCACAAAGGTGAGCGCGAAAATCGAGATGATGAGCGACTTGGCATCGCGCACGAACTTGAGCATGAACGCATAGGCGATGCGCTCGCCCAGGCCCGACTCCTTGACCGCGCTGGCGATGAGGTAGGCGCCGATGACGAGCCACATGGTGGCCTTAGTCCACGAGCTAAACGTGGAGGCGACCGTCGCCGAGATGCTCGCGGCGCCCGTGTCGTCCACGCACACCTTAAACAGGACGAGCAGCGCGCAGTAGAGCAGGCCCACAAAGCCCGGCTGTGCCACGCCACATGCCCAGAACACCACCGTGGCGAGCGTCAGTGCCAGACAGGTCTGACCGCCGACCGTGAGCTCGACCGTCGAGCTCAGCTCCGCCAAAGGAAGAAACTTCACCAGCAAAAAGACAACGATACCCAGCACAAAGCCAATTTCACGCTTGGTGATCTTAAACGCCTTCTTTTCCGCTTCCATCTCCCCACCTTTCTTGTTGGGGGCGCTCCGGATTCGCAGCCACGTTGCCACTTAAAAAGGGGCGCCCGTTATCGGACACCCCTTACGTTGCGCTGTGTTGCGGCAATACAGTCAAGCGGGATTTTTGGATGAGAAGCGATCCCCTGGACAAAAACCGTCACAACATTCGACGCTTTTCCTCGATTTCGAGATTTTCATCGAATGCTGTGACGGTTTGGATATGGCAAAGGAACTGTCTTTTTTCACATAGCGAGGGCTGCGCGGATGGAGGGGACCTCCAGAGCCTCGCGGAGCCAGGGGGCCAGCTGCTCAGGGTGACCCTGCAGGTAGCCTTTGAGCTCGGACGGGGCCACGCGGCGCACTTCCGAGATCTCCTCTTGGTTGATATGCAGCTCGCCCGGCTCAACATGAACAAGGTAGACCTCGCACCATTCGCACTCGCAGCGACCGTCGCCGTGGTCCTCGCGGTAGGTCACGTGACCGAGGTGCTTGAGCTGGTCGGATGCGCGCGTGATGCCGAGCTCTTCGTTGATGCGACGCGCCGTCGCGACGGCGACGTCTTCCCCAGGGAGCGGATGCCCGGCGCAGCCGTCGGCCAGCACGCCGCCCCACAGGCGCTTGAGCGGGCTGCGGCGGCAGAGCAGCAGGCGCGCGTCTTCGCCCTGTCCCTCGACCAGAAGCGTCAGAAATGCCTGATGCAGGATGCCCTCACCGGCATGGGCCTCGATGCGATCGACGGGGCCGAGCGCCTCGCCGGTCGCGGCATCGACCGCCACGACCTCGGCACCCGCGCCGCCCTCATCCCAGCCGGCGCGCAGAATGCGGGCGGCAGCTTCCTCGAGCGCGGCGATGAGCTCCTTGGTGGTATCGAGCACGCGCTGCAGGTCATCCGTGCTCGCCTGCTCGACATGAAAACCTGTGCTTGCAACTACCGGCACACTAAAGCGCGTGGCCAGCGCCGCCGCGATATCGTGCGCCGGGATCTCGTCTCGATGGCACGGAACGGCCAGGATGCTCACCGTCGCCGTACGGCCGGGCTCGGGACGCGGAATGGCCTGTGCCGTGGCGCCCAGGTGCGCAAATTCCGGCGAGCAGGCGTAGACCGCCATGCCTCGCGGTGTCACCGTCAGCTGGGCCTCGAGCGCAAACTTGCCCTCGCCCACTGCAACCTTTGTCGTGTGCATACCCATGGGATCTCCTGTCGCCCGCGATGTACCTGAGACCATCTTCGCCTGTATTGCGACTATACAGGCAAGCGCAGCCTGCGACAAAGGGGGCAGGCACCTGACACATTCTGTTAGAGTTGCAGGGATTGAATCCCGCTTATTCATGCGACATTGGAGTGACAACCTTGACCGCCGCAACCACGCCTAAAAGTAAGTCAACCGCCGCCGCGCTCTCCCCCGCGCGCACCAAGCTCTGCCTGGCGCTGCTCGTGCTGCTGGGCTTCTCGCTCGGCTGCTCGGAGTTCGTGGTCATCGGCATCGAAAGTGACTTGGCGACGGAACTCGGCATATCGCTTGCCACTGCGGGCCAGCTCATCAGCGTGTTTGCGCTTGTCTACGCTATCGCGACGCCGGTGCTCGCGCTCAGCACGGGGCGTTTTCGCCGATACCAGCTGCTCGTGTGCTATAGCATCGTCTTTGTGCTCGGCAACCTGGTCATGGCACTGGCGCCCAACTTCCAGGTGCTCTTTATCTCGCGCATCATCCTGGGTTCCGTCTCGGGCGCACTGCTCGCCGTGGGCGTGACGTACATCCCCGAGCTGCTGTCCCCGCAGCAAACTTCGCTTGCCATCTCGGTGGTATATGGTGCGTTTTCCGTGGCAATGGTCTTTGTGACCTCGATTGGCAAGTTTGTGGCCGACACGCTCGATTGGCACGTGGCCATGTACGGCACGCTGGCCTTTGCCGTTTTGATCTGCGGAGCGCTCGTGATGTTTATGCCGCGCGCTGGGCAAACCGACGAGCCTGCCACCTTTCGCGAGCAGGCGGGTCTGCTACGCGAGCCGAGCATCATCACCGGCATGCTCATCTTCTTGTTTGGTGTGGGCTCGGTCTATGTATTCTACGGCTACGTGACGCCCTATCTGGAGCAGGTGCTGGGTATGGGCACTGTCCAGGCGAGCACCACGCTTATGGCCTATGGCGTGTTCTGCCTGATCTCGAACATCCTGGGCGGATGGATCGATGCGCGCTTTGGCATGAAGGCGCTGCTTGTGACGTTTGTGCTGCAGGCTGCGGCGTTACTCGGGCTGTTCGCTGTGGGCGGCACTATGCCACTCGCGCTGGCCTTTGTCTTTAGCTTGGCGCTGCTCATGTACCTGTTCTCGGTGTCGTGCATCACACACTTTATGGACGTGGCGCGCAGCCGCCATCCCAAGTCGATGGTACTCGCAAGTTCGGTTGAGCCCATGGCGTTTAACGTCGGTATCTCGTTTGGCACCGCAGTGGGCGGCGCCGTGGTAAGCAGCATTGGCATTGCGTACGTGGGCGCAGTGGGCGCCGCGTTCTCGCTTGTGGCCTGGATGCTCACGCTGGTGACGATCAAGTTGGCTCGCTGGGAGCGCAGGCGGGCGAGGGCATAGGCGTAGATGCGATACTCGAGCTCGATGATGGCGATCGAAAGGAAACCGCATATGCAACGTGTACTGTTTATCTGTCATGGAAATATCTGCCGCTCGACGATGGCTGAATCGGTGTTTACCGAGCTGGTGCACCGCGCCGGGCGCGCGGGCGAGTTTGTCATTGATTCCGCCGCGACCTCGACCGAGGAGATCGGCAACCCGCCACATCACGGTACCGTTGCCAAGCTACGCGAGGTCGGGATTCCCGTCGTTGCGCACCGTGCCCGCCAGGTGCGTCGCACAGAGTATGGCAACTGGGATCACATTGTTTATATGGATGCTGAGAACGCGCGTGGCCTGCGTCGCATCTTTGGCAACGACCCCGACGGCAAAATTACGCGCTTGCTCGATTGGACCGAGCGCCCCGGCGACGTGGCCGATCCCTGGTACACCGGTAACTTCGATGCCACCTACCGCGACGTGCTCGACGGTTGCACTGCCATGCTCGAGCAGATGTAGGTTCGCGGGCGCACAAACCGCGCGAACCGCGTCATCGGTATACATCGAGCGTGGATTTTCTCTCGTATACAGATCGAGCGTGGAAAACCTCCCACTTTGAGCGTTCAAGTGCGCTCTAAACGGGAGAAAATCCACGCCCATTTTCTCGGGCAGTGGAACTCGATACGACCAAGAGACTGCCCCTTTGTCACATTCGGGACTGGCCCTAGACCGGCTTGACCTCCAGCTTTATCCCCTCGGCACGGGAGTCGCCCAAAACATCCGAAAGGACCCAGGTCGCATATAGCGGCAAATAAAGAACAGCTCCGTTGCGCTCAACGTTGCCTCTCGAGAAAACAATCCCGAGCCTTACGCCATATTCGGCCGTATCAAGCACATGACCGAGCGCAGCGTGCGCGTGGTAATAGGAGCCCGATTTAACCTCGATCGGGACAGCCGTCCCATCCGGTCCGTCGACCACAAAGTCCACTTCGCCGCGCTTTTTTGTCTGATAGTAGTAAAGCTGGCGATTTTGGGCAGCCAGCTGCTGAGCCACCACGTTTTCGTAAATGCCGCCCAGATTGGGCTCCTTGCTATCAAGATACGCCGCCTGGGCGACTCCAACGGGGTAGCGCGCCATCAACATGCCCGTATCCGATTGATATAGCTTGAACTGCGATGGTCGCGCCGTCTTGAGCAGGGGCGATTTTGGCTCGGTTACGATATCGGCCTTGAGAGCAACGCCGGCATCGACAAGCCAGACAAAATCTCGCTGGTACTTGTCGTAATGCGCCTTGGGGTCAATGGAATTGAGCACGAAGCGTTTGTTTTCGCCCTCGAGCATAATAGGGAGCTGATCGTAAATGCTCTGCACCTGAAGGGCTCGCCCGCTTGCATACTTGGAGATATCCCGCCGGTACTGTTCGTTGAGCTCTGACTGTAGCTGACGAACAGAGGCAAGGTCGCCCTGCGTGTCAAGGAAACGCTGCACGACCTCCGGCATTCCGCCGACAACGGTATAGGTCCTGAAGTTTGCCATCATCGCGTCGTGAATGTAATCAGGAATGGGCTTCTCGCTGATACACGCGTCGCGTATCGTTTGGCGAGCTCCCTCGCTCACCCCGATCGCCCAGCAAAACTCCTCAAAATCGAGCGGGAACATCCTAAGCTCGTGAACATATCCCACGGGATAGGACCTAACGCCCTTGAACTGGGTCCCGAGCATTGACCCCGAAAACGCCCAGCGACACCTCCCGTCCTCAACAAGGAACTTTGCCATCGTCATGATGTCGGGGGCCTCTTGGACCTCATCGATAAACACGAGCGTTTTGCCTGGCACCATCGGCTTTCCCGAAAGAAGCGTCACCCTGCTGATGAAATCATCGGCATCTCGCGCCTCGAGAAGAGCATCTTTTGCCTGGCGGTTTTCCATGAGGTTGAGCTCGATGTAGGTTGCATGGCTGGCTTTGCCAAATGCGCGAATCGAATAGCTTTTGCCGATCTGGCGAGAACCCGTAATGAATAAGGCCTTTTGCTCGGCAGACTTCAGCCAACGCTCCAGCTCTGCCGCTATTTTCCTACGCAGCATAGGCTCTCCCCTCAGTGTCATCAAATGAAATGCAAAGTTTATATGCTTGATTATCGATGAAATGCAGAGTTTTTAGAACCTAATATCGGATGAAATGCAGAGATTTAGGATTATAGGCAAAAAAGAAGGGGCACCATCGGCGGATGCGACAAAGGGACCGCCCCTTTGTCGCATCCGGCTATTCGTCGACGATCTCGGCAAGCCAAACGTTCAGCGTATCGACCTCGGGGCAGCAGAACTTTGCCGTGCCAGGCTCGTTGCCGGGCACGGTTCCGCCATAGCGCAGGATATCGATATAGGGAAAGCCCACGTGGCAGGCCATGGAGCACATCTTGCCGCGATCTCGGTCGAAGTCAAAGACGTCGCCCGGCTTGTGACCATGGTGGCAGCGGCACGCACCCAGCTGGTCCACGCAGCTCACGCGAATACGCGGACGCTTGCCACGCGGAGCGCCGAGCGGCTTGTTCTCGCCCGCAGGCTTGATGCCATTCTCGCCAGCGTTACTCATGGTCAATCACATCCAGGCAGGCCTCGATGGGAAGGCCGGCCGACTTGTCCTCTTGGTCGGCATTGCGCTCGATAAGCTCAGCCACCACACGCATGGCATCGGCCGTGGCGCGCCGAAGCGTCCAGCCGCTCATCACGCGACCCATCAACACAGCCGAGAACGTATCGCCCGTACCGGGGAAATACACCGGAATGAGCTCAAAGGGAATCGTAAAGTACTCCCCCGCTACACGGTCGTAACCGATAACCGCGTTCGTGCCATTGACTACGGCGCTCGTAATGACCACCGACTTGGCACCCAGCTCGCGCACGGCGTCCACAAGGGCGCGGGCCTCATCGGGCGTAATTTGCTCTGCAATAGGTGTATCGGTGAGCAGACAGGCCTCGGTGTAGTTGGGAACCGCGTAATCGGCGCACTCCAGCAGGTGCCGCATAAGGCCAATCGTGGACTCGGGCACGCCCGCATAGAGCTTGCCGTTGTCGCCCATGATGGGGTCGACGAACACCTTGGTACCCTTTTGCGCACGGCGGTGGCAAAAGTCCGAGATGATGCGTGTCTCTTCCTCGGTCACGATAAAGCCGGTCGAGATGGCGTCGAACTCAAAGCCGAGCTCCTCCCAGATAGCGAGGCTTTGGCGCACGTACTCGGTGGTGTCGTGGATGTAGAACTTGGGATAGTTGAGCGTGTCGGAAACGAGCGCCGTCGGCAGGTTATGGATACGGTAGCCCATGTGCGACAGCACCGGCAGCATGGCGGAAAGCGCGACCTTGCCGTAGCCGCACATATCGTTAATCAGCAGCAGCTGAGTATTCTTCATGAGTGTCCCCCTTGGGTCGGGCGCGGCGCGCAGCGCCACAGTGCGACTAAGTGTAGCGCAGGGGACGTTGCGAGCGGAGGCGAGCGGCGCGAAGGGCAAATTGTTGCGGAAAGGTTACGGGAAGGATAGTCATTGGGGACGTTCTTAAATGACTAGTCGACACAAGGAGTGTCCCCAAGTGCCGGCACTTAAGGAACGTCCCCAAGTGCCAAAACGACTAGTCGGGCAACGCCGATGTTTTGGCGAAGTCAGCGAAAACCCGCCAGAGCGAGCAAGGTGCCTTGAAACAAGGCGGCATTGACCTTCTGGTCATGCCGCCGAAGTTGAAAGGCAGATTGCCGCTCTGGCGGGTTTGCAGCGTCGAGCCGTTACGCGGTTTGGTAAAACCGCGTAACGGCTAGTTTGGTACCTTGACATTCATTTCTCATGCTCCTAGATTGGTTAGGCACAAAACAATTCCACTACCTAACTAAAGAAAGGAGCAACACTAATTCATGTGCGATGAACCTCTTAACCTTTGTTCGCACGAGCCCGGCGGCGACCCGTTACAGCCGGCGGATGTACCCGAAGCGGTCAGCGCCGAAGACAAGCTTGCCAAGCGCATCCTCAATAATCTGGGCTTTTGCGGCCATTACATGCATTTTCATGGCGGAGGCGTGTCCGGCAAGGCGCCCATTATCTGCCTGCTGGCCAAGCAGCCCGGCGGCGAGATGTCGCAGCAGGAACTCGGCATGCACTTTGACCTCAAGCCGGGATCGCTTTCCGAGATCCTGTCCAAGCTCGAGCTCAACGGCCTCATCGAGCGCAGCCGTAACCCCAAGGATCGACGGCAGCTCACCATTCGCCTGACCGAAACCGGCCGGGAAAACGCCCGCATCGACCAGGCGGCCCGCATCCGCTTTAGAGAACGGGCCTTTAGCGCGCTCACCCACGACGAGCGCGAGGACCTCGCCGAAATGCTCGATAAAATCCGCGTAACCTGGGAGGAACTGGATGATTAAAACCCTCATGGGAAGCATCCGCGACTATATGAAAGTCACCGTTGCCACGCCGTTGCTCGTGCTTGGCGAGGTGCTCTGCGAGATGCTGATTCCATTTATCACCGCCAACCTGATCGACGCCATCAAAGACGGCGCCACCGTAGCCGAGATGCTTCCCACCGCAGGCTTTTTGGTGCTCATCGCGCTGACGTCGCTTGCTTTTGGCGCCGCGGCCGGCGTCACCTGCAGCCATGCGAGCTGCGGGTTCGCCAAGAACCTGCGTCACGACCTGTTCTACAAGATCCAGACGTTCAGCTTTGCCAACATCGATGAGTTCTCGAGCTCCTCGCTCGTCACGCGCCTGACCACCGATATCAACAACGTGCAGCAGGCCTTTATGATGATCATCCGTATCGCCGTGCGCGCGCCGCTGGTATTGATCTTCGCCTTTACCATGGCGTTTATCATGGGCGGCAGCGTCGCCATGGTCTACCTGGTCATCATTCCGCTGCTGGGCTTTGGACTGTTCTTTATCATCTTTAAGGTGCGCCCCATCTTCTCGCGCGTGTTCCACAAGTACGATGCCCTTAACGAGTCCGTCGAGGAAAACGTCACCGGCATGCGCGTGGTCAAGAGCTATGTGCGCGAAGACTTTGAGAAGGAGAAGTTCGCGACCGCCGCGCGCGACGTCCAGATGGACTTCACCCGCGCCGAGAAGCTGCTCGCCTTTAACAACCCCATGATGAACATCTGCGTCAACGGCGCGTTTGTCGTCATCATCTATCTGGGCTCCAAGCTCATCATCACGAGCCAGGGCACGCTATTCGACGTGGGCCAGCTCTCCTCGACCTTTACCTATGGTTTCCAGATTCTCATGAGCCTGATGCAGCTGTCGATGATCTTTGTCATGGTGACCATGGCCGACGAATCGGCACACCGCATTGCCGAGGTGCTGGCCGCCGAGCCCACGATCGCCGATCCTGCCGAGCCCGTGCTCGAGGTTGCCGACGGTTCCATCGACTTTGACCACGTGAGCTTTAAGTATTCCAAGCATGCGAAGCGCCAGGCGCTCGATGACATCGACCTGCACATTAAGAGCGGCGAGACCATCGGCATCATCGGCGGCACCGGCTCGGCCAAGTCCACGCTCGTCAACCTCATCGCCCGCCTGTACGACGCCACCGAAGGCACCGTGCGCGTGGGCGGCATGGACGTGCGCGACTACGACCTGGACACGCTGCGTCACCAGGTCGCCATGGTGCTGCAGAAAAACGTGCTGTTTAGCGGCACCATCGCCGAGAACCTGCGTTGGGGCGACCCGAACGCCACCGACGAGGAAGTCCGCGAGGCAGCGCATCTGGCCTGCGCCGACGAATTTGTCGACGGTTTCCCCAAGGGCTACGACACCTGGATCGAACAGGGCGGCTCTAATGTTTCGGGCGGTCAGAAGCAGCGCCTGTGCATTGCACGCGCCCTGTTGCGTCGCCCCAAGATCTTGATCCTGGACGACTCCACCAGCGCCGTCGACACCAAGACTGACGCCAAGATTCGCGCAGGCCTGGCAAGCTATCTGCCCAACACGACCAAGCTCATCATCGCCCAGCGCATCAGCTCCGTGCAGGACGCAGACCGCATCATTGTCATGGAGGGCGGCCGCATCGCACAGATCGGCAACCATGACGAGCTGCTTAAGACAAGCGAGATCTACCGCGAGACCTTTACCTCGCAAAACAAGATGTCTGCCGAAGGTACGCAAGACGCCGACGACGTCTCTGGCGACGCGAACACGGCGGCAGACAACACCGACATGACCGCAACACAAGCTCAGACCCAGGAAGGAGGCGAGGCACATGAGTAAGGCAACGACCGCCGAGCGCGCGCTCAACCGCAAGGGCGGCACCATGTCGCGCCTCATCAAGACGCTCTTTGGCTTCTATCCCGTGCTTTTGCCCCTTGTCGTCGCCGGCGTGGTGCTTTGCGCCATCATCAACTCCATCGGCGCGACCTTCCTGCAGAGCGCCCTGCAGATTATTAGCGAATCGTGGCAGTCGGGCGATTGGGAAGCCGCACAGCCCAAGATTCTGCAGCTCGTGACCACCCTCGCCTGCATCTACGGCGTCGGCGTCCTGTCCTCGCTCTTCTGGAACCGCGCCATGGCTATCGTCACGCAGGGCTCGCTCGAGAAGCTGCGCGAGATGATGTTCAACCGCATGCAGGACCTGCCGATCCGCTACTTCGACACGCACCAGCGCGGCGATATCATGAGCCACTACACCAACGACATCGACACGCTGCGTCAGATGATCAGCCAGTCGCTGCCCAACCTGCTCATGACGATCATCATCATCGTCACGGTATTCTTTATCATGCTGTACTACAGCGTGTGGATGTGCCTGGTCATCATCGCCGGCGTCGCTTTTATGACCTTTATGACCAAGCTGCTCGGCTCCAACTCCGCGCGCTTCTTCATTGCACAGCAGACCGAGCTCGGCGTGGTCGAGGGCCATATCGAGGAAGTCATGAACGGTCAGAAGGTCGTCAAGGCATTCTGCCACGAGTCTGCCGCCGAAGCCGATTTTGACGAGCGCAACGAAAAGCTCTTCGAGGTCTCGCAGAAGGCCAACATGTACGCCAACATCCTCATGCCCATCCTTATGAACCTGGGCAACCTGCTCTATGTGCTGGTGGCCCTTGCCGGCGGCATTTTCCTGGCGCTGGGCGTGCCCAACCTGAGTATCTCGGGCATGGCGCTGTCCATCGCCGTCGTGGTGCCGTTCCTCAACATGACCAAGCAGTTCTGCGGACAGATCGGCCAGATCTCGCAGCAGATCAACGCCGTGGTCATGGGCCTCGCCGGCGCCGACCGCATCTTTGAGCTCATCGACGAGGAGCCCGAGGCCGACGAGGGCTACGTGACGCTTGTCAACGCGCAGGTCAACCCCGACACCTGGCAGCTCGAGGAGGCCGACCACCACACCGGCATGTGGGCGTGGAAGCATCCGCACCGCGCGACCGGCGAGATCGAATATGTGCCGCTGCGTGGCGATCTGGTCATGGACAACGTGGACTTTGGCTACACGCCCGACCACGAGGTGCTGCACGGCGTGTCCGTGTTTGCCAAGCCGGGCCAGAAGGTGGCCTTTGTCGGCGCCACCGGTGCCGGTAAGACGACCATCACCAACCTCATCAACCGCTTCTACGACATTGCCGACGGCAAGATCCGCTACGACGGCATCAACGTCAACAAGATCCGCAAGGCCGATCTGCGCCGAAGCCTAGGCGTGGTGCTGCAGGACGTGAACCTGTTCACCGGCACCGTGATGGATAACATCCGCTACGGCAACCTGGACGCCACCGACGAGGAGTGCATCGCGGCGGCAAAGCTCGCGGGCGCGGACGACTTTATCACCCGCCTGCCCGACGGCTACGACACCATGCTTACCGGCAACGGTGCCCAGCTGTCGCAAGGCCAGCGCCAGCTGATTTCGATCGCGCGCGCCGCCGTGGCCGATCCGCCGGCGATGATCCTGGACGAGGCCACGAGCTCCATCGACACCCGCACCGAGGCCATCGTGCAGGAGGGCATGGACAAGCTCATGGAGGGCCGCACGACGTTTGTCATCGCGCACCGTCTCTCCACCGTGCGCAACTCCGACGCGATCATCTGTCTGGACCACGGCCGCATCATCGAGCGCGGCAACCATGACGAGCTGATTGCCAAGCGCGGGTATTACTACCAGCTGTATACGGGTGCGTTTGAGCTCGAGTAGGCTTGGCCACTGACGGAGGGTTCCCCGGGGCGGCGGGGTAATTCCTCCGTGCTCAAACATTCTCGCTGCGCTGCGAAACTGCGCGCGGAGGAAATACCCCGCCGCCCCGGGGA
>NZ_CZAQ01000034.1 GCF_001404695.1 Collinsella aerofaciens | reverse complement strand
AGCATGAAGTCGATGTATCGCGCATAGTATGCCCATCGCTGCTCGAGGCTGGGGTAGAGGTGGTAGAAGCCGTCGAAAAGGCTCTTGAAGCCAAAGGCTTGCTGCCAGTCCGTCATTCCGGCGCGCGCCATGCCTGCGCGGTTGTAATGGTTGAACCCGGCGGCGCTTGACATGCCCGAGCCGATGCCGACGATGATGGCGTCGGCATCGTCGATAAGGCTTCGAAGCCTATACGCTTCCCTCTCTAGAGACGGCATTGGGCAATCTCCTCGAAAGCCGGGGCCATATCGCCGTCAACGAGAATCGTCTCGCACGATGCATCGGGCGCCATAGCCTGGCTGTAGTTGAACACGATGTAGGTGGCGTGCTCGCAGACGTTCGCGATCTGGGCGAGCATGTGCTTTATGATGCCGTTGCGCAGTCCCACGCCAAGTTCGAGGATGGCGACCCTGCCGTTGCGATGGGCTTGCACAAGGCGCTCGAGCTCCTCGAGCTGGGCCGTGGCGAGGGCGTCTGGATGGGCGAGACGCCGCTCGTCGATCGACGTGCGTATGCCCCCCTCCGTCTCGAGCACGCGGTTCTCGTCGAACCCGGCGCGCGCGAAGTGCCCGTCGATGTTGCATGTGACCACGAAGGTGTCGGCGTGCTCCGTAAGACGCCGCAGCCCGTTCATGAGCGAGCCGGGCTCATATTCGAGATACTCCTTTTGATGGAACCGCTCGGCCCATCGGCGTCGCACGCTGGCATCCGGGGAAGCGAGCCCCTGCAGTATGCAGCCGATGCCGTCTGCCTGGGCGAGGTCCCCGTACGCCTCTTGGAAATGAGCATCGGCGCAGAAAAGGTTGAGCCCCTCCGCCATGTCGAGTCCGTTGCTAGCGCCGATGATGACAAGATCCGCTTCGGCTAGCGCCCTGCCTATGCGAACTGCTTTCGCCGTCTCCATGCGCTACCTCCCCAGCGTCTTGCGCACGTCGGCAAGCACGTCGGCGATGTCGGCGCGAACGGCGAGCCCCCGATCCTCGATCGCGCGGGGGAGAAACTGCGTCTTGTTGTTTACGGCGATGTAGCTGGCCTGCGGTAACTGCGCTGTGAGGGCCCAGAACGGCTCCTGGATAAACGCGGGCGTCATGCGGCCCACACCCAGCTCGAGGAAGAGGATCCTCTGCCGTGCGTGCGCGTCGAGCCATTCGGACACCTTGCGGTACTGCTCCTCGTAGAGTTCGCCCTGCAGGAAGTTGCCGTAGCCGCGAACCCAGGGGAACGCCTCTGCCCCGCAGTGCGGGCAGCGCGGCACGAGCTCTGTCGGAACCTCAAGGCCGTCTCCCATGGCCTCTACCATGTTGGAGACCGGCTCGACCGCATCCCACACCGCGTCGGTGCAACAGCGGGAGCACTGAAAGAAGCGGTGGTCGCCTTGGATCTCTGCCACTTTCTCCCAGGGATAGAGCTTCACAAACTGCGTGTCCTGGTTGGTGGTGAGCACGAAGAAATCCTTCTCGGCGAGAATGGCGTCGAGGTCCCTGTAGGGCTTGCGCAGCGGGGCGTTGAGCGTGGTGTCGAGGAAGGTGGCGAGGTATCCCCAGCGCGCCTCGGCGGTGGGCCAGCGGTAGAACGACCCCTCGAAAGCGCCCTTGAAACCGTAGCGCTCGGCGAATTTGCCGAAATGCTTGCGATAGGTCGCGTTGTCCTCGTAGTAGAAGTCGCCGCCGCCCGCCGCGGAGAGCCCGGAGGCCCCGCCCACCAGCACGCAATCGGCTTCTTCGATCATACGGGCGAAGTCCTCGATTTGCTGGTCGTAGGGCTCGGGCTCGCGGTCACTCAGCTCATAGGGCGTGCTGCCGCTGCGGTAGGCGGCATGAAGGGAAAACGATCGGTTGGTGAGCTCGATAACGAGCTGCTCGTACAGGGTCACTGGATACCTTCTTTCAGCTATTATAAACAGGTGTCTATAAAAAGTATCCATGTCGATTTGCTTAAGAGCAATGAACAGCTTCGGCCTGCTGTCGATAAACGAGCGTTTGCCGGGCATTGTCGAGCGTTGCAATTGGAGGGGTAATGGAAGCGGGGAAGATCGATCGTCGCCGACGCTATACACTCTCGGTCATACGGGAGGCGTTCTTCGCGCTGCTGGCCGAGGTCGGCTTCGCGAAGATGACGGTAGCGGATATTTGCCGCCGCGCCGATATCAACCGTGGCACGTTCTATCTGCACTACGAGGACAAGTTCGCCCTGCTCGACGCGCTTATCGACGAGGCCTTGGCGGCGGTGCCGCCGCTCGAGGGAACGGAGGCGGGTGCCCTCTGCCAGCGTCCGCCGGCAAACGATGACTATTATCTGCTCTACTCGGATGACGACGCGTACGCCCGGGTGGCACAGCGCGTCGTCGAGCGCGGCGCCGAGCAGATGGTTCCCTCGATCATGGAGGAGACTGAGCTTTCGCGCGAGGACGCCTATCTGCTCTTCGTCCACAACGTCCAGGGAAATCTCGCGGTCAACCGCCTGCTCGGTTGGAGGCGAGGGCCCGAGTTTGCTCACGCTCAGGAGCTGCTCAGCGCCTATTCCGAAGGGGGCATGCGGGCGGTATCGGCTCGTCACGATCCTCGTAGCTCGTCTTGACCGCATGTCATTTCAGGTAGGTGGCGTTGCTATGGGCCCTCTTTGATTTTCGACGTTGTATAAGGCAATCGCAATCGTCTTGAGCTTCTTTAGGGAACTTGAACAAGAGATATGGCCTGCTGGCGATTGATTAACACCATTCGTTTTGGTTACAAGAAAGCATGCTGCGCGCCTGCAGCATGAGGGAGAGGGAATCCTATGAATATCGTTGTATTGAGCGGCAGCCCGCGTAAGGGCGCTAATACCGATACCATGGTCGAGGCGTTTGCCGAGACCGCGCGTGAGGGCGGCCATACGGTCGAGGTCATCCGCGTTGCCAGCAAGAAGATCGCCGGCTGCTTGGGATGCCAGTACTGCTTCGCCCATGAGGGCGTCTGCGTGCAGAAGGATGACATGGCCAACGTGATTGAGTCGCTGAAAGACACCGACATGGTTGTCTTCGCTTCGCCTATCTACTGGTTTGATATCACTGCGCAGGAAAAGACCGCCATCGACCGCCTGTACGCCTTCGGTGCCACGGGATTCCCGTTCACCAAGACGGCCCTTTTACTCGATAGCCACAGCGAGGGTGTCTATGATGCGGCGATCGCTATGTACAAGTCAACCTGCGCGTACTGCAAGTGGGAGGACCAGGGCATTGTCACCATCAGCGGTATGACCGAGCGCGACAGCATGGCATCCTCGCCCAAGTTGAAAGAGGTGCGAGAGCTCGCTCGCAAGCTTGCCTAAGGACAAGAAGAACGCATGGCAATCAGCGTTGGTGGAAATGCTTGCTGTCCTTACCGAGAGATAGGGGCGAATTCCCTCAAGTGCCGTATAGAACAATTTTTAAACGCAGAAAAATAACTGAAAACAAATTAATCCGCGTTAAAATATTGTCAAATAGAAGTTCATGAGGGAAGGTTACGTATGCGTCGCAAGGCAGACGAGCTCCTTAGGGAATGGCGAGACAGAGCTGATAGAAAACCTTTGCTGGTCAAAGGCGTGCGCCAGTGTGGCAAGACCTATTTGCTCAGAACGTACGCCCAGGATCTTTTCGAATCGGTTGTCTACGTTAATCTTGAGAACGACCGGTCGGCGCGAGCGGATTTTTCGGGCGGTCTTGACCCTCATTCGATCGTACGTGCGATCGAGGCTCGTACGGGACAGCGTATCGTGCCTGGCAAAACCTTACTGTTCATTGACGAGATCCAGGCATGCGAGGAAGCGCTCACTTCCCTTAAATACTTTTGCGAAGATGCTCCCGAGTATTACGTTGCGGCTGCCGGGTCGCTTCTTGGGGTTGCCATTAACCATCAGTCGTATTCGTTCCCCGTCGGAAAGACCGACTTGATTGAGATGGCTCCACTCGATTTCGAGGAGTTTCTCTGGGCGATGGGGCACGATCAGCTGGTCGACGAGATACGCTCATCATTCGAGATAATGGGTCCTCTTGCGCCAAGCCTTCATGAAAAGGCGCTTGGGCTCTATCGACAGTATCTTGTTGTTGGCGGAATGCCCGAGGCGGTCCAAACGTACATCGATGATCAGTCAATCATTGATGTGGCCGAAAAGCATCGGATTATTCTCGACGGATATTCCGCCGACACCAATAAATATGCTGATGAACGCTTGAGTGCAAAGACGCGTGCGTGCTTCGATTCCATTCCACAGCAGCTTGCCAAAGAGAATCGTAAATTTCAATACAAGGTAGTGCGAGCGGGGGGCAATGCGTCTCTCTTTGGAGATGCTCTCGATTGGCTTGTATTGTCGGGTACGGTGGCGCGCTGCAGCCTAGTCGGGCAGATCGAAAGCCCCTTAGAGGCCTTCGTTAACCCTTCTGCTTTTAAAATCTATCAGGCGGATACAGGGCTGCTGGTCTCCAAGGCCGGTGCTCAACGCGCCGATATTCTTGCCGGTATCGGCGGCACATTCATGGGTGCACTTACCGAAAACTACGTTGCCCAACAGCTTTCAGCCATGGGTTATCCACTGCATTATTGGGCGCGAGATAATCGTGCGGAAATCGACTTTGTAGTAGAGAAGCAGGGATGCTTGTCTGCGATTGAAGTCAAGGCGGGGGAGAACACAAGATCTCGAAGTCTGTCCTCACTTAAAAAGACCCATCCGGGCGTGCGCCTTATCAGGCTATCGACTAAGCCCTTTGGAATGAATGATGGGCTTATGTCTGTTCCGCTTTATGCGGCATTTTGTCTATAGGGATGATGCTGGTGTAATGCATGGGGCCCGGGGCGCAGCGTTTACTGCGCTCCGGGCCCCGCTGCTTTGTAAAACCATGACGGTTTAGTCGCCGTTGTTTTAGTCAAACAAACTCGGCATGTCATTTTCCTTCATGAGGGCGCCGGCGGAGGGCAGGCTCTGCGCGGTGAACTTCTCGGCCGAGACGCCGGCGCCAAGGATTTCCTCGGTCGTGCCGACGGTGGTGACCGAGCGGCCCTTCTTGGCCGTAAAGGCCTGGACGCCCTGCGTGTTGGTGGTCGTCTTGGTCTTGAGCAGCGACGTGTTGAAGTTCATCAGGCGGTAGTCGCTCGAGACCAGCGCGAGGTCGCGGTCCTCCTTGAGCACCTGCGCATACAGCAGCTTGCTGCCGCCGTAGATGGCGTTCTTAAGGCGCTTGCGGTTGGTCTTGGTAGCGTATCCAGAAAGCGCGACACGCACCACGCGGCCGTTCTCAAAGACGAACAGCACGTCGGCCTTGTAGTCCTCGGGGTCGATGACCCAGATGACGCTCTCGTCGGGTTCCATCTCAAGATCGGTCGGAAGGTACGAGCCCAGCTGGGCCGACTTGGTGTCCTCAAACGCCGTGACCTTGCACTTGTACACCTGGCTCTTGTTGGTAAAGACCAGCAGCTCGTGGGTGTTGGAGGACGGGAACTCGATAAAGGGTTTGTCGCCGTCCTTGTACTTGAGCGTGGTCGCCTTCTTGAGCACGCGGTCCGTCATCTTCTTTAGGTAGCCATCGCGCGAGAGCATGATGGTGACCGGGTACTCCTCGACCTCGGGCTCCAAGCTTACCTCGATAACCTCATGGGGCTCGATCCTGCCCGTGCGGCGCGGCATCACGTACTTCTTGTTGACCGCTGCTAGCTCGTCGCTGATGACCTTCTTGATGTTCTCCTCGCTGGAGAGGATCTCCTCAAGCTCGGCAATCTCGCCCTCGAGCTTGGCGATGTCCTTGGTGCGGTTGAGGATGTACTCCTCGTTGATGTTGCGGAGCTTAAGCTCGGCGACAAACTCGGCCTGGGTCTCGTCGATGTCGAAACCCTTCATAAGGTTGGGTACAACCTCTGCCTCGAGCTTAGTGCCGCGGATGATGGCGATGGCCTTGTCGATGTCGAGCAGAATTGCCTCAAGGCCGTGCAGCAGGTGCAGGCGCTCGGACTTTTTGCCCAGGTCAAAGTTAATGCGGCGACGCGTGGACGCAATACGCCACTTGACCCACTCGTGCAGAATCTGGCGCACGCCCATAACACGGGGATAGCCGTCGACGAGCACGTTGAAGTTGCACGAGAACGAATCCTGCAGCGTGGTCGAGCGATAGAGCTTGGCCATGAGCTTGTCGGGGTCGACGCCGCGCTTAAGGTCGATGGCGATGCGCAGACCCGAAAGGTCGGTCTCGTCGCGGATGTCGGCGATCTCCTTGACCTTGCCCTCCTTGGAGAGCTTGACGATGCGTTCGATGATGACATCGGTCTTGGTGGTGTAGGGGATCTCGTACACCTCGATGATGCGCTCTTCGGGAATCCAGCGCCAGCGGGAGCGAATCTGGAAGCTGCCAAGACCGGTCTCGATGATCTTCTCCATCTCCTCGCGGCGGTAGATAATCTCGCCGCCGGTCGAGAAATCGGGCATGGGCATGTACTCGAGCAGGTCGCAGTCGGGGTCCTTCAGGTAGTGCATCGTGGCGGTGCAGACCTCGTTGAGGTTGAAGCCGCAGATATCGGACGCCATAGCGACGCCGATGCCCTTGTTGGCCGAGACGAGGATGTTGGGGAACGTGGTGGGCAGCAGACGCGGCTCCTTCATGGCACCGTCGTAGCTGTCAACGAAGTCGACCGGGTCCTTGTCGATGTCTTTGAAGATCTCGGCGCTGATGGGGGAGAGCTTGGCCTCGGTATAACGCGAGGCGGCGTAGCTCAGGTCGCCCGAATAGTACTTGCCAAAGTTGCCCTTCGACTCCACGAAAGGAGCAAGCAGCGCCTCGTTGCCCGTGGCCAGGCGCACCATCGTCTCGTAGATGGCGGCGTCGCCGTGTGGGTTGAGCTTCATGGTCTGGCCCACGATGTTGGCGCTCTTTTGGCGCTCGCCCTTGAGCAGGCCCATCTTGTACATAGTGTAGAGCAGCTTGCGGTGCGAGGGCTTAAAGCCGTCGATCTCGGGGAATGCACGCGAGACGTTGACGCTCATAGCGTAGGGCATGTAGTTGACCTCGAGCGTCTGCGTAATCGGCTGGTCGGTGACCTCGGAGTGCAGGCCGATGACGTTCTCGGCGTTGACCTGCTTTTTCTTGGGCTGGTTCTTCGTCTTCTTCTTTGCCACGATTTCCTCTTGAACTTCTTATGGGCCGTCGTTATCGATTTGCTGCTACTGCAGGTCCAGCTGGTCCAGGTATTCCTTGCCGTGCTCGGAGATGTGACGCTTGCGGCCCGTCTCGTCGTTGCCCAGCAACAGGTTGAACATGGTCTCCATCTTGGTGACGTCCTCGGGTTCTACCTTGATCAGGCGGCGCGTCTCGGGGTTCATGGTGGTGAGCCACATCATGTCCGGATCGTTCTCACCAAGACCCTTGGAGCGGTTGATCGAGCACTTCTGGTCGCCAATCTCCTTGAGGATGCCGTTCTTCTCGAGCTCGGTGTAGGCAAAGTAGGTCTTCTCTTTGCAGTTGATCTCGTAGAGCGGCGACTCGGCGATATACACGTAGCCCTCGTCGATAAGCGTGGGCACCAGGCGATAGAGCATGGTGAGCACAAGCGTGCGGATGTGATAACCGTCGACGTCGGCGTCCGTACAGATGATGACCTTGTTCCAGTTGAGGTTGTCCAGGTCAAAGGCGCCAAGGTTCTTGATGCGCTTGTCCTTGATCTCCACACCGCAGCCCAGCACGCGCATGAGGTCCATGATGATGTCGGACTTAAAGATGCGCGGGTAGTCCTCTTTCAGACAGTTGAGGATCTTGCCTCGGACGGGCATAACACCCTGGAACTCGGCATCGCGCGAGGTGCGGATGGCGCCTGCTGCCGAGTCGCCCTCTACGATGTAGATCTCGCGACGGCTCTTGTCCTTGGAGCGGCAGTCGATGAACTTCTGCACGCGGTTGGCCATGTCGGTCTTCTGCTGCAGATTGGTCTTGATGCTCTGGCGCGTCTTCTCGGCGTTCTCGCGCGAGCGCTTGTTGATGAGCACCTGCTCCATGATCTTGTTGGCGGCGTCTTTGTTCTCGATCAGATAGGTCGAGAGGCGCTCCTTAAAGAATGCCGTCATCGCCTGCTGGATAAAGCGGTTATTGATGGCCTTCTTAGTCTGGTTTTCGTAGGACGTCTGGGTGGAGAAGCAGTTGGTCACCAGCACCAGACAGTCCTGGACGTCCTGCCACTTAATGCCGCTCTCGTTTTTGTTGTACTTGCCCTGTTGCTTGATGTAGGCATCGATGGCGCTGGTCAGAGCACTACGGGCGGCCTTTTCGGGCGAACCGCCGTTCTCGAGCCATGACGAGTTGTGGTAGTACTCCTGCATCATGAAGGTGCGCGAGAAGCACATGCACGCGGTGATCTTGACGTTGTAATCGGGCAGGTCCTCGCGGTCGCGACCGCGACGGTCAGCCTCGATAAAGAAGGGCTCGGTAAGGTAGTCGGTACCGACCTTCTCGAGCACGTAGTCCTCGATGCCCTTGGGATAGCAAAAATCCTCTTCGGAAAACTCGCCATCGTCGCCCTCAATGCGCAGGCGGAAGGTCACGTTGGCGTTGACCACGGCCTGGCGGCGCATGGTCTCGCGATACCAGTCGTGGGGAATGCTGATCGAGGTAAAGACCTCAAGATCGGGGCGCCACTTGATGGTGGTGCCGGTGCGGTCCTCGTCGCTGGGCTCGATCTCAAGCGCTTTCTTTTTGGCGCCAACGACCTTGCCTTTCTTAAAGTGCAGGGAGTACTTGTTGCCGTCGCGCCAAACCGTGACGTCCATGTACTCGGATGCGTACTGGGTCGCGCACGAGCCCAGGCCGTTGGTACCGAGCGAGAAGTCGTAGTCGCCGCCCTGGTTGTTGTTGTATTTGCCACCTGCGTAGAGCTCGCAAAAGACGAGCTCCCAGTTAAAGCGCTTCTCGGAGGGGTTCCAGTCGAGCGGGCAGCCGCGGCCGTTGTCCTCTACCTGAATGGAACCATCGCGAAAGGCGGTAAGGGTGATGAGCTTGCCGTAGCCCTGGCGCGCCTCGTCAACGGCGTTGGACAGGATCTCGAAGGCGGCATGCGCGCAGCCGTCGAGTCCGTCCGAGCCAAAGATAACGGCGGGGCGCAGGCGTACGCGCTCCTCGTCCTTGAGCTGACGAATACTGTCGTTACCATAGTTTGCGGTGTTTTTTGCCATGCTCGCTCTCTCGATGCTCCTTTGCTGCGTTGTAGTCATATAGATAGTCAAGGTAGCATAGCCCAGGCCTCGGACGATTCCAACTAACACGAATTCCATCGAACGCGCGTTCGGAGTCGGTGACCTTTAGCTTCTGCGGTCATTCCCTGCGCGGCGTGGTGCTCGTGTTAAAACCGTGGCTTATCGGCTGGTAGAATTGCCGCATCAAGACTGCATGTTGTTTGAGGGGGCGCAATGACTGAGAAAGAGAAGATGGAGCGCGGGGAGTGGCATGATGCCAACTTTGACGAGGAGCTCCTGGCGCAACGCGCAAAGGCGGAGGCGCTCTGCTATGACTTTAATATGGCAAAACCCGGAAGCGACGCGCAGCTTGACGCTTTGAAATCCTTGCTCGATACCGATCTTCCGCAAGGGCTGACGGTCCTTTCGCCTGCCTACTTTGACTACGGGAGCAAGACGAGCTTTGGTGAGGGCTGCTTTGTAAACCATGGCTGCTACTTTATGGACGGCGGCTCTATCACCTTTGGTGGCAACGTGTTTATCGGGCCGTTTTGCGGCTTCTACACCGCTTCGCACCCCCTAAAGGCAAAGGACCGCAACTTGGGTCTCGAGAAGGCTCTGCCTATTGTTGTAGGCGATAACTGCTGGTTTGGCGCGAACGTATCCGTGTTGCAGGGGGTTACCATCGGCAGCGGTTGCGTAATTGCCGCGGGCAGCGTCGTGACGGAAGACCTTCCGGACAACGTGGTGGCGGCAGGCGTTCCCGCGGTCGTCAAGAAGATCATCGAACAATAACGGAGCTATTAAACGATGGGGCACGCATGGTTCCGGCAAATCCGGTTATTGGCGTGCGCGTTGGCCATGCTGATAAGTTCCACTTACTCGGGTCCTTCCGACTCGGTTTTGTCCGAGTAAGATTGAATAGCGAATCGAAATTGTTATGTCCACATGGCGATGGCGGACATGGTTTCCATAATGACAGATATAGTTGACATCTTGTGAAGGATGCAATATATTTCTGTCATGTTGCAACGGATATCTGTCCATTACTACGAAAGGAACTCCATGCCGGGCAAAAAGAACCTACGCATGAAGGCGGCACGCGCGGCGGCTGGCCTTTCGCAAGCTGACTTAGCCCAAGCCGTGGGCGTTACGCGCCAAACCATCGGCCTTATCGAGGCGGGCGGCTACAACCCCACGCTCAATTTGTGCGTGGCAATCTGTAAGGCGCTGCGCGTTACGTTGAACGACTTGTTTTGGGAAGACGAAACCGACGCCGACCCTAATGCTCTTTAGGAGTTCACTATGAAATATGAAGATCTGAAAATCGTGCAAAAGTGGCGTGAATATGCCGGCCCAAAGGATGAACGCCTGGAGGCTGAGAACGCGAAGATCTACAAGATTGGCTTCGTGCTGCTTTCGTTTGGCATGTTGATGATCTTTTTCTACCAGTTTATAGCTCGACAGGTTACGTGGGTTCACAGCGACGCTAGTGAAATGCCGCATGGCTTTGCAACGCCGTTCGAGGCAGCCATGTATTTGTGGCTCGTTCTCGTGATGTTGATTTGCGCAGGACTGCAAACGCGGAAGGGCTATGTCGATACCAATCGTTTTGGGCAAACCGAGCATCTTCCTGTTGGATATTTCCTGCTTGTCAGCGGTCTTAGCGGCGCCGCGTTCGCGCTTGTTATTGCCGCAATGCGCTGTATCGCTGAGGCGCAGATCGTACCGCTCGAAAGCGTCTTTTGGTTGGCGAACCTGGTCACGGGCGTGTTCTGCGGTGCGACGATTTTCGCGGCCACGTTTGCTGTCCTGTGCGCAACGTTTTTCACGGCGAAAAGACGCCGTGCCAAGCTCGAGGCAGAACTCGACTCCTCAGACGACATTTAATGCGCAATGGGCTGGCTCTGGGTATTCAGAACCAGCCCATTTTGATGTTCGATGAGCCGAGTCGGCGCCTCTCACAAAAGTAACTAGGAGCTAGCGAGGCCTATCCGAATTGTCCTCATTGGCGGTGTCTTTTTCGAGCGCCGTGCGGCGGGCGCTGTAGGCGACAAGGCCGGCACCAACTGCGGCGAGCGCTGCTGCGGCTGCGGTTAGGGGGACGTTGCTGTCGCCCGTGCCCGCAAGCGCGCCCGCTTTTCCGGAGCGCTTGTTATTGCCGTGGTCCTTGCCACTGCCGGAGCTGCTTCCGCCGGAGCCGCCGCCCTCGTCAGTACCGCCGCCACTCGAGCTACCATCGCCGTCTGCTGTCATCGGGGCGTCGTGAAGTCCTGTCGTATCCGCGCTGTCGCATACGCCGACCTGAACTTCTGAGCGTTCGCATGCCGCGTCGGGCACATGAAGCTCGTGCAGAACGGCACTCAGCGCCGAGTTTGCGCCCGGTCGGATCTCCTCGAGCGTTACGGGATCGAGCGCCACCAGATTACGCGCCTTCGCATACAGCGTGACGCGTTTGCCCACTTCGTCGCTCCAACTCTCGGGGATGGCGAAGCTCATGCGGAACTGTGCCGTGCAACCCGGTGCCAGCACGGCGTTGCCGTTGTCGGCTACCAGCGGGTGCGTTGCAAAACGTGCGCCCAGCGTCTCGAGCGCGTACTTTACGTGTGCCATGTCGTTGGCCGAAGCGTCTTCGGCAAGCTCTGGATCGTAGATCGAAGCCATGCGTGCGTTCGCTCCGAATCCGATGGATGCGCTGGAGAACGGCTGGCTGGAGCCCTCTCGGTACAGATCGATTGTGCCGGCAGTCAGCAAAGTGTTGCCGTCGTTTCGCACCGTGACCATGAAGGATTCGCCTGCTGCTCCGGGCACCACCGCGCCCGAGGTAGCGACCGCGCCCGTCGGAGTGGCACACGCCACCAGAGGCACTTCGATGCCGTGCAGCTCTGCCTCGCTCTTCTCCGCGCTCACAATGTGCGTGGCGAGCGCGGAGAGCATGCCTCCCGACGTCAAAAATGTCGTTATCTGATCGACGGGATGGTCCAGCTCGCACATCACGAACGGCTCCGTGAACAGATCGCCTGCCAAGGTGCTGGCGAAGATGCGGAAGTGCTTGCCCATTACTGCTACCGGGCTGCCTTCTTCGTCGTAGGTTTGCCCCACCTTGCCATCGGTGTTCTCTACATAGAGCGCGCACCTGCCGTTGTTGCTTACGCTAAACGATGCCGGGCCACAGCCTGCGGCACCCACGGGCTGCGTTGCAAATGCCGATGCGCCTCGCGTCCAAGTAATATGCTGCAGCTGCTCGTTGACGGTGGCCAAAAAGCCCGAATGTTGTGGCCACGGCACCGCATGGGGCACCGTGGCGTCTGGTGGCATAACGCCCCAGCCCGCAATGGACTGGCCGATCACGGCGTACGATGCGCAGCCGCAACCGTCTGCGGTCTCGTACGCAACGGGCACCACCATTTTGCCGTTGATATTCTCGGGCTCGCTCAGCTCGATACTCGACGGTGCTTGCGGAAAGCGAAGAACTTGGCGGAACGTCAGGCTGTCGCCCAAATCATCCGACCACAGGGTAAAGCATTCCAGCGCAACCTCGGCCTCGCTGCCGAGCGCCTTTTCTGCGGTGGTTCCGCGGCGGTGGAGGTAGGCACCCGACAGGCGTCCGTCGATCAGCGTCTTGCCTACCGTGATGCGCGGGCACTGCAGGCAATGGTAGCCATCCTCTTGCAGGCGGCCGCGCGAGATGCTGCGCCATGACGTATGCGACACAACGCGGATCTCGTCATTACTTATGCGCAGGCGCACAACGGACAGTATGCCGGCTGTGCTTGCCGTATCGAAAAGGGTGTTGTCGCCGGCGGGGCGCTCGCCCGAGACCAGCAGCACGTAGGCGTCCTGGTTTCCTCTTCCGTCCGTATATTCCACCACGTCGAAGTCGTAATCGAATATGCCGTCGCGCTCCACGTCGCCCTCGCCAAACCCAAGGGGAAAGTCCACGGGCGTGGGAGCGGACCACGTGCCGTTTGCCTTTGTGTGCACCACCAGGCGCGAGCGGCCATTGTCGCCGTAGCGCACCGAGGCGATACGGAACAGGCATTCTACGCCGGCAATCATCGTTAGCTTCATGTGGGCTTCGCTGAGCACGCCGGAAAACAGCACGTTGTCGCTCGAGGGTTTTATGCCGCCACGCTCGTCCTCCGACACGCCGGCAGAATTGGCGTTCGGGTCCGCAACGGCGTTCGTTGACTGACCGATGTAGGTGTACTCATACATCGGCGCGGCGTTTTCGTCGTTCTCTACCAGTGCATGGACGAAATGCTCGATCTGTCCCGTGTCTTCGCTTTCTGAATCCGCCTCGAGCTCAATGCGCGTGGCCGCTTGATCCCAATCGCGCACGACAGGCGCGGCATTTACGGCAGTGGCCTTAACCTCGGCGCGTGCGAGCAGCTCGGCGTTGGTGACGATGGTGGCCGATGCGATAAACTGCGGCACACCACCTGCTTCGGCGTTGCCGGCCGAGCCGAAGCAGGCATCCAACGTATAAGGCGTATTTCCACCCAATGCCAGCTCAGAGCGCTGGAGTACATACTGGTCGCCATTGTTCACCGACATATTCCACGAATCGATGAGTGTGGGCCACGACCCCGACCAAGCCTTGGTGGTCCACTTGAACATTACGAACTGGAGTATCACATCGACATCGACGTCTGCACCTACGCGCAGCCGCGGAAGCTGGTGTCCATCTGCCTTCTCGTACCCAATGAACAGTGTGAGGGATGCGGCGCCACGCACAGCGGACGAAGCGACGCCTGCAATGCCGGCTCCAAAGGTGACGGCAAGTCCGATCTGGATGGTGAACGAGCCCGACGTGTTGGAATAGTCGAGCGAAATGTTCTTGAAAAACGCCGCGCCGCTGCCGTGCGTGTGGGCGCCCACGGCGAGCGCCAGTTTTGCCAGCACCCAGGGGTTGACGTTTAGGAAAAACGGCACCGGTCCTAGGGTAAACTGCTCGGTCCAATTGAGGTCGGTTCTTACCTGGAAGAGGGCCTTAATATTGCCGTATGCGGGGTCGTTGTTGTCACCCCAGGTTTTGCCCACCCAATCGTAGGCGAGCGAGCCGTACAGCTGTGTGGCGATATCCATCGTGAACAGCGGCGTGCAATGGTGGCGAAGGAGCTTGGTGTTTCTTGGATCGGTGCCCGAACCGGCACTCATACTTTTGTACTGATTCCACTTCCCCTCCATTTCGTCGAGGTAGCGGTTTGCCTGCTTGGCGCCCGACTCGCGCGGTGACTTCTTCCAGTACTCCGGATCCGGATTGCCCGAATCGTTCATATAGCTGGCTGGTTTGTATCCTCCGCCAAACAGCACGTATCCAGCAAACGAGAAATCGAAGAGGATCGGAAATGTGGGTATCCAGCACGTGAACTTATTGCCGCCGATGCCGGGAAACGCCGCGGGGAAATCAAACGGAGTGACCTCTTGGTCCATGGTAGTGGGGACGATAGTGGTCGAGCCCGATTCCGCCTTTGCGGCCGGCGCGGTGACAACGGCCATGGGGGATGAGAGCGTGTAGGTTTTGCCCTGATAGTCGAGGACAAAGCGCAGCTTGCACCCTTCCTCCAGAAGGCCCGATGCCGCGTCGAGAAACTTGTCTTCGAGTGTGAACGTCGCCAGATTATCCGCGCCTGATGCGCTGGCCTTGATCTGGCCGATCTGCGTGACGGTTTCGGGCGAGCTACCCGTGGCGGGCATTACCTTGTTGATGTGCAGCGTTGCCTGTCCACCCTGTGGCAGATGTGCCTGTACAATAAAGGCATGCGTGTCGGGTTGGTCGTTTGCCGCGTCGTCCTTCGGCAATGCCATGAACGTGGCATCAGCGTACTGGATGTCCCATTCGTCGAATGTGAGCTGGCGGAAGTACGGCTCGCCGTCGGACAGCGGACGTGTGGGTGCGGTTATGGCGGTGCCGCCCTGGATACGCGCAAGGGGAATCTCGACATCGCGGTAGCCCGCCATGCTAATGGAGATGCCGCCGTTAAAGTCGTACGCGTCGAGAAGCGTTGCCTCGTCCACGTAGTCTTCCGAAAGAGGGGCGACCTCAAAGATGGCCGTGCCTTCGTCATCGGTCGTGGCGGTGAGCTGCTTGCCTACGGCATAGCGCGATGTGAGCGTGACCTGGGCACCTGCGATGGGCGTATTCTTGTTGGCGACGTCGACCACGACTACACCAAACATGGTGCGCGAGAGAACGAGCACCTTGAAGGGATCTTCTTCGTCGGCATAGGCCGCGGTGGGCGCGAACGGCAGCAGGAAGGCATTTTCGCTTCCCGGCACGCGAGGCAACATGATGCTCGCCAGCGAGGACGCTCCAGCAACAAGTAACGAACGGCGATCAAGCATCTTGGGCTCCCATCCCGCAAATATCGGTGGAAATAATCCAATTTTGCGAGAAGACGCTTCGTGGCGGTAGTGCCGTTCGATGGCCAAAATGTCCAAATTGATCGAGCGAAGCGCCGGGTTCCGGAACGCGTTCGATGCGCTTGGCAGCCCGGTCGCTAACGCAACATATGCGCGACCAGCTCGGCGCGTGTGCCGATGCCAAGCTTTGCGTATACGCCGGATAGGCGGTTTTTGACGGTGCCCGGCGATACTCCCATATGGCGTGCGATTTCGGCGTTGGTCCACCCACGACAGGCGAGCATGGCCATGGTGAATTCCGTGGTCGTTAGATCGTCGGCCACGTCCTCGCCCGAATCGGGGTTGTGGATGCGCCGCCAGCCGTAGCTGAAGCGGTACGTGATCTCGATGATGCGCGCGAAATCGTCAGGGTATTGCGTTTTTAGGCACGCCTCGATGAGCCCCTGTAAAAGGCCGTGGTGCTCGCCGATGAGCTCGATGAGGCCGTCGGGGCGCGCAATGTCCCAAGCGGCGCCAAAATGCGCTTTTGCGGCGTCGACGTCTTTGAGACTCATGTATGCCATGGAAGCTGCCAGGTGCAGGAACAGTTCCGAGATGGGATAGCTTCCCTGTTTCATAATTAGGGCGTTTTCCGCCATGCCCAGACTGCGGCCATATTCGCCGCGCAGGTACAGGGCATGCGCCATCACGTAGCTGGCGAACAAGCGCAGGCCTTCGGGCAGATGCGCCGCAAGCGGATAAAACTCTTCGGCAGAATACGGGGAAGGCAAGTGCAGCAGGACGCTCGCGGCCGAGGCGAACAGGATATGTGTGGCGTGGACGGCGGGCGATTCCTCGTCAGTTGGCGTATCGAGGATGCCCGCAAGGCACCGGCGGGCGTCGGCGATACGGTTGAGCGACAGACTGGCGTATCCGCAGATAAAGCATGCGGAATAGCGCAGTGCGGGATCGGTGGCGTCAAGATAGGGGCGCGCCGTCTTGGCAGCAAGGGTGGCCTGTCCGCGAAAGTACAGCGCTTCTGCCGTGGCAATGGCGCGCGAATCGGGGTCGGAAATGCCTGCAACCGCAGCGTCCATCTGCCCCGGCACAAAGGCAGTGCACATCAACGGCATGGGAACGCATGGGTAGCCATCGCAGTCCATCTTCCATCTCCCAACAGCTGGCAACAATAGCAGCAATTGTACTCCTGTTGCTCGGGACTTGAATTTGTGGGTATCGCCTACGATTGTGCCGAACGTATAAAGGAAGAGTCTATTGGCGATGCTCCCAAGGTGGCTACCGAAGCCTAGCTGACCTCGACATTAGGAAAAAATACCACCCCTGTAAAAAGCTCTGTCGCAGCGATGGGAAACGCATCTCGTTCTGCATATAATGAGGTCATGTGACGGTGCGTTTGCATACGTGTAACGCATTCCCATCGAACCGAAAAGGAGCTCTGCATGGATCCCAACAAGCGTCCCGACGACATGGTGCGTATCACCACTCCCGAACTTGCCCAGGCGTTCATCGAAGAGCAGGTCGCTGCAATCCGCGAGCAGATCGGCGACAAGAAGGTCCTGCTGGCCCTTTCGGGCGGCGTTGACAGCTCGGTTGTCGCGGCCTTGCTCATCAAGGCCATCGGCAAGCAACTCATCTGCGTGCACGTGAACCACGGCCTGATGCGCAAGGGCGAGAGCGAGCAGGTCGTCGACGTCTTCAAGAACCAGATGGACGCCAACCTGGTCTATGTTGACGCGACTGATCGCTTCCTGGATAAGCTCGTGGACGTCGAGGAGCCCGAGGCCAAGCGTAAGATTATCGGCGCCGAGTTCATTCGCGTGTTCGAGGAGGAGGCCCGCAAGGTTGGCGACGAGGTTAGCTTCCTCGCCCAGGGCACCATCTATCCCGACATCCTGGAGTCCCAGGATGGCGTGAAGGCTCACCACAACGTGGGCGGCCTGCCCGATGACCTGCAGTTTGAGCTCTGCGAGCCCGTCAAGCTGCTGTACAAGGACGAGGTGCGCGTCGTGGGCCGCGAGCTCGGCCTGCCCGAGAACATGGTTGAGCGTCAGCCGTTCCCCGGTCCTGGCCTGGGCGTCCGCTGCCTTGGCGCCATCACCCGCGACCGTCTTGAGGCGCTGCGCGAAGCCGACGCCATCGTGCGCGAGGAGATCGACAAGGCAGGTCTGACCATCTGGCAGTATTTTGCCGTCGTGCCCGACTTCCGCGCCACCGGCGTGCGCGAGGGTAAGCGCGCCTACGACTGGCCCTGCATCATCCGCTGCATCAACACCGTTGACGTCATGACCGCCGAGGTGCCCGAGCTCGACTGGGCGCTGCTCAAGCGTATTACCGCTCGCGTCACCGCCGAGGTTCCCGGCATCTGCCGAGTGTGCTACGACCTCACGCCGAAGCCCGTCGGCACGGTCGAGTGGGAGTAAGCTAACTCAGCTGGTAGGCGACGAGAACTAGCAGATGTGACAAAGGGACAGTCCCTTTGTCACATCCTCGATATTATGTGCGGGATGGTACGCCACGCGGCGTGCCATCCCGTTCGTTATTTTAATGAGCCGAGTGCGCGAGTGGGAAGAGTCACGAGCATGGTCGTTCCGCGCTCCGAGCTCTTTTCGACCTCGATGGAGCCGCCGTGAAGTGCGGCGATCTCCCAGACCAGCGCAAGCCCCAGCCCCACGCCGCCGTATGCCCTGCTGCGCGATTTGTCGACGCGATAGAAGGGCTGAAAGATGCTCGTCTGGTATTGCTCGGGAATGCCCGGCCCCTGGTCGCGCACGCGTAGCAGCACGCGGTCGCCTTCGGCGCAGGCGTTGATTTGCACGGTCGAGTTGGGCGCGCTATAGCGTATGGCGTTTTCGGTCAAGTTGAACAGCAACCGATAGATCAGCGTGTCGCTGCCGATCGTTTGCGCGTCGCCCTCACTTGTAAGCGTGATGTCTTTTTGCTCGGCAAGGGGTGCCAGGTCCGTGAGCACTTCTTCGATCATCGGCGCTAGGTCAATCACATCGTTGCAAGGGACACTGCGCAGCTCGCTCATCTCGAGCAGGGTCTTTGTCATGTGCGTCATTCGCTCGGTCTGCTCCTGCAGCAGCCCGAGCAGGCTCGCTGTATCGGCGTCGACGTCGGGGTGCTCGGCGCAAAACAGCTCGACCTGGGCCTGCATGAGCGCAAGTGGCGTGCGCAGCTCGTGCGCCGCATTGCCCGTAAACTGTCTTTGTGCGGAAAATCCCTCGTCAAGGCGGGCAATCATGTCGTTAAACGACGCGCTGCAGCGCCTGAGTTCAGAGGGCACGTCCTCGCTGATTTTTGTGTCGGCGAGGTTGTCGGGCCGCACGCTCTCGACTTGCGTCGCAAAGAAGCGCAACGGCCGCAGCGCATGTCCGCTTACAAAGTAGGCCAGCACGCCGCCGAGCAGCGTCACCGCCGCAGTTATATACCAGCTCGTCGCGCCAAACGATTCTTGGGCGTCGTTCACGACGATGGTCAGCGCGTCGTCGAGCTCTTTGTTTGTCGGGTCAAATGAGCTGGGCGAGGCCGCCTCCACCTTGCTGTGCGCCGACGCTTCTGCACCAATCGAGTCCATGTAGCGCATGCCGGAGTAGCCAACCAGGCAATTCATAAGTACGCAGGTCGAACATATCAGCAGTGCCGTCATCAACGTGATGCGCCACTGCAGCGACAACCGCTTCATTTGCCATCCTCCATAACGTAGCCTTCGCCGATTCGGTTGCGGATGGGGTCGTGCCCCAACGCGCCGCGCAGCTTTTTGCGCAGCGACGAGATGTGCACGCGGGTCGCGTTGCTAAAGCTGTTGACGCTGCTGTCCCATACGTGGTCGATGAGCTCCTCCTGGCTCACCGGCCGCCCCTGGTTAAGCATCAGGTATTCCAAGATGCCGGTCTCCTTGCGCGTGAGGGACAGGATCTCGTCGCCCACTGTGGCGAGGCGCGCCTTGGTGTCAAAGCTCAGCGATCCACAGGTTAGAACAACGTCGCTTTGTGTAAAGCGTCTGAGGGTAAGGCTGCGAATCCTTGCCGCAAGCTCGTCAAGATGAAACGGCTTGGTGAGGTAGTCGTTGGCGCCCGCATCGAGCCCCGCTACCTTGTCGGAGACCTCGCCACGTGCCGAGAGCACAAGCACCTTGGTCTCACAATCAGCTGTCCTGAGTTGCCTGAGCACGGTCATGCCGTCGACATGGGGGAGATTGAGGTCGAGCACGACAAGATCAAAGGTCTCGACATCGAGCAGATCGAGGGCCTGCTGCCCGTCGTAGCAGCAGTCGACGCTATAGGCCAAGTTGCGCAGGCTGCGTGCGATCGCATCGCACAGCGCCCGCTCGTCCTCGATGACCAAGATGCGCATAACGTTCTCCTTGCATAATCATTCACGCTTAACACGGATTTTATAGTCGGTATGGTCCAATGGGTCGCGAAACGAAAGGAGTGGTCAGATTGTTCAAAGCGATTAAGCCTGTGGCGCAGGTGGCTTTGCTGATCGTTGGGGTAGCCATGGTTGGCTTTGGAATTATGCGCGGCGAGGCAGATGCCGTGCTGGCCAAGGCAATCAGGCTGTGCTTGGAGTGTATCGGAATTGGATAAAAGAAAAAACACTGCATCGCATCTTTTAGCGCGATTTCGTGGATTGATTCAGGCGGCGGCGACGCTTGCGACCAATATTCACCTGCCTAACTTTGCCAAGGGCGGCATCTACCAGGGAGCGGGCAAAGCCGTCTGCGTGCCGGGCCTCAACTGCTACTCGTGTCCAGCGGCCTCGGGTGCGTGCCCCATCGGGTCGTTTCAGTCGGTGGTGGGCTCGTCTAAGTTTAGCTTCTCGTATTACGTCACCGGAACGCTCATTCTGATCGGCGTGCTGCTGGGACGTTTTGTATGCGGCTTTTTGTGCCCGTTTGGATGGCTACAAGAGCTTTTGCATAAGATTCCCAGCAAAAAGCTCTCCACGAAAAAGCTCAAGCCGCTCACGTACATCAAGTATGCCGTGCTGCTGTTTGCCGTGGTGCTGCTGCCCGTCTTGGTGGTTAACGATGTGGGTATGGGCGACCCGTTCTTTTGCAAGTACATCTGCCCGCAAGGTGTGCTCGAGGGCGCGATTCCGCTGTCCATCATGAACGTGGGAATCCGCTCCGCGCTGGGAAAGCTCTTTTCCTGGAAGCTCGCGATCCTCATTGTGGTTGCGGTGCTGAGCGTGCTGTTCTATCGCCCCTTCTGCAAATGGATTTGCCCCCTCGGCGCATTTTATGCGCTCATGAACAAGGTGTCTTTGCTGGGGATCCAGGTTGACCAGTGCAAATGCGTCTCGTGCGGCAAGTGCGCCAAGGTGTGTCAAATGGACGTGGACGTTACGCGTACGCCCGACCATGCCGAGTGCATTCGTTGCGGCAAATGCGTGGGCGCGTGCCCCGTCGATGCTATTAGCTTTCGCTATGGGCTGGGTGTGACGGGCGACAAACCCGCGCAGTCCACGCAAGCCTGCGAAAACAAATAGGTACCTATATAAGTTTCGATATAAACGGAGGAACCATGAAACTGTCAAAAATTGCAGCTCTGTTGATGCTGCCCGTGCTGGCGCTGACTCTCGCGGCGTGCTCTGCCCCCAAGGGCGACGCGAAGGGTGCTACGAGCGGCGATGCGCAGATTGCCGAGCTCATAGCGCAAAAGCCGTCGAGTGCCGAGGAGGCGGCCGAGCTGTACCAGCAGCTGCTGCAAAAGGAAAACGAGATCTTTGCGAGCGATAACGCCCTATGGGAAAAGGTGTTCCTTGCGGCCAACAAAGACACTCCCATGATTGAGGACGGCAAGAACTACGGTGACTTCTTGCTCGATACCATCGAGGGCGCCAAGGATCAGTTTGCGGCTGACGAGCTTAAGACGCTTAAGGCCGGCGCGCAGCAGGTCAAGGAGATCGAGGACAAGCTCATGGCGCTGGAGAAGGAGTTCCCCGGATGCGGCAGCACGCCCGGCGAGGGGGAGAGCGTCGATGCCTCGACCGCAGGCATGACTAACGGCGAGAGCGGGGAGACGAAGTTCCCCAGCTTTAAGGGCAAGGACTTGGACGGCAACGATGTAAACAGCGACGAGCTGTTCTCCAAGAACAAGGTCACCGTCATGAACTTCTGGTTTACCACCTGCAAGCCGTGCGTGGGAGAGCTGGGCGATCTGGAGAAGCTCAACAAGGAGCTTGCCGAGGAGGACGGCCAGGTCGTGGGCGTTAATTCCTTTACGCTCGATGGCAACAAAGACGAGGTGGCCGATGCCAAGGACGTGCTTTCCAAGAAGGGCGTGACGTATAAGAACATCTGGTTTAAGTCGGACAGCGAGGCCGGAAAGTTCACCTCCAACCTGTACTCGTTCCCGACCACCTACGTGATCGACCAGAACGGTAACATTGTGGGAGAGCCGATCATGGGCGGCATCAACTCCGCTGAGCAGCGCGAGGCGCTCAACAAACTGATCGATCAGGCACTCGCGAAGAGCGAACAGTAAGTCCGTGGGACAGACAACTGAAGGGGAGTCGCTGGAAACAGCGACTCTTTTTTCTGCTTCGGGGTAGCATCATGGGTATACGTCGAAAGGGCACGCAGCTTTTCGTGCATTGCCCGAGCGGTGCGCGAAGCAACCAAGCTGTGAGTTTTCTTAAGCGTTCTGGGTATGGCAGTGTCAAGAATATCGGCGGCATAAGCGGCTACACGGGAAAGGTGGTGCGTTAGCTATGAAGGTGGTTATCGTTGGAGGCGTCGCGGGCGGCGCATCGGCGGCGGCACGTTTGCGCAGACTCGACGAGCAGGCCCAAATTGTCATCTTTGAGCGCACGGGTTTTGTATCGTATGCCAATTGTGGGCTTCCGTACTACATTGGCGGCGTGATAGAAGAAGAGAGCGCATTGACGCTGCAGTCTCCCAAGGGCTTTTGGGATCGCTTTCGCATTGCGGTCAAGACGAGTCACGAGGTGTTTGCCATCCATCCCGATTCGCATACGGTCGAGGTTCGCAATATGCTGACGGGCGAGGAATTTGTCGAGACGTATGACAAGCTCATCCTGTCGCCGGGTGCAAAGCCGATCCGCCCTGCGTTGCCGGGCATCGACTCGGATAAAATCTTTGGCTCTGTTAGACCGGAATTGACACGACCGGCCGCTCCCTTGCCCTCAAGTTGATCTATCGCGGCCGTTGGGGCGAGCCGGTGCCATCCTCGTCGGCCTTCTCGGCGGG
>NZ_CZAQ01000033.1:9006-23938 GCF_001404695.1 Collinsella aerofaciens | reverse complement strand
CCGACCGCCTCTCGCGCAACTACGAGCTGGTCACCAAGCACAACCTCAAGTACCGCCGCTACTACCACCAGTTCGACTACTAAGAGCTGGTCGCAGGTCCGATATCTTGGCTGGTTGATATCTCGACCCTACACAAGGGCGTCCGCATTTGCGCGGGCGCCCTTTTTGCGTTGCTGTCGGCGCAGGGTGTCTTCGGCGGAAAGTTCATCCCGGGCTTGCGGCTCGGAGTGGGACGCGCTTTCCGACTGGGCTGGGGGAATCGCCAGATTAAGCTGAGAGCTTGCCCCTATGTTTCTAAATGAATACGCTGTGAGCCGAGGGAGACGATTTTCCCCGCAAGCACTCTAGTATGCTAAAGTACCCAGAAGACCGGCGGAGCTATGCCGGTCTTCTGTTCTATATGAAACACAGCATGAGGAGGCTCACCAGATGACGGCCACACCGTGGGGATTCCGGGACATATTGCCCGAGGAGGCTCAGGCGCGCGAGGAGATCGCATGTACGGTGAAGGGCTGCTTCAGGGAGCATCATTACCTTCCGGTCGAGACGCCTCTGCTCGAGGACAAGGGTTCGCTCGAGGAAGGTGGCCGCATTGCGGACACGCCGTTTAAGCTCTTTGACGATGATGGGCGTTTGCTGGTGGTCCGTCCCGACAACACGTTGCCGATCGTGCGCTTGGTTTCGACCCGCATGCGCGCGGCCGACCTGCCCCTGCGCCTGCGCTACGAGGCGCCGGTGGTTCGCGAGTGCCAGCGCAATGCCGGCGGCTCGCGTCAGTTTACGCAGCTGGGCTTTGAGCTCATCGGTGCGGGCGACGCCGCGGGCGATGTCGAGATTGTCTCGCTGGTAGCCGAGGCCGTGCGCAAGCTGGCGTTGCCCGATGCGCGCATTATCGCAGGTAGCGTGCGTCCTTTTAAGGAGCTGCTCGCGGCGTGCGAGGATCGCGAGCTGGCTGCCGAGGCCCTGCGCTGCGTGCACGCCAATGACTTTGTGGGCCTCGATGCCCGCGTGGCGGCAAGCGCCGAGCCCGAGGCCGTCAAGGCCGCCATTAGCGAGCTGCCGCGCTTGCACGGCGGTGCCGAGATACTCGACCGTGTGGATGCGCTGCTGGAAGCTGCCGGTATCGTCGCGCCGCTGACGCGCGAGCTGCGTGCCCTGGTCGAGGGCCTGGCTCCCGAGGACGCCCAGGTGCTGTCCTTCGACTTCTCCATCATGAACTCTTTTTATTACTACACGGGCCTGGTCTTTAAGGCCTATGCCGGTGGCCTGCCCGATTCGGTGGGTTCGGGCGGTCGCTACGACTCCATCTTTACCGGCGCGTTCGGCGATGGCATCGAGGTACCGGCGGCGGGATTTGCCTTTTCGCTCGAGCGTCTGGAGGCCGCGCACACTTCGGCTGAGGACGCCGCTTCCGACGGCGACCACGCCGCGGGCCGTGGTGCCGAGGGTCCGCTGCGCATCGCCGTTCCCAAGGGCTCGCTTAAGGCCGACACGCTCGACGTGCTCGAGGCCGCGGGCCTGGACGTCTCCGAGCTGCGCGACCCCGGCCGTCACCTGATCGTGCGCGGCCGTGATACGCGTGTCGGCGAGGGCGCGGTCGGCGATATCGAGTTTGTCATCGTGCGCCCCAGCGATGCGCCCGCTTTTGTGGGCTGCGGTGGGGCCGATTGCGGCATCTGCGGCTGGGATTCGCTTATCGAGGCCGACCTCAACCTGCTGCAGCTGGTCGATTTGGGTTACGGCCTGTGCACCTTTATTGAGGCTGAGCCCGTTTGGCGCGCCGGTCAGGCCGAGCGCAACTATGCCCGCCGCGGTTCGCTTCGCGTGGCAACCAAGTACCCGCGCATCGCGAGTGCCTGGTATGCCGAGTGCGGCGTGAACGCCGACATTGTTTCGCTGCACGGCAACATCGAGCTGGGACCCATCGTCGGTATGACCGATCGCATCGTGGATATCACCGCCACGGGCGCCACGCTGCGCGACAACGACCTGGTCATCACCGGCCGCATTATGGACTGCACGGCCCGCTTCTTCGTCAACCCGGGTGCCGCGCGCCTGGATCCGCGCGTTCGCAACCTGGCCGATCGCCTGGCGGCTGCCGTGAAGGACAAGCATTTTGAGCCCGTCGCGGGCTCGGCACAATAGCGCGAGCGCGCACGGGCGCCCCCATATCCGGACTGCGGGCCGATTGGTGCCGCTGCCCGGCATCTCGTTTTCCAAACGCAACCTCGACCGATAGGGGATACCGATATGAAGACCATCAAGCTTGCTCCCGGTGAGCGCCTCGTTACCAACCAGCTCAACCGCAAGGGTGTGCTGCCGCAAAACATCGTCGACGCCGCCCGCGATATCGTGGCCAACGTGCGTGCCAACGGCGATGCTGCGGTGCGCGATTACTGCCAGCGTTTTGACGGTGTCGAGCTGCAAAGCTTTCGTCTGCCGCAAGAGCAGATCGATGCTGCGCTCGAAGGCCTCGACCCGGCCTTTGTCGCCGCGCTCGAAAAGGCCGCGCGCCAGATCCGTGAGTTTCACCAGCGCGAGGTCGAGCAGAGCTGGTTTACCACGCGCCCGGACGGCACGATGCTCGGCGTTAAGGTGACCCCGCTTGCCGCGGCCGGCATCTACGTGCCGGGCGGTCGCGCGCAGTATCCCTCCACCGTGCTCATGAACGCTATCCCTGCCAAGGTGGCCGGCGTTAAGCGCGTGGTCATGGTGACGCCGCCACAAAAGGACGGCCTGATCAGCCCCTATACGCTCGCCGCGGCCAAGCTCGGCGGCGTGGACGAGATCTATATGGTGGGCGGCGCCCAGGCCGTGGCCGCGCTGGCGTACGGTACCGAGACCATTCCGCGTGTCGACAAGATCACCGGACCGGGCAACGCCTTTGTCGCCGCAGCCAAGCAGATTGTCTCGGGCGACGTGGGCATCGACATGGTCGCCGGCCCCTCCGAGGTTTGCGTGCTGGCCGATGCCACGGCCAAACCCATGGTGGTCGCGGCCGACCTGATGGCCCAGGCCGAGCACGATCCGCTGGCCGCCTGCTATCTGGTGACCTGCGACGAGCAGTTTGCGCGCGAGGTCGAGGCGGGTATCGACATTCTGGTGGCGCAGTCGCCGCGTGCCGAGATTACGCGCGCCTCGCTCGACAACGAGGGCACCATCGTGGTGGCCGCCGATATGGCTGCCGCCGTCGAGGCCGTGAACACCGTGGCGCCCGAGCACCTGGAGCTGCACTGCAAGGATGCAATGGGCCTGCTTGGCGGCATTCGCAACGCCGGCGCCATCTTTGTGGGCGCTTGGAGCTCCGAGCCGCTCGGCGATTACGTTGCCGGCCCCAACCACACGCTGCCGACCGGCGGCACGGCCGTGTTCTCCAACCCGCTTTCGGTGGAGGAGTTCGTTAAGCGCTCAAGCGTTATCTGCTATACGCCCGAGGGCCTGCTCTCCGACGCTCCCGCTACGCAGCGCTTGGCCGAGGCCGAGGGCCTGTGGGCGCACGCGCTTTCTGCCGCCCTGCGTCGTCGCGTGCTGGAACAGGGCGAGGATTCCGTGAGCGCCGAGTCGCTGGCGGCGGCCGACCTGACCAAGGTTGCCTGGCCGGGCGACGCCGCGGCGACGGTCGCCGAGGGTGTGGACTTGGCGGCTGCGGGCGCGGATGGCGCTAACGCGACCGGCGGGGAGGCCTAATATGGCCGAGCTGACGCCTCGCATGAAGGAACTCGTCCAGCCCTACTTGGCCGGCATTGAGCCCTACGATCCCAACTTTACGCCCACGCGCATCAACCTTTCGGCCAACGAGAACACCTATCCCGTGCCGGCTGGCGTGCGCGAGGCGGTCGACGCGGCACTCGCCGCCACGCCGCTCAACCGCTATCCCGACCCCATGTCCAACGACCTGCGCGACGAGCTTGCCGCTTGGCATGGCGTGGCACGCGAGAACATCTGCGTGGGCAACGGCGGCGACGAGCTGCTCTATAACTACCTGCTGGCGTTTGGCGGCGCGGGGCGGACCCTGCTCAACTGCCCGCCATGCTTTAGCGAGTATGCGTTCTTTGCGTCGCTCTGCCAGACCGAGGTGCGCGACGTGTGGCGCGATCCGGTGACCTTTGAGCTCGATCAGGCTGCCGTGCTTGCGGCAGCGCCCGAGTGCAACCTGGCGATTGTGACCTCGCCCAACAATCCTACGGGCGACGTGGCGCCGCTCGACTTTATCGCGGCTCTGTGCGATGCGTGTCCCGGCATGGTGATGGTCGACGAGGCCTACGTGGAGTTTGCTGACGATTCGTTTGGCGCGGCCACCACGGCGCAAGGGCTTATCGCCGAGCATTCCAACCTGGTGATTCTGCATACGCTGTCCAAGGCGTTCGGCGCCGCCGGCACGCGTCTGGGCTATGTGATTGCGTCACCCGAGGTTATTGACGTGTTCGCGGCGATTCGCCAGATCTATTCAGTCAACGTGCTGAGCCATGCCGCGGCGCTTGCCTGCGTGCGTGCCCGCGATGCGTACGCGCCCGTGGTGGCACGGGTTGCATCTGAGCGCGTGCGCGAGCTGTGCGCCCTGCGCGCAATGGCTGCCGAGGGCCTGCCCGTGGAGGCGTGGCCGAGCGCGGCGAACTTTGTGCTCGTGCGCACGCCGCACGCCACGCGCGTGCGCGAGCGCCTGCGCGACGAGTATTCAATTTTGGTGCGTGACTTTAGCTACGCGCCGGGGCTTGCGGACTGTCTGCGCATTACCGTGGGTACCCCGCAGGAAAACGACGAGGTGCTGGCAGCGTTTGCCGCGCTGGTGAAGGAGGAGATGTAGATGGGCCGTTATGTCGAGGTGACCCGCAAGACGGGCGAGACCGACATTGTCGTTAGACTCGATCTGGACGGATCCGGCGTGTGCGATATCTCGACCGGCGTACCGTTTTTCGACCACATGCTCAACGCCCTTGGCCGCCATGGCCTGTTCGATTTGACGGTACATGCGATGGGCGATGTGGAGGTCGACGCGCACCACACCGTCGAGGACACGGGCATTGTGCTGGGCGAGGCGTTTTGCCAGGCACTGGGTGACAAGGCGGGCATTACGCGCTTTGCCGATGCGGCGATTGCCATGGACGAGACGCTCGTGATAGCCGCCGTTGATATCTCGGGTCGCGGGCAGGCCTATTGCGATCTGCCCGTGCCGACCGAGCGCGTGGGCACCTTTGATACCGAGCTGGCCGTCGAGTTCTTCTACGCTTTTGCGCGAGACGCCAAACTCACGCTGCACGTGCGCGAGCTGGCGGGCGGCAACTCGCACCACATTATCGAGGCCGCCTTTAAGGCCGTGGGACGCACGATGCGCCACGCCTGCGAGCTTGATCCCCGCGTGCAAGGAATCCCCAGCACCAAGGGCTCGCTGTAACCGCCATATAGGCAGAAACCACCACAAAGGTGCCTGTCCCCTTTGTGGTGGTTTTGGATGATGGAAAAAGGAGGGTCGCGTGGGCGAACCGAAGATCGTGGTGGTCGACTACCACAAGGGCAACTTGTCGAGCGTCGTGCGCGGGCTTGCGCGCGCCGGTGCCGCTGCCTGCACATCGGACGATCCGGAGCAGATTCGCAACGCCGACGGCCTGGTCATCCCGGGCGTGGGCGCGTTCTATGACGCGATCGCCTTTATGCGCCAGAGCGGCGAGGAGGCGGCCGTGCTTGACGCCGTTGCCGCCGGAACTCCTCTGCTCGGCATCTGCCTGGGCCTTCAGCTGTTTTTTGAACGCGGCGACGAGGGCGTGCCGGCGGACGAGGGCGCGGACGCGGACGACGATACCTCCGAGCAGGCCGGCGGTCCCTGGGTCGATGGCCTGGGCATTATGCGCGGCTCGTGCACGCGCTTGGAATCGAGTCGCCTGAAGGTGCCGCACGTGGGCTGGGACCAGGTGCACATGACGCCCGCCGGCGCGGCCGATCCATTGCTCGCCGGTTTTGCCGAGGGCGCCAACATGTACTTCACCCACAGCTATGCGGTGGCCGACGATGTCGATGCCGCCGATGTTCTGGCGCGCACGCACTACACGCGGAACTTCCCGTGCATCGTGCGCCACGGCAACGTGTGGGGCTGCCAGTTCCATCCCGAGAAATCCTCCGCGCTGGGACAGCGCATCCTTAAGAACTTCGTCAACATCGTCGAGGAGGCCGGCCGATGATTCTGTTTCCCGCAATCGATTTGATCGGCGGCAAGGTCGTGCGCCTGGAGCGCGGCGACCGGAGCCGCTGCAAGGTATATTCCGACGACCCCGTGGCCGTTGCCCGCTCCTTTGCCGAGCAGGGTGCGAACTGGGTGCATGTCGTCGACCTGTCCGCTGCCTTTGGCGAGGATGAGGACGCATGCGCTGCCAACTCGACGGCGATCAAGGCTATCTGCGGCGTCGACGGTCTGTCCGTGGACGTGGGCGGCGGCGTCCGCTCGCTCGCACGCATCGACGAGCTGGCCGGCTATGGCGCGCGCCGTATTGCGCTGGGGACCGTGCTGGTGACCGAGCCGGGTTTTGCCGAGGTGGCAGCGCGCGGCTTTGGCGAGCTGCTGGTGGCAGACATCGCCGCCCGTGACGGCCAGGTCAAGGTGAACGGCTGGCGCGATGGCGCGGGCGTGGCGCTCGATGATGCGGTGGCGCAGCTTTCCGAGCTGGGCTTTAAGCATTTGGTGTACACCGACATCGCGCGCGATGGCATGCAGACGGGCATCGACGTGGCGGCGTATCGCCATGTGGCCGAGGTCGCGGGTTTTCCCGTCGTGGCTTCGGGTGGCATCTCGACACTCGACGATATCTGCGCGCTTGCCGCGGTGGGTGAGGATGCTATTGAGGGTGCGATCACCGGTCGCGCGCTCTACGAGGGCAACTTTACGCTGGCACAGGCGCTGGCCGCCGCCCGAGGGGAGGAGTAGCCCATGCTTACCAAGCGTGTGATTCCCTGTCTGGACGTTAAGGACGGCCGCGTGGTCAAGGGCGTCAACTTTGTGAGCCTGCGCGATGCGGGCGATCCGGTGGAGCTGGCGCGCGCCTACGACCGCGAGGGCGCGGACGAAGTCGTGTTCCTGGACATCACTGCGACGAGCGACAACCGTGCGACGACCATTGAGATGGCGGCGCATGCGGCCGAGGAGCTGGCCATTCCCTATACCGTGGGCGGCGGTTTTCGTGACCTGGCGGGCATGCGAACCATGGTGGCTGCCGGTGCCGATAAGGTGTCGCTCAACTCTGCTGCCGTGCGCGATCCGTCGCTGGTCAGCCAAGCTGCCGCTGCATTTGGCAGCCAGGCCGTGGTCGTGGCGATCGATGCCAAGCGTGTTGGTTTGCCCGGTGAGCCGGGAGCCGACAAGTGGGAGGTCTTTACCGCGGGCGGCCGTAACGCCACGGGTATCGATGCGGTGGCGTGGGCCGAGGAAGCGGCTCGTCGCGGCGCCGGTGAGATCTTGCTCACCAGCATGGATCGCGACGGCACCAAGGCTGGCTTCGACCTGGCACTCACCCGCGCCGTGGCGCGTGCGGTGCCGATCCCGGTGATCGCAAGCGGCGGCGTGGGCACGCTCGAGCATTTTGCCGAGGGCGTGATCGAGGGCGAAGCCGATGCCGTGCTGGCAGCAAGTGTCTTTCACTTTGGGACCTTCAGCATTCGCGAAGTCAAAGAATACATGGCCAGCCAGGGAATACCTGTGAGATTGGACTTCTAAATGGAGCAAGTGACAACCGCGGCAGAGCTCAAATACGACGACCGTGGGCTGATTCCTTGTGTGGTTCAGCAGTATGACACCGGTGAGGTGCTTATGGTTGCTTGGATGAACGAGGAATCGGTGGGGCTGACGCTCAAGACCGGTACCACGTGGTTTTGGAGCCGCAGCCGCCAGGAGCTCTGGAACAAGGGCGCGACGAGCGGCAATATGCAGGAGGTCAAGGAGCTCTGGGCCGACTGCGATAGCGATACGCTGCTGGTCAAGGTCGACTCGCCGGGTCCGGCCTGCCATACCGGCAACCGTACCTGCTTCTTTAGAAAACTCGCGTAGGGCGGGCGCTCGACCAGGCGCTTGGCCAACCAGAAAGGATTGAACCATGGGTGTGCGCACCGCGAATGTTCAGGATGGAAATATCGGTGAGACGCTGACGGGGCTCGCCGGGGTGATTCACGGCCGTCGCGACGCATCGCCGCAGGAGAGCTATACCGCTCGCCTGCTGACCGATGTCGAGGACGAGCTGCTCAAGAAGCTTGCCGAGGAGGCGAGCGAGGTGATCATGGCCTGCAAGGATAACGACCACGATCACATCCGCTACGAGGCCGGCGACCTGATCTACCACCTGCTCGTGACGCTCGAGCGCTACGGCATCACCCTCGATGAGCTGGCCGGCGAACTCAACGCCCGCCGTCAATAGTTGTTTAAGAACGTCCCCAGTGACTAGTTAGACGAGGGGCGTGGGTTCCCATTCGCCGGTGGCGTGGGGGATATCGAAGGTTCGGTAGCCGCAGTCGTAGGCGTGGGCCTGAGCCTCGCGGATGTTCCAGCAGATGTCGCAGGCGCGGTGTGCGTCCGAGCCAAAAGTAATCGGCACCTCGGCGTGGGCGAAGCAACGCAACAGCTTGGTCGCGGGATAGTAGTCGTCGAGGCCCTTACGCGGCGCGGCGGTCGAAACCTCAACGCGGCGGCCCGTATCGTGCGCGCATTCGGCCATCTGCTCCCAAAAGGGCATGGGGTCAAAGTCGGGCGCAAAGCCCTCTTTCGAAAAACGCATGACTAGGTCGGGATGGGCCATCACGTCAAAGTTGAGCGAGCTCTCGCAGGCGCGGCACCAGTCGTCGACATAGCGCTCCCATACGCCGCGCACGCCTAAGTTTTCCCAAACGTGCAGGTTGGTGGCGTCATCAATCCAGCCGCAGAGCGAATCGGGCGTGTCGGGGCGAGCGACGTCCTCTGTCCCCGCCGTGCCTGCGGCGCCTGCCGCAATATCTCCCGGGCCGCCAATCCAATGCACGCTACCCAGACGTACGACAGCGCCCTGGGACCAGCTCTCAACCAAAGGCTCGCAACCTTGGTACCAATCGCATTCAAAGCCATAGATAAGCTCGAGCTCGGGTGCGATTTGCGCGGCAAGCTTGCGGGCGTCCTCAAAAGCCAGACGGTGCGCCGGCAAGTCGCTTTCGACAACCTGCACCTCGCAGTTGGCATCCATGCTGGCGGGCAAGGTGAGGTGGTCGGTCGAGACCATGACGCGGCATCCGGCAGCGGTGGCGGCGCGGACGTTGTCCTCAAACGAGGCATGGCCGTCCGAAAACGAAGTATGGGTGTGGCAATCGACCAGCGGGCATGCGGGCATGGCGACTCCTTTGCATTTGGCGAATCCGCTCCATTGTAATGGCGCAACTCTCAAAACGCCGGGCACGTCGGGGGTCGAAATCGATTGGAAAGGCTGCGCGGCGCGCGGTGCGGCCTCGCTTGCGCTCTCAAAACGTGTACGTCAGCCTCCAAAACCGACAAAAAATGGCATGTTTGGAGGCTGACGTACACGTTTGGATAGGGGCGAGGGCGGCGATGGACGAAAGTCACGTCTGCGCCACGTCCGATGTGCTAGCGTTTGGATGAACAAAACGAGCCCGTGTGGAAAGGACCCGGACCGTATGCAATGCGATAGCAAATCACCGCTGTCCCGCGAGACCGATGCGCCCGAAACCATCGTCAATCTGGAATGCGACATCGACGACGCGTCGCCCGAGGTACTCGCCTACGCCGCCGATCGCCTGCGCGAGGCGGGTGCGCGCGAGGTACACTGGCTGCCCCTCTATTGCAAGAAAGGCCGTCCCGGCTGGCAGCTGCAGGTGCTCTGCTCCCGCGAGGACATTGACCGTCTGCAGACGATCATCTTTTTGGAAACCACGACCAACGGTATTCGGCGCCAGGTCATGGAGCGTGTCTGCCTGCCGCGCCGCTTTGAGCGCGTAGCGACGCCATGGGGCGAGGTGTCCGTTAAAGTGGCCACCCTGCCCGATGGCAGCGAGCGCGCGGCGCCCGAGTACGAGGACTGCGCCCGCCTTGCCCGTGAGCACAACGTGCCGCTCCAACGCGTGATGCAGGCGGCTCAGGGCGCGGTACTACGATTTGAGTAACACGGTCAAGTAACGCGCCGCGCCAACCCTATTTGCCCCATCCCGAAAGGACTTCCCATGAAATGTTTCATCGCCTCCGACATCCACGGCTCGGCATATTGGGCCGAGCGCCTGTGCACTGCCATCGAGTCCGAGCGGCCCGACCGCATCGTGCTGCTGGGCGACCTGCTCTATCACGGCCCGCGTAACGACCTGCCGCGCGATTACGCCCCCAAGCGCGTGATTCCGCTGCTCAACGCCCTGGCCGACCGCATCATCGCGGTGCGCGGCAACTGTGACGCCGAGGTTGACCAGATGGTGCTCGACTTTCCCGTCATGGCAGACTACGCCACGCTGTTCGACGAGGCCGGCCGCGAGCTGTTCCTGACGCATGGCCATGTCTTTGGCGCCGGCATGCACAACAGCGTCGACCACGCGCCTGCGCTGCCCGAGGGCTCCGCGCTCGTCTACGGTCACACGCATATCAAGGTTAACGAGGCAAGCGAGGCACACCCGGGCCTGTGGCTGTTCAATCCCGGCAGCGTGAGCATTCCCAAGGACGGTACGCACAGCTACGGTATCTATGAGGGTGGTGCGTTCCGCCACGTGATCCTGGAGGAGGAGTAACCATGGCCGAGCATATGGCTCAGCAAAATGCCGAGGGTTCGCGCGACCTGTCGACGCTGGTAGATGCGTCGGCCGAGCTGCAGCATCTGGTGCAGACCATCTGGCGCCTACGCCAGCCCGACGGCTGTCCGTGGGACCGCGAGCAGACGCATCAGAGCATCGGCAAGAACATGATCGAGGAGGCCTACGAGGCGCTCGACTGCATTGAGGCCGACGACGCAGCACACCTGCGTGAGGAGCTGGGCGATGTGCTCATGCAGGTCGTGCTGCATGCGCAGATTGCGGCCGACGCCGGTGAGTTTACGCTGGCCGACGTGGCACGCGATATCGACGCCAAACTCATTCGCCGTCATCCGCACGTGTTTGGCGATGTGGATGCCGAGAACTCCGACGAGGTGCTCAAGATCTGGGACGAGGTTAAGCTTGCCGAGAAGGCCGCTAAGGACAATGCCGTGGCGGCGGGCGAGGCTGCGCCCGAGGGCCTACTCGACGGCGTGCCCACGCATCTGCCGGCGCTGATGCAGGCTCAGAAGGTGTCGCGTAAGGCGGCTGCCGTGGGCTTTGAATGGGAGACGGTCCAGGATGTGTGGGACGAGGTAGCCGAGGAGCGTGCCGAGTTTGAGGCCGAGGCTCCCGGCTCGCCCGAGCGCGAGATGGAGTTTGGCGACCTGCTCTTTGCTCTAGTCAACGTTGCGCGCAAAGAGGGGATTGACGCCGAGAGTGCCCTGCGCGCGAGCACGGCCAAGTTCCGCCGCCGCTGGGCTGCGATGGAGCAGATGGCGGCTGACGCCCACGTGGATCTTGCCGAGCTTTCGACCCACGGCCTTAACGACCTGTGGGATGCCGCAAAGGCGGAGGAGTAAGACTGCGGGAACGACGGGCTGACACGCCTCATCGTTCCCGCTATATTTTTCGAAAATCAAGTGTATCCCTCGGCTAACTTAGGGCATAATGCAAAAAGTGCGACATGGCTAACTTACGGAGGCGCACCGACGGTGCACGGTCAGCCGGTCGCTTGCATCCACTATGTTTCCAAGTGAGAGGGAGACAACATGAGCGATATTTTGGACGTCTACGGTCGCGAGGTGCTCGACAGCCGCGGCAATCCCACTGTCGAGGTCGAGGTCGTGCTCGAGGACGGTAGCTTTGGCCGCGCAATGGTGCCTTCGGGCGCTTCGACCGGTGCCTTTGAGGCCTGCGAGCTGCGCGATGGCGACAAGGGTCGCTACCTGGGCAAGGGCGTTTCGCAGGCCGTCGAGCATGTCAACAAGGAGTGCGCCGACGCCGTCGTGGGCCTCGACGCCTTCGACCAGCGCGCCGTCGATGCCGCGCTGATTGCCGTGGACGGTACCCCCAACAAGACCAATCTCGGCGCCAACGCCATTCTGGGTGTGTCGCTGGCCGTTGCCCGCGCCGCTGCCGAGTCGGCGGGCCTGTCGCTGTATCAGTACCTGGGCGGCGTCAACGCCCACCTGCTGCCCACGCCCATGATGAACATCCTCAACGGCGGCGTGCATGCCGACAATAACGTCGACTTCCAGGAGTTCATGATCATGCCGGTGGGCGCCCCGAGCTTTGCCGAGGGCCTGCGTTGGTGCGCCGAGGTCTACCACACCCTCAAGGGCGTGCTGCACGAGGCCGGCCTGGGCGGCGGCGTGGGCGACGAGGGCGGCTTTGCGCCCAACCTCAAGACCAACGCCGAGCCGTTCGAGTACATTACCAAGGCCGTCGAGAAGGCTGGCTTTAAGCCCGGCGTCGACTTCATGTACGCCATGGACCCGGCGTCCACCGAGTTCTACAACGCCGAGACTGGCATGTACGAGCTCAAGGGCGAGGGCGTGGAGTACACGAGTGCCCAGATGGTCGATTACTGGGAGAAGCTCGTCGACACCTATCCCATCATCTCCATCGAGGACGGTATGGCCGAGGAGGACTGGGACGGTTGGGTCGAGCTGACCCGTCGCATTGGCAACAAGGTGCAGCTGATGGGCGACGACCTGTTCGTCACCAACACCGAGCGCCTCAAGAAGGGCATCGAGCTGGGTGCCGCCAACGCGATCCTAGTCAAGGTTAACCAGATCGGTACGCTCACCGAGTCGCTCGAGGCCATCGAGACCGCCAAGGAGGCCGGTTACGCTTGCATCGTGAGCCACCGCTCCGGCGAGACCGAGGATTCCACGATCGCCGACCTGGTCGTGGGCATCAACGCCGGCCAGATCAAGTCGGGCGCCCCGTGCCGCAGCGACCGTATCGCCAAGTACAACCAGCTCATCCGCATCGAGGACGAGCTCGAGGGCAGCGCGCGCTACGCCGGCAAGGCCGCGTTCTACAACATTCGCTAGATAGACGAGCCTGGTGGGGAGGGGATGGACTCGGCTTCGCCCCGCCCCAGCTAGACGCTACAGAGTTCTGTCGGGCGCTGGGCCATATGGCTCAGCGCCTTTTTTATGTCGAGCAAAGGCTGGCGAAGGCGGTGCGGGCGCTCGTGCTATAACTAAAGGACTTAGCGCAAACAAACCTCAACCGCACAAGGCGCACATGGATCAGATTTACGACAACAGGTACTATTCCGCCGGTTCGCGCGAGCCGTCGCCTCGCCGTGCGCGCACGGTGCAGCTCGGTGGGTCCGTCTACGCCGGCGCCGACCGCTCCACGCAGCGCCCGACAAGTACCTCGCGCCCCAATGCTCAATCAAATACTTTGGCAGATGGACCGGTGCGCCCGGCACGTTCGTCGCATGCGTCGCGTCCCTCGACTCAGGCACACGACAAATCGAGCAGGCCCTCGAACCGTCTTTCGGGCTCGGACTTTATGCATTACGCCAACGACAACGCGGTGGTCAAGGCGATCTATGACTTTACGCATGGCCCTCTGCGTCCGCTGTTTATCGGTATCGTGGTGGCGCTGGTGCTCGTGAGCCTGTATTTCCCCGTGCGCGATCTGTACGTGGCAAAGCGCTCGAGCGATATCTTGGCCAAGCAGGTCGAGATTCGCCAGCAATACAATGATGAGATGAAAAAAGACACTGATAAGTGGTTCTCGGAAGAGGGCATTAAGGATTCGGCACGGGACCTGGGCATGGTGATGCCCGGCGAGAAGAGGATTGAAGTGCAGGGTCTGGACGAGGATTCGGATTCGTCGTCGAGCAAAAAGTCCTCAAACGCCAAGAATGCCAGCGAGGTGGCCAAGGAGATCGAAGAAGTCGGCAAGGACGCGCCGTGGTACATTCAGACGCTCGACATGCTGTTTGGATTTAACGGTGTCGAGGGTCAGACGGTCGCGTCCAGCGGCGAGTAGGCGAGTAACGCCCGGAAGGGAGCCCGCAATGGCAGAGTGCAAACGATATAAGGTGGCCGCGATCGACCTGGGAACGGTGTCGTCGCGACTGGTGCTGGCGCAGGTCGAGGCCGGGGCGATCGTGGAATCGTCCAAGCATACCGAGATCACCGACTTGGGCGAGGGCGTGGACGCGACGGGGCGCTTTTGCGAGGCGGCCGTTGAGCGCGTGCTCGCTGCGTGCCGCATGTTTGTGGACGAAGCCCGTGCCTTTGGGGCCGTGCGCATCTGCACCACATGCACGAGCGCCGCGCGTGATGCGTCCAACGCCGCCCTGCTGCTAGGCGGCCTGCGCGAGCTGGGGCTCGAACCGCAGGTGATTCCGGGCGAGGTCGAGGCGCGCCTGACGTTTTTTGGTGTGGCGCACGACTTTGCGGGCGAGCGCATCATCGTCGCGGATTCGGGCGGCGGGTCGACGGAGCTTGCGACGGGTGTATACGCTCCGGAGCGCGGGGTCTTTGCGCTGGAGGGCACGCGTTCGCTGGACATTGGCTGCCGTCGTGTAACAGAGCGGTTTTTCTCGGCGCTGCCGCCTTTGGCAGGTGAGCTTGCGGCTGCTGCCGACTGGGCAAACGAGCAGTTTACGGCGTACTTTGAGAGCCTGCCCAACAACTTTGAGCGCGCCGAGCGCTTGGTCGCGGTGGGTGGCACCGTCACCACGCTCGTTGCACTCGTTCACGAGCTGGAGCCGTACGATTCGAGCTTTGTGCACCTGCGCGAGCTTTCGATGGAGCAGGTCTCGACCGCTATCGAGTGCATGTCTGCGCTGGACGTTGCGGGCATCGCCACGCTGCCAGGCGTGCAGCCCAAGCGTGCGGGCGTGATCTTGGCCGGCGCCGTGGTGATTCGCGAGCTCATGCGCGCTGGTGGC
>NZ_CZAQ01000033.1:0-8831 GCF_001404695.1 Collinsella aerofaciens | reverse complement strand
CCCCGTCCCAGAAAACTCATTGGGTGGGCGGAAAAGTAGTCAAAAAAGCCCCGTCCCAAATTAGCTGCCCTGCAGTTGACGGCATCTAAAAGAAACGGGCCCGCATCCCTGGGAGATACGGGCCCGTAAAAGCCAATGGTAGGGGCGGTGGGACTCGAACCCACAATCCTTGCGGCGAGAGATTTTAAGTCTCCTGCGTATGCCAATTCCGCCACGCCCCCGTGAGACTAGAAGTCTAGCACAAGCCGCCCGTTACGCGTTGACAGCCATCGAGTGCTGGCCCGACTTTTCCAAGTACTCGGCAAACTTGGCCTCGTCGCCCTTGTTCTTGTACTGCAGGGCCAGCAGGTACTCCAGGCGGCAGCGCTTGACCGGGTCGTCGCCGACATCCTCGAGCATGCGCTCCAGTTCGGGAATGTCGTTGTGGCGCTTGAGGATCATCGTGTCGTACATCAGCTGACACTCGTGCGCGACTGCCTCGGCCTGACCGCCCTCAAAGCCCTTGATCTCGTGCAGCAACTCCTTGGACTTTTTGCGGTCCTCCTGGCCAACGTAGTAGTTAAAGGCCTTGATCACCAGGTCGACGCGCTGCATCTTGGGCAGGTTGAGCCCCAGCAGCAGGTCGAACATCTCGTTGGCGTGCTCGTGGTCCTCGCGCAGCAGATAGGAGTTCAGGCGCAGGTAGTCGCGGTTGTAGCGCGGGTACAGCATGCTGGTGAGCTTGCCGTCGAGCAAACGATCGAACTCGTCCCACTGTTTGGCGGCCATCAACTGCTGCAGGCGCTTAAACGTGGTGCGTTTTTTGATGCTAAAGAACACCGACACGGCGATACAGATAACAACGACGGCGGTCCAGAGTGTGCGGGAATCGGGCATATTGAGCTCCTCGGTCGCTCATAAAACAGGCGGTATGACAACACGTACTAGATGTATTATACGCAGCGCGCAGGCAAACTGGTACAAAAGTGCATCGAGGCCGAGCACCATCGCTCGCTGCGGTACACTTACCTAAAGTAAACCATGAAGGGAGACATTACCTATGAAGAAGATCGTTTTGGCTTGCGGTGCTGGCGCTGCTACTTCCACGCTCGTTGCCCAGAAGGTCGCTACCATGCTCGACGCCAACGGTTATGCCGGCAAGTATGAGATCGTGCAGTGCGCCATCTCCGAGGCCAAGGACGCTTGCGACGAAGGCGCCGACCTGCTGATCGCCACCACCGTTGCCCCCGAGGGCCTCACCTGCCCGTACGTGAGCGGCGTGCCCTTCATGACCGGCATGAACCGCGTTGCTGCCGAGAAGGCCGTTCTCGACGTCATGGCTCAGTAGGCGCTGCCTGTATGAATGAGCAGAACGCCAATCCGGTCGAGCTCTTTGGCATGCGCGTCGCCCATGTGGGCATCAACGCCGCCGACCCGGCAGACGCCTTGGAGATCGCGGAGCTGTTCTCGACGATGATGGGCTTGCCCGTTATCGAGACCCCGGTTTCGTACTTTAACGATTCGCTGATCGAGGTCATGAAGCAGAACGGTCGTGGCACCAAGGGCCACATCGGCTTTGCCGTCAACGACATCGATGCGGCCGAGAAGTGGTTTGCCGAGCGTGGGCTCGAGGTTAACGAGGAGTCGCGCGCGCTGCTGCCCGACGGTTCTACCAAGCTCGTGTACTTTAAGCGCGAGTTCGCCGGCTTCGCCGTGCATCTGTGTCGCGAGTAGCGCACAAACTGCCATAACGAACAAAAGGGATAGGGCCGCATGGCCTTATCCCTTTTTTACGCCGAGGGGCTTCCTACCGTGGCAGGCGAATCGTAAAGCGGCTGCCGACGCCTTCGACCGAGGTCACGCCAATAACGCCGCCATGGCTATCGACAATCCACTTGGCAATGGCAAGCCCCAGACCCGAGCCCTGCGCGCCGGCATCGCGTGCGTTGTCGGCACGGTAGAACCGTTCAAACGCGTGAGCTGCGGATTCCTGATTCATGCCGATACCCTCGTCCTCAACACTTATGTCGATCGCGCCCGTGCCCGTATCCTGCGCTACGCCAAAGGTGATGGACGTGCCCGCGTCCGAATACTTGGCGGCGTTTTGCACGATCACGCGCAGGGCCTGCTTCATGAGCGCCACGTCGACAGAAGCATCGCAGCGCGGGTCGCTGGCGAGCGCAGTGTCGTACGCCAGCCGATACGTGTGCTCGGCATCGATCATCTGCGATTCCTCGCACACCTCGCCGACCAGTGCGGCCAGGTTGGTGTCCACGCGCCTCAGTACGGTGCGGCCGGCATCGCCGCGCGCCAAAAACAGCAGCTGCTCCACGAGCTCTTGCATGTGCTCGCTTTCGGCCTTGAGGGACGCGATGGATTCTGTCAGCACGTCCGGGTCGTCTTTGCCCCAGCGGTCGAGCATGTTCACGTAGCCCTGAATCACCGCGATGGGCGTGCGCAGCTCGTGGCTCGCATCGTTGACAAAGCGCATCTGCTGTAGCTTGGCCTCTTGCATCTGGCGCAGCAGGCGGTTGAGCGCGACCTCGATGCTCGCCAGGTCGGCGTCGCCGGTGGTGACGCTCGGCGAGTCGACACTCGCGCGTTCGATTGCCTGCTCCAGCGTTTCCATCTTGCCGCCGGAGAGCTGCATGCGGCCGAGCTCGTCCACGCGCAGGGCCAGGTCGTTGAGCGGTGCCATGGTGCGGCGCACGCGGCGAGCGCCGCTGAGCATGTTGAGCACGCTGATGACTTGCCCTCCCGCAACGACAAGATAGAGGGGCCACAGCGCGATGAGGTCCTGCGCGAGGGGGAAGGTCTTGGTGGTGCGCGCAAGCTCGACGGTATAGGTGAGCGTGGCCAGGTCCAAGCCGCGCGCGGGCGCGAACGACATGCCGTGAACGGTGGCGCCGGGGATCCAGCCTGCGGTAAACGCGCCGTCGGGCAGCGTCTGGTTGTAGCCATAGACCAGGATCGCCGCCGCAACAACCAGCAGCCACAGATCGAGCCAGACGTAGCTCATCAGGCGGCGCCACATGTAGCTCCAGTTGATGGCGCGGGCAATGGAGGTGACGCGCTTGGTCTCGGCGTTATGCGCGGCAGACATAGCCCACCCCGCGCACGGTCTGGATGATGCGGGCGCCGCCGGCGTCTTCAATCTTGGCGCGTAGGTGCGCGATGTGCACGTCGACGTTGTTGGTGTCGCCTACGTATTCGTAGCCCAGCGCCTCGTGCGCGATGCGCTCGCGCGTGAGCACGGTGCCGGCATGCGCCATAAGCAGGGCGAGGACGTCGAACTCTCGGGCCGTGAGCACAACGGGCGATCCGCCGACGGTGACTTCGCGGCGGTCGGGATCGAGCACAACCGATCCCACGGTGAGCGTAGCGGGGGAGGGCGAGGCGGATGCCTGGGTCGAGTCGCCAGCCGGGGGTATCGCAGCGGCGTTCCCGGCCGCGTCGCTCGCCGCGCCCGTCCCGATGCCGCCAACGCTCGAAGCCGTCCGCATGGCCTCCGAGCGCTTCAGCGCCACGCGGATCCGTGCGAACAGCTCCTCAATCGCAAACGGCTTGGTCAGGTAATCGTCGGCGCCGGCGTCGAGCCCGGCTACCTTGTCCATCACGGCATCGCGCGCGGTGACCATGATCACCGGCACATCCTTGTGCTTGCGCACGCGCCGCAGCACCTCCATACCGTTGAGCTGCGGCAGCAGCACGTCGAGCAGAATCAGATCGTAGTCGCGCTCCAGCGCCAGGTCGACGGCGGTGCGGCCGTCGGCGGCGTGCTCCACCTGGTAGCCCTCGTGCTCCAGCTCGAGCGTCACAAAGCGGGCGATTTTCTCCTCGTCCTCTACGATCAGGATTCGTGCCATGCGTGCCCCCGTCTGCGATTACTTGTCGTCGTTCAGATTTTGCTTGATATCGTCTGCGGCATCGGCGGCGTGATTCATCAGGTTGTTGATGCTGCCGGGCACGTCGCCGTCGCTATCGATGCGGTAACGCATGCCAAAGAACAGACCGATCAGCATCAGCCATATCGTGGCGCCCCAGGCAAACAAGGCGACGATGGGAATCAGGATGGGGATGTTAAGGATGATCGCATCGCGGCGCGTGGCGATAAACTTGGTGTCCAGGCTCAGGCGGAAGAGCTTTTTGAGGTACTCCCACACGCTGTCCATCTTCTTGGAGAAGTCGGTCTTTTCGCTCGACTTCTCGTAGGCGGCCTGCGCGGCGACCATCTCGGCCGAGGGCTCATCTACCGGCTCGGACTCGGTGGCGGCGTGCGCCGACGTGGTCTGGGTCTTGCCTTGCGACTCGAGCCAAATAATGGCGTCCAAAACGTTGCCGTCGGCGGCATCGAGTGCTGCCTTGGCATCGGTGTAACTCACGTTGCACTTGGTGCGGATGGTTTCAACTTTTTCGAGGTCGTCCATGACCTGTCCTTTCGTTCGATGGGCGCGACGCCGGGCGATTTGCCCGGGCGCGAGCGTTGCGTTCGGCGGCCTGCGTCGCGCGCCGCCGCCCCGCCCTCTGTCGAACTCTATAGTGCAGGTTATAGATTAAGCGATTCTTGAGCCAAGATTAATGTTGGATGAGTTTTTGGGTGACGCGGAGGCGGCCTTTGAGGCAAGCGCAGGCCGAGCGGCTAGAGCCCAAGGGTAAATTTGTGTCCGCACGGCGAGATATACTTATTGTCAACGTTGAGGGCGCGTCAGGGCAAAGCTGCCTGGCGCCCGCGAAATCAGAGGGGCCGCCGTGCCGCATGGCGCAAACGAGTGGGGTCCCGACGCAAACAGGGGGTCATACGTGCATATCTACGCTATGAGCGACATTCACGGGTGCTTGGACGCCTTTAAGGCATCGCTTTCCACCGTCGACCTCGATACCGAGGATTCCAAGCTGGTTTTGCTTGGCGACTACTGCGACCGAGGCCCCGATTCACTCGGGGTCTTCGAGCTCGTCATGGACCTGCAAAAGCGCTACGGCGATCGCGTCGTGGCGCTGCGCGGCAACCACGAGGAGATGTTCCTCGAGTACATTGACGAGGTGAATGACCCCAATTTCACACAGGCATGGATACTTGCCGACAGCAATCTGGCAACGGCCAAGAGCTTCTTAGACGCCGAGGCATTCAAGCACGTTAAGCACCTTTTGAGGCTCAGGGAGTTCGAGGAGGCCTACGCCTTTACGGTTGAGCGCATAAAGGCCGAGCACGCGGACATCATCGCGTGGGTTCGCAAGCTCCCTTACTTTTACGAGAGCCCCTTCGGCCAGGTCTTTGTGCACGCCGGCGTTGACGAGGAAGCCGGGGAGGATTGGAAGCTTGGCACGGCTGTCGAGTCGTTAACCATGATGCCGCCCGATTACGCGGGGCGTGAGTTCTATCTGGATGTTATCGCCGGGCACATCAATACCGGGGCGGTCTCGGGCATTGCAGGCTATCGCGGTATCTGGCATGACGGGGCCAGCCATTTCTACATCGACGGGAACGTAGTTCAGCACGGCGAGGTCGTCGTGCTGAACTACGACTCAGAGACAGGGAAGTACAGCGGACAAGGGCTGGAGTAGGTTGGCGGGCGATTATTTGCCGGCTAATTTACGCAGTGCTTCTTCAAGCCATTCGTTCATTTTCTCAGAGCGGTATCTTTCAATCAGTTTGCCTTCCTTTGTATTAAAGCGAAGCTCAGTCTTGCCGGAGGTGCCGCAGTAAAACTGCAGTTCATCAGCATTGAAGTCTATCTTGTCCAATTTTTTAACATATTGATACAGGCAATGGTACTCGTGCTGCTCGTTGCTTAAGGCGTGCGCGACATCGAGGAATGCGAGCAGGGAAATGAGCGCGTGCCATTGCTGGTTTAATACTTGTTTGCCGCCCTCCTTAGTAAAGGGATCAAAGGCATCGATTTCTGCAACCATATCTTTACCGAAGTGAAAATGATAATGCTGTTGGGCGTCGGTGTGATGTTTGAGCACAAGATAGAAAGTAGCGTCATCTGCTGATGCTTTCTTGCCACTGTCTTTGCACCATTCATCCCATCTGCCTTCTTTCAGAGCAGATTCCATAGCATCGAGCTCACCGCGGTCAAGTTGATTCAGGGAGACTACTGCGTTGCCCAGCGCTTTGGCGGCGCTGTCTCCACTGCTGTATTTGGATTGTGCCTCGCAAAGATTGCACCATTCAATAAAGTCCTTGATGTCTATTGGGTTGGTACGAGGCTTTTCGGTCGGGGATGCACTGTTGCGCACACTGTCGACACGGTTGAAAAAGTCCTGGATATCGTTCAAATCGGCAAGCTGGGTTTCGTTCATATCTGGATTCCTTTCTTATCAGGAAATATGCCTCATTATAGGCATGCCTGCGGTCGTAGCGGCTGGGGGCGCCAGTGCTAGTGAGGGTTCCAGAGAAGGAAGCGGCGCGCCCTCGGGGCAGCAAAGAATCAAGGTCTAATACTTTTCCGAGAAGTGAAGGAGCTAAATCGGACCCCCGAAGCATCGACACTTTAGGAGTGCCGTTTCCTGCGGTTTCGGTGCTGGAATCCCGCGATTTTGCCGTCGAAAAATGCGGATGTTTCAGGGGTTCAAAAACAGCCGTTCACTTCTCGGGAAAAGTATTAGACCTCGACAGCGGGGGATGGGGTGCCGGTGTAAAACGGCCTCAAGGGTTGGTCGAGCAGGCTGTTTCTCCATTGATGTCCGCACGGCGTGTGACACTTACCCTGCCGCCCTGCTCTGCCGCGGCGGCATGTACCCGAACAGCGACCCTCTAAGGAGTTCGATATCGATGAGTGATAACACCAAGCATCTCGCAAAGAAGTGCGTCAAGGACGCGGGGCCGTGCCTCGTGCTGTGCCTTGCCGGCGCAGCGGTCGCGCTGTTGGCTGTTCTGGGGCCGTTCGACGTGCTCCGAAGTGCCGTCTCTCTACACATTAGCATGGCCCTTGCCGGCGCCATGATGACCGGCGGCGCGCTCGATCTGGTTTTTTGGGTGCATGACCCGTTTGGATGGAAGAACGAGGGGTAAGCCCTAAGGGATGGAAGGGCTGGAACGGTTGGCTTAGTGATCGTGCAGAATGCGGGCTAGCGACTTACGGGGAAGTGGTGATCCGATGACGGTCTATGTGACGGGCGATATTCACGGCGGCGTCGACATGCAAAAGCTGCGCGACTGGGATCTTGGGGATAGTTTGACGAGCGACGACTATCTCATCATCGCGGGCGACTTTGGCTTTCCGTGGGATTTCTCTGCCGAGGAATGTGCCGACATCGCTTGGCTGGAGTCGCGCCCCTATACCGTGCTATTCGTCGACGGCAACCACGAGCGTTTCGATTACTGGGCGGAGCGACCCATGGAGTTGTGGCACGGTGGGCTGACGCAGCGCCTGTCGGATACCTCTCCCATACGGCGCCTGACGCGCGGCGAGGTTTTTGAACTCGATGGCTCAACGATCTTTACCATGGGCGGTGCCACGAGTGTTGACAAGGAATACCGCATTCCGTATTCCAGCTGGTGGCCGCAGGAGCTGCCGGACGAGCGCAACTTTGAGGAGGCACGGACAAAGCTCGACAGCGTGGGCTGGAAGGTCGACTACGTAATCACCCACACCTGCTCCACGCGCATGCTTTCGTCCACGCTCTATCCGGCGTCCGGCTGGAATTGCCCCGCGGTTGATCGGCTTACAGCGTTTTTCGATGAGCTGGAAGATCGCCTGGACTACAAGCGCTGGTACTACGGCCATTTTCATCGCGACGCCAACCCGGCCGAGCGTCACACCGTGCTCTACGACTGCATCGTTCGTCTGGGCGACGAACTCCAGCCCTGGGATGTTGCGTAGGGGTGGGAATAGCGAGAACTTCATACGATACCTTGGGTAGTTACCCTACATTTCAGTAGTAATCTTTATTTGTAGGGTAACTTAGGGCATGCTGGGAGCTGGAGGAGATGTCGCCCGACGATCTAAAGTTTCAGCGCCATTCGGTTGGTGCCCGGTAGGGTGGCGAAGCCAAAATGTTCATAGAATGCTGCCGCCTCATCATCTACTGGATCGACAACTAAAGCTCGCGCTCCTGCTAGGGCAGAAATTTTCAAGGCGTTCTCGATGGCATCTTTGAGCAGTGAAGCTCCAAGACCAAGCCCCTTGAACTTCTCATCGACCCCCATCATTCCAAGCAGCACTGTGGGGACTTGGGAGGGGGAGTTTCGCACGAACCATCCTCCATCAACATTTTCGCGAGCCACGGAGTGCGTGCACAACGTATAAAACCCAGCGACTGCGCCGTCGCAATACGATGCGTATATAACTGCTGATCCTCTTCTTCGCGCCGAGGCTGATCTGTTTTTAGCCCATCCGTCTACAAGAGTATTTCCGCAGTGGAAAGCCTCGATGCCTTGGCCAACGGGGAGTTGAACGGGCTTGGTAAATGTGCTCATTCCCAAACCGCTTTACGGTCAAGCAGCGCTTTTGCGGCTTGGGGCATGGGGGAATCGAGCATTTCGCAAAATGCATCGAAACCATCAAGAGAAAGATAGGTTGTTGATGCCTCGGCGATATCACGTGCGGAGCTCTCGTCAAGGTGGGCTGTGGCCCATTGGGTGAGAGTTTGCCCGCGCAAGGCCGCGGCGCGCTCGTAAGTAAGGCGTTGACGTTCGGTCAACCTTAGATCCATACGGCGTTGTTTCTCAATCGTTGGCATGGCAAAAACCTCCTTGGCACAATTGTACGGAATTATTCCGTACATAACAAGACGCAGAATTATGTCCTCGTTGAAGGGGGGTGTTCCTATAGTTTTGTCAACTGGGAAATGCTCTCCGTGCGACCGAATCGCGGCATGCTGACGCCAAGCCATTAGGCCGGTGGGCT
>NZ_CZAQ01000032.1 GCF_001404695.1 Collinsella aerofaciens | reverse complement strand
GGCCGTCGCGAGGAAGCGGCTCAGGGCGATATACGCCGTGATGCGCGACCGGGTGCCCTACCGGGAGTAGCCCCGACGGTTGACAAAACTATAGGAACACCCAATGATTATGAAAGGTATCCATGGAAACGATCATCAACGTCGACGATGTCTCGTTCTCCTATGGCACGCAAACCGAGCAGGCGCTCAGCCACGTTTCGCTTAGCGTGAACAAGGGAGATTTCATCGGCATCATCGGGCCCTCGGGTGCCGGTAAGTCCACACTTGCCGCCTGCCTGTCGGGCGCCGTGCCTCACCACTACACCGGCGCCTTTTATGGCTCCGTGTTAGTTGACGGCCACGACACCTGCGAGGTCTCGCTCACCGACATATCGCAAATCGTCGGTAGCGTGTTGCAAGACATTGACACGCAGATGGTCGCTTCGGTCGTTGAGGATGAGATGCTCTTTGGTCTCGAGAACTTTGGCGCTCCGCATGACCAGATCGAGCAGCGCTTGTGCGAGACGCTTAAGACCGTCGGCATTAGCGACCTGCGCGACCGCGAGATCGCCACCCTCTCGGGTGGCCAAAAGCAAAAGGTAGCTATCGCCGCCATCCTCGCCATGCGTCCGCGCGTCTTAGTGCTCGATGAGCCAACCGCAGCACTCGACCCCGCCAGTTCCACCTTGGTCTTCGAGACGCTGCGCGAGGCAAACCGCGCGCTCGGCATCACCATCGTCGTCGTTGAGCAAAAGGTCGCTCTGCTTTCGGAGTACTGCAACCGTGTGTTGGTGCTCGATCACGGCCAGATCGCGCTGCAAGGTGAGCCGCACGAGGTCTTCGCACGCACCGACGAGCTTCGCACCATCGGCGTCGATTGTCCGCGCGTCACGCGCATCTTCAACAGTCTCGAGGCCGATGGCTTGGTAAGCGGCACGCCCTGTCTGGATGTCGACGAGGCAGAACGCCTGATAACGGAAATCGTCGACCCCGACCGTGCGACAAGCGATACCCAGGCGCCCGCAGGCTCCCCGCACGCGCCGTCGCTGCGCCCGCATGCGAAAGACGCCGAGCCGGTGCTCACCTTTGACCATGTCGAGTTTTCCTACCCCCATGGAGGCGCCGCCGTCCACGACCTCAACTTGACGCTCTACCCCGGCGAGCTCGTGGGCATTGTCGGCCAAAACGGAGCCGGCAAAACCACGCTCACCAAACTGCTCACGGGTTTGCTCAAGCCCGCATCGGGCAGCGTACGCGTTACGGGCTTGGACACGGCATCGGTTCCCACGAGCCGCATCGCACGCGAAGTGGCAACGCTTTTCCAGAACCCCGACCGCCAAATCTGCAAAGACACCGTGCTCGACGAGGTCGCCTTTGGTCTAGAGCTTGCCGGCATCGACCGCGCCGAAGCCCTGCGTCGCGCCCAGCTGGTCATCGACCGCTTTGGCCTGCCAGCCGACGAGGCACCGTTCTCGCTGTCACGCGGCCAGCGCCAGATGGTGGCGCTGGCATCCGTTGTAGTGATCGAGCCCAAGATCGTGGTGCTCGACGAACCCACGAGCGGCCTGGACTACCGCGAGTGCATGACCGTCATGGAAACGGTGCGCACCATGGCAGAGCGCGGTTGCGCCGTCATCATGGTCTGTCACGACATGGAAGTCGTTTCCGACTTTGCCGAGCGCATCGTGGTGATGGCCAACGGTCGCATCCTCGACCGCGGCCGCACGCACGAGCTATTCTCGAACATCGAACTCATGCAGCGTGCCTACGTTGAGCCGCCCCAGGTCATCGAACTCTCGCGCCGTCTGGCATCCACCGTCTCGCCCTCCTTTACGCAGGTGAGTGAGGTCACTGATATCGTTCGCATTACCGAGGAGATGGTCCGCCGTGGTTAACGTCATCGACTACATGCCGGGCGACACGCTGCTACACCGCCTGAACCCCGTCATCAAACTGGGCCTCGCCGCCGCCATCATCATCGGCATTTTCTTGTCCGACACCTATGTGGCACTGCTGGGCTTTCTGGCACTCACGCTCGCGCTGGGAGCCTACGCCGGCGTCGTCGACCGCCTGCTCGCGCTGCTCAAGCTACTGATTCCGCTCGCGCTCATCATGCTGGTGCTGCAGCTGGCTTTTATGCGCGATGGCAACGTGGTGTGGAGCTTTGTCACCGATGAAGGCCTCATCACCGGAACAAAGGCCTGCCTGCGTCTGCTGGGCGTGGCGCTACCGCTCATCCTGATGCTCATGGTGACCAAGCTCAACGACCTTGCCAACGCCTGCGTCGAGGTGCTGCACGTTCCGTATCGTTACGCCTTCACCTTTACCACGGCGCTGCGCTTTGTGCCGGTGTTTGGCCAGGAGATGAACGCCATCATGGAGGCGCAGACCGCACGCGGCATCGAGTATGACACCAAGAACCCCATCAAGAAGCTCAAGCTCATGCTGCCGCTGTGCGTGCCGCTACTGATCTCGAGCGTGGGTAAAACCGATGCCACGGCCCTGGCAGCCGAGCAGCGCGGCTTCTACCTGCGCACGCGCGCGAGCTCGTACAAGCGCTACCCCATCAAGAGCCTGGACATTGCCATACTTATTGTCAGCATTGCCCTCATCGTCCTCGGCTTCCTGTTTTAACCCATCGCCCCCGGCAACCGACAAATGCAAAAGGCCTCGGCTCGCATCAAACGAGCCGAGGCCTTACTGTTTACCCAGATAAAACCTACCAAAATAAACCTGTCCCTTTTTTGGCAGGTCGAGGGCTACAGGCGGTAGGGGGCGCCGCTGCGGATGATGGATTCGCGCACCAGGACGTCCATGGCGTCAAGGGTAATCTCGGGCATCTCCCGGTACTTTTGCAGCACCGAGAGCTCGGTGCAGGCCAGAATGACGCGGTCGCAGCCGCTGCGGGCGAACTCCCACATCACGCGGTCAAACTTGTCCATATCGGGCTCGCGTCCGGCCTTCACGTCATCATAAATCAGCGACATCACGTCGGCCTGGCGCTTCTCGCTGGGATAGACGACCTCGACGCCCGCGGCCTCGCACTCGCGCCCATAGACGCCTGCACCCACGGTGCCGTCAGTGCCCATGATGCCGATCTTGCGCACCGGCTCGGACGGCATGCTCAGGTTGGGATCGAACTCGCACTCCCCCATCACCGCGCCCGCCAGGGCATAGCGCACCGACTCACGCGGCATGTGGATAATCGGCACCTTCGTAAACGACTGGATCTGGTCGTAGAAGTAGTGTGACGTGTTGCAGGGAATGGCAATGTGCGCACAGCCCAGCGACTCGAGTGCCTGGGCACACTCTTTCATGGTCGCCAGCAGCTTGGCATGCTCGCCGGTTTTAATGGCCAGCGTGCGGTCGGGCATGGTCGACTTGGAGAGCACCACCATGTCGATATGTTCCTGATCGCAGGCAGCAGCCGTGTGGCGCACCACCTGGTCGTAGTAATACGACGTGGCCTCGGCGCCCATGCCGCCGATAACTCCCAGCTTTTCCATCGCCGCCTCCTTGGTGACGCTTGCGCAATTGCGCGTATCATACCCGCGCCCGCCCGATGCAAACCGGGCGGGCGCCGCACTCATCTACTTGTAATACGTCTTGAACAGCTTAAAGTGGCGCAGCTTGGTGTGCCACATGCGAAGCCAGCGGTTAAAGACAAAGTCGCCCTTCATAAACGAAGGGTCGGCGCCCTTGCCTTCCTTGTCCAGGCGATGCACCTTAGCGCGCAGCTCGGGATCCTTGACGTACTTGTCGACGACGCCCATGGGGACGACCATCCACAGGGCCTCGTCCTGAGCCGTCACAAACTCCGGCTCAAACGGGCGGTTGAACACATACTCGTCCACCACATACTTGGCAACGTTAAAGCCGCTGTTGGTGACGTAGTAGTTGCTGCGGCCTTGGCGCGTGTTGAAATCGAAGAACTTAAACGAGCCGTCGCGCTCGTCGTACTTAACGTCAAAGTTGGAATAGCCCACAAAGTGAAGGTCCTCGAGCAACTTGCGCACGCCGCCCATGAGCTCGTCATTGGGCTCGGTGATGATACAGGCGTGGTTGCCGACACCGTGAGGCTGATGCTCCTCGAGCAGCACATGGCCCAGGCACATCATGCGCACCTTGCCGTTGCGGTCGGAATAGCTGGTGAGCACGCGCATGTACTCGTCGTTGCCGGGCACGCGATCCTGCAAGATCAGATCGTCGGTGTAGCCGCTGGCATACGAATCGCGAATGACCTGTTCCAGCTCGGCGCGGTCGGCAATCTCATAGGCCTTCTTCTGGCCCTCGAACTCGTGCTGCCACCACATGATGCCGTCAGAAGGCTTCAGAATCATCGGGTAGGGAAAATCGATCTGGTCGAGCACCTCGGCAGGTGCCTCGCCTTGGTCGTTCAGCATCGCCATGGTGAAGGTAAAGGTATGCGGATAAGGCACGCCATGCTTCTCGCACAGCTCGTAGAAGATCTCCTTCTTCTGGCACTGCTCGAGCATGCTGTAGGGCGCGTAGGGAGCGACGATGTTATCCGCCAACTCATGGGCATCCTTGGCCTGAGCCACGAGGGCAACGTAGTTGTCGCCACAGCCCACAAGGACAATCGTCTTGTCGGCATGCGCTTGGGCAATGCCGTTGACGGTTTTGAGCATCACGGGCATGGTGTCGATATCCACGTTGGGCGTGTAGTCGATAATCTGGCTGCGGTACGCGGGACCCGTCTGGTACTTGCCAAAGACCAGACTCTTGACCTGGTACTCCTCATAGAAGGCGCGCGCCACCGAATAGGCGTTGATGTCGCCACCGAGCAGCACGGGAATGAACTCGCGCTCTGTAAATTGCAATGCCATGGAAACTTCCTATCATGAACTGCCCACACAACGGGCGGTCTTTGCGCAACTGATTTATTCTAGCGTGCCAAGCCGCCGGCGCCCAAAGCTCCACCGTATCTATGGCAATCGACGCAATCGTCCAGCACGAAGGCGGCGCTCACCGTTGTATGACAATGGGCAATGAACCTACCATTGTTGTAGGATTCAACATGTTGCCCGCCCCGTCGAAAGGTGCACCGTGCCCCAGGCTCATCCGATCAACAACCCCATCATTGACGCCGCCAAGCGCGAACTTGCGGATCGTGCCCGGACGGCAGCTCCCCTACGCACCGCAAACGATGCTTACAACGGGCCTGCTCGTATCGTCTCAATCAACACGTCGGAGCACAAAGGCACTCGCAAGTCGCCCGTCGCCGATGGACGCGACACCGTCATCGAGCAATTTGGCCTCGCTACCGATGCGCACGCCGGACATTGGCACCGCCAGGTCTCTTTTTTAGCCGCGGAGTCCATCCAGACGGCGCAGGCACGCGGGCTCGACGTACACGAGGGTGACTTTGGAGAGAACTTCACAACCCGGGGCATCAACCTGCTCTCGCTCCCCTTGGGCACGCAGCTCAAGCTTGGCAGCGAGGTGCTTGTCGAAATCAGTCAGATCGGCAAGGTCTGCCACACACGCTGTGCCATCTACTATCTAGCCGGCGACTGCATCTTTCCCCACGAGGGCGTTTTCGGCGTGGTACTAAAGGGCGGAGAGGTCCATATCGGCGACGATATCCAGGTAGTCAAACTCGGCGACGGCGCCTGTTCGTTCACCCCCGCCGAGGCGCTCGAAGAGATTGAGCAGGCTCGCCAGGAGGGCACGCTGTAGTTGTAAAACCCCACGTTGAGATAGCTTTTACAGCCCCAAACCCCTCTTAAACAGGCCCCCGTAACGTTAAAGTTGAACTCTATGGTTTCTCAACAATTCATCATAACTGCAGGTCAAAGCCAAAGCCTCAAGTTCAACTTGACCCTTTGGAACCTTTAAGGTTCAAGTTGAGGTCGAAAGCAGTAGTAGAATACCGTTCGAACCATAACCTACGATTGATTGCAGAGGGACTGGATGCAGCATTCGAATCATCGCGCCGCAGCGCTCATTGCGTCGAAGCCGGCTCGTATCATCACGAGCGCCGCGCTCGCCGTTGCGCTGACGGCCACGCCGATGCTCTCCCCCGTTGCGGCGTATGCCGCCTCGCAGGCAACGCAGGACCAGCTTTCCGCAGCCCAGCAGAAGATCGAAGCCGCCACGAGCGCCTACAACGACGCCCGCACCAAACTCGATGACCTGCAAAAGCAGATTGACTCCAATGAGGCAAGCATCGAGGAAATCGAGGCTAAGCTTCCCGAGCAGCAGGCCAAGGCAAGCTCCGCCATGCGCGATCTGTACAAGTATCAGAAGGGCACCAACCCCATCGTGAGCTTCCTGGTCAACGCGCAGAGCCTGGGTGAGTTCATCACGACCTGCAAATACACCAATCAGATCACGAGTTCGAGCGTCGACGAGATTGAAGAGCTCAATAACATGCAAACCGAACTCGAGCAGAACAAGGCCGAGCTCCAGCAGGCCAAGTCTCAGCTTGAGGCAGAGCAGAAAAACGCCGAGGATGCGCTGGCACAGGCCCAGCAGCTCCGCAGCGAGGCACAGGCAAAAGCCGAGCAGGAAAATGCCGCCGAGCTTGCCAAGCTTGAGGCCGATAAGGCCGCTGCCGCCGAAAAGCTCTCGGGCGAGGGCGTAAGCGGCAGCAATTCCAGCAGCCAGGCCACCAACACCAACACCACCATCGACACCACGGTGAACAACTCCAATACCGGTAGCTCCGATTACGATTCGTTCATTAATGAGTGGACGAGCCGCATCGACAATTATCTCGCCGGCTCCCCCATGGCAGGCCAGGGCTATAACTTTGCCGTCGCCGCTTGGAATACCGGTGTCGACCCCCGTTGGTCCCCCGCCATCGCCTGCATCGAGAGTAGCAAGGGCCTCTATTGCGCCGGCTCCTATAACGCCTGGGGCTGGAGTGCCCGCGGCGGCGGTTGGCGCAGCTTTGGCAGCTGGAGCGAGGGCATCTCCGCTCACGTTGCCTATCTGGGCGCCAGCTACGGCTCCACCCTTACCCCGGCTGCGGCCAAAAAGTACTGCCCGCCCACGTGGCAGGACTGGTACAACAAAGTCGCCGCTCAGATGAACCGCATCTAAGTGCAACTGCAAAGGGCCCCAACGGGGCCCTTTTCTTTTAGGTAGCGGAGGTATCGACGACGCCGGTCGCATTGGCAACCGCGACTATGACGATCATGCATAGGAGCAGCACACCCAATGCCTTGAGCCAGAGTTTCGCGAGTTTCTTGCCGCGATAGCTGTCGAGCAGTGCGAATCGCCGACGAAGACGGCGCTTATCGAGCAGCGCAAAATGCATAAGCACCATAAGGCCATCGACAAAGAAAAAATACTCGATTATGAGAAGCCACGTCGGGTAGCTTTGGTTTGCTCCCGTGGGGTGAAAGACGGCAAAGTGACTTCCGGCAAAGAACACAAGCAGCGAAAAGCAGACGAGCGTATTCCAAATGCGCCCCAGAGACTCCGGAACGCGAGAGAGCAGACCGCATGCAGCGGAGGCGGCAGGCCCAGGAAGCCCTGCAGGGTTCTGGAGCCCTTGGGGCGTCAACACCGTCTCCGAGGCCGGAGTACGGACAGGCGCAGGTGTAGGAGGCCGCACGGGGCGACTTAGATCGTATGCCGCGCGCGTCGCCCGTCCCAACGCTTCCGCGCTCGCAAAACGCTTGGCCGGGTCGAGCGCCATCGACATGCAAACGGCATCGGCAAGTGGAGTGGGAATGCCGCGTGCCTCGCATTGCTCGCGCATGTCGAGCCCTGGTTTAGGGTCGACTCCCGTCAAGCAGAAGAACAACAGGGCGCCAAGTGCGTAGACGTCGCTGCGCACACTCGTCTGTCCAAACCCAAACTGCTCGGGCGGCGCATAGGAACGCGTGCCAAACTTGACGGTGTCGGCGTCGGCGCCATCGCGCCAAATGCGCGCGATTCCCAGGTCGATAATCACCAACGAGGAAAAGGTCATGCCGGCATCGGGCGCATACCTCACGCCCGATACGATGATGTTCGAGGGTTTAAGGTCGCGGTGGATTACCGGTACCCCCGGCTCCCCCGCAGCTGCAAAACCAGCATGTAGCTCGCCCACCGCTTCGCACAGAACGGGATACAACCCGCGGGCATAATCGGGCGTCGCCCCCAAGCGCCCCACCAACGTCTCGAGCGTCTCGCCTTCGACATACTCCATCACCACGTCAAGCTCGTCGCCCACACGGCGGCAATCAACGATTCGGGGCAAGTGCTCAAAACGACGACCGGCGCGCTGGGCCGCAAACAGGCGCTCATATGCTCCGCCAATCTGCACCGAAGCATCGATGCGCTTGCGGACAAAGGGGCCGAGAGACCCGCCACCAGAGCCCTCAAAATAGACGAGTTCGGTCGTCTCGACATCCGAGAGCTTGAGCACGCGCTCCACACGATAGCTGTCATCGCGGTCGAGCGACGCCAAATGCTCGACGAGTGAAGCAGTCAGCTCATCATCGGAATATGTTGGGGTCTGAGTATCCATAGCTTCCATCATAACGCAGGGTGCGGACACCCCGTGTTGTCCGCACCCCGTTCGTTTGCATGGTTGTTCTGGTGACACCGCCGGCTCAGCCATCGGCCACTAACTCACCGTTTCCTCGCCAAAGCGATACAGTTCTTCATTGACCTTTTGGAGGCTACAGCCACGGTCGATGCAAAAGATAATAATTGCATCGCGACGGTCCTCGCAGTTGAGGACGCTCACTCCGGCAGCCGTCAGGGCGCGGTTGGTCTCTTTCATCGACAGCGCCATTGCAAAGGCAATCTGCAGCACCTTATTGCGGCTTGGGTGGCACGCACCTGTAAAAATCTGATAACCAAAAGTCTCATTAAGGTCGGCCATGCGCACCACGCGCGAGCGCTCTAAGCCCTTTTCCTGCAGCAGCTGCTTAAGGTAGTCCGAAAGCGACGGGGCGGCAAAGTCGTGTTCTTTGATATAGCCATCGATGTTTGGCGCGTCGAGGAGCTCATTGAGCAACTCGTCCGTCAGCTTCTTATCGGGCATACGACCTCACCTCCCATACGGAGCAACGGTAGCGACATGCTAGGCGAGCACCCAGCTCGCAGTCGCGGACTTATCAAACACGTTGGCAAAATAGAGAGCCTTCTTGATGTCACCATCAAAGTAGATATTGCCCGCCACGGAGCCACCAGCGGCAAGGGTGCCAGACTGCAGCTCATCGGAGCCCTCGCTGTAATAGCCCTGGTTCTGCTGAGCACCGTTGGCGTCCTCGCCCTTCCAGTCGTAGATATTGTAATCTGCGCCCTCATCGCCATTGTTGACGTACGTGACGTGAATACCCGTCATGGTCGAACCGTCATAATTTGTGAGGCCGGGCTGGACGGAATCGACAACGACGGAAAGACCGGCAGCCGTGGTCACCGTCGCACCAACCGCCAGGTCAGTCGTAGACTGCTCTTCCTTCTTCGTCTCTTCCTTCTTGTCGCCATCGCCAGCGTCCTCGGTGACGGTCGCCTTATCGCTACCACAACCGGCAAGAAGACCGGCAGTCCCCAAGGCGACGGTGGCGAATGCGCCCAGTGCAGCGCGACGGCTCAGCAGCACTTCGTTTTCGAGCTTTTTCATCATGCATCCTTCCTACGATCCGGCTACCGCGCCGGCACACAGCACATCGTAGGAAGGATTAAACTTGAATTCATTAGCTGAGAGCTAAGGTTGCGATAAACGGCCAATGCAGTTATCCAAACGCCGAGCAAACGCACTTTGCGCGACCGTCTGCTGGCAGCGCATCAACCCACCGTGACGGATTCCCCGGTAAAGGCACTGATCATCAACAGGACGAAGAACACCAGGTAGCTGACACTCAGCGGGTACGCAATGACCAGGAATACGACCCAGCCGACATTGGTTTTACCGTCGGCACGGCGTCGCTCGCGATTGCGGCAGAGCCAAATCGTCACGCCAATGGCCACAATCAACAGCACAAGCGCTGCCGCGGCCAGTCCAGCAAGCGCAAACATCACGCCAATGCTCACAGCAATAACCGGAAGCAACAACAAGCCGCATCCACACCCACCGGGACTATACATGGCAGTCTGTCGGCGCTTCATCATCACTCCAAGTCAAGCAATCGTTTGTAGACATCGAGGCCTTTGAGCAGAATTTCCTCGTCAAAGAGCATGGTATCGGTATGCAGGGCGCTCGTGGCATAGGCGGGGCAGCCATCCGAATCGCTCGGGTTTTCTTGTCCCTCTGGCACGCCCGTGCCCAGCAAGAAGAACACGCCCGGCAGATGGCGCTGATAGAACGCGAAATCCTCGGCGATTAGCAGCGGCTCGTCCACGAGCTGCAATTCGGGCAGAGCGGGCGCGATTCGGGCAAACAACTCAGGGTCGTTATCGACCGGTGGATAGCCCTCGGCAAAGTCAAGATCATACGTGCAGCCCGTTGCAGCGCACGCCTCGTCGAGTACACGGCGCACGCCCTCGCGCGCACGGTCGAACATGTCGTCCGTAAACACACGCAGGCTGCCGGCAACATGAGCCTCCCCCGCCACCGCGTTGCAGACGGTACCGGCCTGCAGCAGGCCAAACTTGCCGATACAGGGCTCGTCGGTGCCCAGCCCGTCCATCAGCTCGCGCTCGGAAACCAAGAACTTGGCCGCTGCCAGCGCGGCATCGTGCGATTCCCCGACTGGAACGCCGTAGGTCTTGGCGATATGGATACTCGTGCCATGGATATGAATGTGCGTCTCGCTCGAACGCGCTAGCAGCGGACCGGGACAGCTCGCCAACGTACCGGCAGGCAAATCGGGCCATACATGGAAGCCAAAGATGCGATCTGCCCCATAGCGCTCGAATACGCCGCTCTCGCACACCGTCTTGGCGCCACCGGTCGTTTCCTCGGCCGGCTGAAACACAAAGAGCACGTTGCGTTTAATGACGCCCGGCTGCTCACGAATCGTACGGTCGACATGCGTCGCGGCGGCAAGCACCATGGCCATGTGTCCATCGTGTCCGCACGCATGCATCTTGCCGGGATGGGTCGAGACAAAGGCCGCGCCCGTTGCCTCCGCGATGGGCAGGGCGTCCATATCGGCGCGAATCGCCGTGGCATGCGTAGCGCCCACACCGGCATCGAAGAAAGCGCAGACGCAGCTGGGGCACGGATGGGTCACCTCGCAGGCGAGCGGAGCGAGCGCGCCCTCGATATAGGCGATGGTTTGAGGAAGATCGAAATCGAGCTCCGGAATGCGATGCAGGTCGCGCCGATAGCGACGAAGTTCTTGGAGCTCGGTCATAAAGGTTCCTTTCATGGGGGGCATATCCATTCACACAATATTGTGACGCAGGATTGTGGCACCCTTGTTTCTAGCATATCCCTGCATTTTTTAAACGTTATATACGAATACTCTTGTTTGGTAAAGTGCAACGTGGTAGGGTCGTTACCACTTGATAGAGGCGCGGGCACGAAGAGCCGCGGGCGAGTCGGCAGACTTTGACCCTGCGGGGAGGCGAAACCCGCCGAACTGGGCATTTCGGGCACGAACAGCCTGGTGGGCCTGCGGGAAACACCCGCAGGACTGTCTGCAGCAATGCGGGAGCGCTATCCGGACATTGGGTCCACGTTATGCGGATTCAATGCGCAGATGGCGCCGTCTGGATAGCGAGGTTTACGGGACATGGCATTGACCCCCAACGAGGCATATGCGGCCAAGCAGCCGTTTGTGGACAAGGAGACGCTCGAGCATATCGTCGAGCAGTTCCCCACGCCATTTCATCTATACGACGAGGCGGGCATCCGCCGCAACATGCAAGAAGTGCGCGACGCCTTCGCATGGAACCCGGGCTTTAAGGAATACTTTGCCGTCAAGGCCAATCCCAACCCGGCGCTCATCTCCATTCTCAACGAATACGGCTGCGGCTGCGATTGCTCGAGCTATACCGAGCTCATGATTGCCCGCTCACTGGGCATCACGGGACACGACATCATGTTCTCGTCCAACGACACGCCGGCGGCGGATTTTGCCCTTGCAGATAAACTGGGCGCCATCGTCAACTTTGACGACATCAGCCATATCGAGTTCTTTGAGCGCGTTGCGGGACCCATCCCCAAGACGGTCAGCTGCCGTTTTAATCCGGGCGGCCTGTTCCAGCTCTCCAACGGCATTATGGACAACCCCGGCGACTCCAAATACGGCATGACCACCGAGCAGCTCTTCGAGGCGTTCCGCATGCTCAAGGCCAAGGGCGCCGAGGACTTTGGCATCCACGCATTCCTTGCCAGCAACACCGTCACCAATGACTACTACCCCAAGCTCGCGCGCATCCTCTTTGAGCTTGCCGTGCGCCTGGAGCGCGAGACCGGCGCACATGTCGCCTTCATCAACCTGTCCGGCGGCGTCGGTATCCCCTACCTGCCCGAGCAGCAGGCCAACGACATTCACGCCATCGGCGAGGGAGTGCACGCGGCATACGACGAGATCCTGGTTCCCGCCGACATGGGCGATGTGGCCATCTGCACCGAGATGGGCCGCTTTATGATGGGCCCCTACGGCTGCCTGGTCACCAAGGCCATCCACGAGAAGCAGATCTACAAGGACTATATCGGTGTCGACGCAAGCGCGGTCGACCTGATTCGCCCTGCCATGTATGGCGCCTACCACCACATTACGGTGATGGGCCAGCCGGGTGGCGCCGACAAGACCACAGCACCCGTTGCGGATACCTACGACATCACGGGCAACCTATGCGAGAACAACGACAAGTTCGCCATCGATCGCGAACTGCCGCATATCGACATGGGCGACCTGCTTGTGATTCACGATACCGGCGCGCATGGCTACTCCATGGGCTACAACTACAATGGACGGCTGCGCTCCGCCGAGGTCCTGCTGCGTCCCGATGGCTCGGCCGAACTCATCCGCCGCGCCGAGCGCCCGGGCGATTATTTTGCCACGCTCGATGTGCTGCCGTGCGGCCGAGAGCTGCTGGCCAAGTCGCGCGCCGAAAGTGCCCGCCGTCGCGCCCAAGACGAGCGGCTGGCAGTCGCCGCCCAATGGAACAAACGCATCCAGATCGCGGACGCGAAGGAGAAGAACATGGACATCCGCAATCTCGAGGGCTCAATCGTCGCCCTTGTTACGCCGTTTAAAAAGGACGGCAGCGTCGACTTTGACGCGCTCGAGCGCCTTATCGATTTCCACCTGCAAAACGGCACCGACGCCATCCTCACCCTGGGCACCACCGGCGAGAGCGCCACGATGACCGATGACGAGGATAACTCCGTTGTCGCCGCCGTGGTCAAGCAAGTTGCAGGCCGCGTCCCCGTCATTGCCGGCTCGGGCTCCAACTCCACACAAACCATGCTCACCAAGTCGCTCACCTACCAGGGCTTGGGAGCCGACGGACTGCTGCTCATCACCCCCTACTACAACAAGTCCAATGAAGAAGGCATCTATCAGCACTTTAAGACCGTCGCCGATGCCGTGGACATCCCCTGCATCCTGTACAACATCCCCGGCCGCTGCGGCTGCGGCATCAGCGGGCGCAACGTAGAGCGCTTGGCTGCGCACCCCAACATCATGGGTATTAAGGAAGCCTCGGGCAACGTCGCCTACGCGGCCAAGATCGCCCACCTGCTGTCCGACGACTTCCGTATGTACTCGGGCGAAGACGCACTTACCGTACCGCTCATGAGCCTGGGCGCTTCGGGCACCATCAGCGTGTGGGCCGATGTTCAGCCGCAGCTCGTGCACGAAATGTGTCGAGCCTATCTGGACGGTGACGTGGAGCGCGCCCGCGATATCCAGATTGCCGGCCAGCCGCTCATCAATACACTCTTTAGCGAGGTCAACCCCATCCCCGTCAAGGAAGCGCTCGCTCAGATGGGTATGATCGAGGCAAACTACCGCATGCCGCTGTGCCCCATGGCAGACGTCACGCGCGCTACACTTACCGATGCTCTGAAGGGAGCTGGTCTGCTTGATTAAGACCGTCATTATGGGAACGGGCCGCATGGGCTCGCTCATCCGCACCACCGCCGAGGGCGTTGTCGACGCCGCCGGACAACCTGTTTTCAATATCGTGGCCCAGATCGGCTTTGACTTGTCCGAGCTCGAGAACGCCCCGGCAGCCGACGTCATCATCGACTTCTCGAACGTCGTGACCTTCGATGCCGTCGTCGCCTATGTCGAGCGCACGGGCGCAGCGTTAGTCTCGGGAACCACGGGCTACACACCAGAGCAGATGGATCGCCTGCGCGAGCTGGGTCAGAACGCCCGCGTCATGCACTCCGGCAATTATTCCATCGGTATCGCAGCCCTGCGTCATCTGGTAGCACAGGCAACACGCGAGCTGCCCGGCTTTGACTGCGAAATCGTCGAGACGCACCATAACCAAAAGGTCGACGCCCCCAGCGGCACTGCCAAGTTGTTGCTCGACGCCGTCGTCGAAGCCGAGCCCGAGGCAGGTTACCACCCCGTCTATGGCCGCGAGGGTATGTGCGGTGCACGCGACCCCAAGGAGATCGGCATGCACTCGCTGCGCGGTGGCACTGTCGCCGGCGTGCACGAAGTGAGTTTCTTTGGCCAGGACGAGGAGGTCACGCTCACGCACCGCGCCACGAGCCGTCAGATCTTTGTCAACGGTGCCCTGGCAGCCGCGCAGAAGCTCGTCACCCACGAGCCTGGCTTCTATACGTTCGACCAGATCATATTTGCCTAACCAAGTATCAACCGGATTCACCCAAAGGAGAGACAGCAAATGAGCAATGCAGCCGAAATGGATGCACAGGAGATTATCAACTACATCGCCACCGCGCCCAAGAAAACGCCCGTCAAGCTGTACGTGCGCGAAAAGCCCGATATGGAGGTCCAGTGGGGCAACGCGCACATCTACGGCGATTGCCACGGCAAGACCGTCTTTGGCGACTGGGATGAGCTCAAGGCAATCCTCGACGCCAACGCCGACTCCATCGACTACTACGACGTAGAGAACGACTGTCGCAACTCTGCCGTGCCCATGCTCGACCTCAAGGGCATCAACGCCCGCATCGAGCCGGGCGCGATCATCCGTGACCGCGTCGAGATCGGCGATCGCGCCGTCATCATGATGGGTGCCATCATCAACATCGGCTCCGTCATTGGCGAAGGCTCCATGATCGACATGGGCGCCGTGCTGGGCGGCCGCGCCACCGTGGGTAAGAACTGCCACATCGGCGCCGGCACCGTACTGGCAGGCGTCGTGGAGCCCGCGAGCGCCACGCCCGTCATCATCGAAGACGACGTCATGATCGGCGCCAACGCCGTGGTCCTGGAGGGCGTGCGCGTGGGCAAGGGCGCTGTCGTTGCCGCCGGCGCCGTGTGCGTCGAGGATGTCCCCGCCGGTGCCGTCGTGGCCGGTGTCCCCGCCCGCGTCATCAAGATGCGCGACGAGAAGACCGACAGCAAGACCGGCCTCGAGGAAGGCTTACGCCGGCTGTAGAAGTTACGCGGTTTTACCAAACCGCGTAACGGCTCGACGCTGCAAACGCCCCTAAGCGGCAATCTGACGTTCAATCGTCGGTCGCGTACCGAAGTACGCTTCCCTCCTCTTTCACGTCACCTTGCTCGCCTAGGGGCGTTTTCGCTGACGTATGCTCAGTCTGCAACTCAATTCAGCTCCAAGCAAAAAGGCCGAAGTCCCGAAGGGTTTCGACCTTTGTTTTTCTGCAGCGTCCAAGCGCAGTTTATCGGTTCTCGATGCTGCCGATATTCTTGAGCTCGATGGAGATGAGGCCGTTGGGCTCGTTAACGAACTCGATGTACTCGGAGTTCGAACCCATCTCGGCCGGGAAGCTGATCTCGATACCCGTGTCGGTACGAATCTTATGATTGCGCACGGCTGCGCGCTCGACCTGCTTGCGTTCCACGGGCACGCGCTCGGGAACCTTCTCCTCGGTCAGCGCCGCGCGCACGCTTTCCTTGATGACCGGCTCGTCCTCAAAGACCTCATCGACGATATCCCAAGGCGGCAGCTCCTCGTCATCCTCAACCTTCTCGGCCACAGCGGCCTTAACCTTGGCGAGCGCCACGGCCGTGTTGGCGCCGTGCTCCTCGGCGACTTCCTCGACCACACGCGTCACGGTGTCGATGACCTCCTTGCCCGACACGCCCGTGTCGCACTGCAGCAGGCCATCGGGAATGAGCATACGGTCCTCGCCGGCAATCTTGCGCTTCTTGTCCACGTAGCCGATCTCCATGGTGCTCGCGCGCACGATGGCATAGCTCGGCACCTTTTGCGAAGGGTTCGGCAGAATAGCGTAGTGGCGCGCGATGTCGTTGCGCACCTCCCCCTCCTCGCGGCCCACCTCGTGCATAAAAGCCTGCTTGGAGCCCAGCAGCATCACGGCAAACCAGCGGGCATCCTCATCGTCGTCAAAATCGGCCACGAGCACGTCGGTTGACTCGGCTTTCTCGGCTTTGGTGAGCTCGGAGGAGATAAACTCCGCAATCTGCTGCGACAGGTCCACGAACTCGCGCTCGCCAAAGAAATAGCCCTTGAGCTCGCCGCCAAACGCAGAGTTCTCGGCAAACGTGGCGCGTTTATTGTCGGCCGAGGTACGTGCGCGGCGCAGATGCGTGGTCACGAAGTTGCGCACGGTACGGCTCTCGATATCGAGCTCGCGCTGGCTCATAACGTTGACGGCAGAGTCAAAGTCCAGGATATGCAGAATCGCGTGATTGATTTTCATATACGGCATTCCGTTCTAGATCGATTTCGGCACGAACCAGTATAGCGGTCGAGCCCGCCCCAGGCGCATCGAAGATTGGTGCATCGGGGACAGGTTGCTTTGCACCAATGGCTAGCGCAGGAGCTCGGACTGCCATACCTCGAGCTGTTCTGCCAGGCTCTTACCACTAGAAGGCACGCTGAACTCGGGACGTTTGGGCAGCAGCGCACACTTAAGAATTGCCACGATGGTCTGCGAGACAAAGCGTCGCGTATCCTTGTCAAACCCTTGCGCAGCCTGGAGCATCACGGGCAGGCTCTCGCGCAGATTCCCAGCGATATCCGCAAACCGCTCAGCACCCGTAGCCTCAAACACGGAGAACAACGCATCTACAAAACGCTCGCGCTCGCTAGGCGAAACTGCAAGCAGCATCTCGCGAATGGAGCCATCAACGTATCGAGCACCGGCGGACAGGCGCTCACAGTACACGAAGTCGCGACCATCAACCACCCAGCTAAAGGGATTGTGCTGCAGCAGGCTGAACTCGGTGCTCTCAACGATGGCATAGTCCTCCTGTGTCTCGAACATCATGCCAAAGATCGACGACCGAGGTAGCGTCTTGTCGATTCGACCGGATAGGTCGGCGAAGGCGTTGCCGCTCAGAAACTCCTCGACGAAGCCCGGACCATCATGGGAATACGCCCGTTCGATTCGCTCGCGGGCGACATCGGAGCACATCGCCGCACCGTACACCGCAAGGTTTCCACCCTTGGAATGACCTCCGCACAAAAGCGGCCCGCCAATCGCATCCGCCGCCTCGTCCACATAACGTACCGCGGATTCCTGGGCCGGCACAGGACACCGGAACGCCATGTTAAAGTCCTCTTTCCAGCCCACAATCGTGCTGTCGGTCCCCCGGAAGGAAAGATAACTAAACCCCGCCGGAAACCGGAACGCCATGGCTGCAAACTGCTCTGTCGCTACCACATCGCTCACGGCACGATAGCCGCAAACGTGCACGCCACGGTAACGAGGGTTTGCTGCCACGGCCTCCAACAAGGCCCTGCTCCCCTCTGGATCCCACAAGTCGTCAATCATGTCCCGGTAGCACTCGGCACGCAGCAGTTCGCGTACGTCTAGGCCCTGCCAGTTCGTCAGCTCCGCCATATCACCCGGCAAACGCAAATAGGACAACCACGCAAAGACCAGGCTATCCACCGCGCAGAACGACCGCTCCTCAAACGGATCAAACACCGTCTGGGCATATGTCAAAAAATTAGGCGAATCCGACATGGCGCTCCCATCAACTATGGTGCATTGGGGTCAGGTTACTTTGCACCAAAAAGGCGCCCGGGCCGTGTGGACTCGGACGCCTTCATTGTAGCTTTTCGCTCCAACGAGCTTGATTTAGCAGGAGAAGTCGACGCTGTCGATAATGTCCTTGAGGGCCTTGGCGGAGGCGGTGAGCTCATGCTGCTCGTCATCGTTCAGCGGCACGGGGACGCGACAGACGACGCCGTCGCGGCCAACGACCGTCGGCATGGAGATGGCAAGATCGGACAGGCCATACTCGCCCACCATGAGCGAGGAGACGGGCAGAACGGTCTGCTCATCGCGCATGACGGCGGTGCAGATGCGCTTGACGGCCATGGCGACGCCATAGTAGGTGGCGTGCTTCTTCTCGATGATGGTGTAGGCGGAGTTCTTGACGTCCTCGGCGATGCGCTTCTCGGCAGCCTCATGCTCCAGATGACCGTGAAGCTCGCAGAAAGTGTTCAGCGGCACGCCGGCAACCTGGGCGCTGGACCAAGCGACAAACTCAGAGTCGCCGTGCTCACCCATGACATAGGCCTGGACATCGCGCGGGTCAACCTCGACGTGGGCACCAAGCATCTGCTGCAGACGGCCAGTGTCGAGCACGGTGCCGGAGCCGATGACATGGCCCTCGGGCAGGCCGGACATCTTGATGGCGGCATAGGTCAGAACATCGACCGGGTTGGAGACAATGAGCAGAATGCCGTCGAAGCCAGACTTCTTAATTTCGGGAATGATGGACTTAAAGATGTTGACGTTCTTGTTGACCAGGTCCAGACGGGTCTCACCGGGCTTCTGGGCAGCGCCAGCGGTGACGACGATCATGGCGGCGTCGGCGACATCGGAATAATCGCCGGCGTAGATCTTCATCGGCTCGGCAAACGTCATGCCGTGCGCGATATCCAGGGCCTCACCCTCGGCGCGGTTCTTGTCCACGTCGATGAGGACCATCTCGGAGAACAGACCACTCTGCATCAGCGCGAACGCCGAAGACGAACCAACGAAACCGCAGCCGACAATAGCGACCTTCTTCTCGTTAACCATTAGAAACTCCCATCTCTCTCCACAAGCAAGCCGCCCGGGAACGACCCGAGCGGCTTGCCGTAATCCCAATACATCCAATCGGGACTTTGATTATGCTCCTATTCGCAGCCAAAAATCGACCGTTTACCGAAATTGTTTGCAGAAATCGTAAAATAACTGCACGAAATCGGTTTCGAGCTATTGACGAGCCGAAATACCTTTCTAATACAGGCCCGCCTCGCGAATGGCCTCGACAGCCAAAGCAATCTGGTCGGGCGGCAAGACCAGCGCCATGCGCACGTGCCCCTCGCCCGAAGGACCAAAGCTCGCGCCCGGCGTCACCACAACGCCGGCCTTCTCCATGAGCTCCTCGCAAAACGCCATGGAATCGGTGCGACCACCGGGAAGCTTGGCCCACACAAACATAGAGCCATGCGCGTTGGGACGCTCCCAGCCCAGGCCCTCAAGACCGTCGCACAGGGCATCGCGGCGCTCCTGGTACTTCAGACGCTGCGCCTCGACCTCATCGCGCGGACCGTTCAGGCAGGCGATAGCAGCCTTCTGGATCGGGAAGAACATACCAAAGTCGATCTGGCCGCGCAGCTTGGCAAAGGCCGAGACCACATCCTCGCGACCGACCAAAAAGCCGATACGCGCACCGGTGACGTTAAACGACTTGGAGAGCGAGAAGAACTCAACGCCCACCTCGAGCGCGCCGGGATACTGCAAGAAGCTGCCGCCCGGCTCGCCGTCGAACACGATGTCGGAGTATGCGTTGTCGTGAACGATGAGCAGGTCGTGCTCGCGGGCGAAAGCGATGATCTCCTCGTAGACCTCGGGCGTGCCCACCGAGCCCACCGGGTTGGCGGGCAGCGACACAATCATGTACTTGGCACGATCGGCCACCTCGGGATCGATACCCGCCACATAGGGCAGGTAATTGTGCTCCGCCACCAGCGGATAGTACTCGAGCTTGGCATCGGCGATCTTGGCACCTGCCTCAAAGACCGGGTAGCACGGATCGGGAACCAGAATGGTGTCACCCGGATCGAGCAGGGCAAGGCCCAAATGGCCAACGCCCTCCTGCGTGCCGTTGCACGACTGCACCATAGACGGCGTAATGCCCGAAACGCCAAAGCGACGCTCGTAGTAATCGCACACGGCTTGCTTGAGTTCGGGCAGGTCGCGCAGGGCATACTTCCACATCTCGGGGTCCTGGGCCGCTTGCGTGAGCGCCTCGACCACGTGGTCGTACGGCTTAAAGTCGGGCGTGCCCACGCTCATGTTGTAAATGGTCTTGCCCTGAGCCTTCAGCGCAAGCAGTTTGTTGTTGAGCGAGGCGAAGACCTCCGCGCCAAAGCGGTCGAGACGCTGCGATGCCTGCATGGTGCCACCTTTCGATATGAAAAACGCGGCGCTCCGACAAGAGCGCCGCGCGATACGGGCCATCAGATTGCAAAAGTGTAACGCTTGCAACCCCCGCATTGGTTCAATTTAGCCAACCTTAGTCAATTGGATTGAGCGCGTCGATCTGCGCAAGCCACAGTCGCGAGCTGGCGTCACTCGGCATACGCCAATCGCCGCGCGGGCTGAGCGTCACCGAGCCCACCTTGGGACCATCGGGCAGGCAGCTGCGCTTAAACTGCTGGGCAAAGAAGCGACGGTAGAACGTACGCAACCACGTGTGGACAGTCTTGACGTCGTAGGCGCCCTCGAAGCTCTTGAGCGCCATGCGGTAGATCTTGCCCGGCTCAAAGCCAAAACGCAGCAGGTAGTAGAGGAAGTAGTCGTGCAGCTCGTACGGGCCCACCAAATCCTCAGTCTTCTGCGCAATCTCGCCGTCGCCCGTGGGCGGCAGAAGCTCGGGGGACACCGGCGTATCGAGGATATCGAGCAAGACCTCGGCAATACGCCCGCCAAAAACATCAGCGGCATAGCGCACCAGATGGCGCACAAGCGTCTTGGGCACGCTCGCGTTGACGGCGTACATGCTCATGTGGTCGCCGTTGTAGGTAGCCCAGCCGAGCGCCAGCTCCGACAGGTCGCCCGTGCCGATGACAAAACCGCCGGCCTGATTGGCCAGGTCCATCAGAATCTGCGTACGCTCGCGGGCCTGGCTGTTCTCGTAGGTCACGTCCTGGACGGTCGGATCGTGCTCGATGTCCTTAAAATGCTGCTCCACGGCTGCATGGATCGAGACTTCGCGAAAGCTCACGCCTAGGTCGTGAGCGAGCGACTCGGCATTGGACTTGGTGCGGTGCGTCGTGCCAAAGCCGGGCATGGACACGGCCGTGATACCGGTGCGCGGCAGGCCCAAGGCGTCGAACGCACGCACGGTCACGAGGAGCGCCAGCGTGGAATCGAGGCCGCCCGAAAGGCCGATGACGGCCGCCTTGGTGCCCGTATGGGCAAGGCGAGTCTTGAGGCCAGCAGTCTGCAGATTGAGAATAGTCTCGCAGCGCTCGGCCAGATCACCGTGGTCGGCCGGCACAAAAGGCGCGCGAGGGAAAACGCGGTCGATATCGCAGGCATCGCGCAGAACAGGCTCTTTGGCCAGCACGCCCTCAAACGAAAACTCAACGGTCGTGGCCTCCAGCGCATCGTCCGCGCGTGTCCACGTCGTCGAGCGACGGCGCTCGGCAACCAGGCGGTCAAGATCGACGTCGGCGATGGCCATGTCGCAGGTAAGCAGCTTGGTCGCGGCGAGCTTGGAGCCGTTTTCGTAGACGAGGTTCTCACCCGCAAAGACCATATCGGTCGTGGACTCGCCCTCACTCGCGTCCGCATAGGCATAGGCGCAGTACAGGCGCGCACTCTGATTGGAGATAAGGCTGCGGCGGTAGTCTGCCTTACCGATAATCTCATCCGAGGCCGACGGGTTGAGAATCACCGTCGCACCGGCAAGCGCCATCTCGGTCGAAGGGGGCGCCGGCACCCACAGGTCTTCACAGACCTCAACGCCCAGCACCATATCCTCGGCACCTTCATCACAGCAGCGGTAGACAAGCCCCGAACCCAGCGGAACCGGACCCTGACCGGCAAATTCAACCCACACGGGATCCGCAGGCGCTGGAGCAAACCAACGGCGCTCATAGAACTCGCCATAGTTGGGCAGATACTTCTTGGCCGTGAGGCCCAAAAGCTCGCCCGCGCAGCACACGGCGGCGCAGTTGTAGATATTCTCGGCAACTGCAACGGGAAGACCGATGGTAAAGACGACCGGCAACTCACGGGTTTCATCGAGGATGTGCACAAGTGCCGCCTCGCAGGCATGCAGCAGTGTGCGGTTATGGAACAGGTCAGCCGCGGTATAGCCGGTCAGGTTAAGCTCGGGCAGCACCAGCGCGCGAACGCCGCGCTCGGTAGCCTCGCGAACAGCCGCCAACGCAACCTCGGCATTGCCCTCGACATCGGCAACGCGAATCTTGGGCGAGGCCGCCGCCACACGCAAAAAGCCGTCGTTCTTATTAGCCGAAACGCAGCATTGCCTTGTTGATCTGGACACTGGAGGCCCCTTCTACCCTGAGATTCAGTCTAACGGACGTTCACATATCTCTAACTAGCCAAAGCAACCTCCCAGTTTACTGAGACGCCAACCTGTGCTAAGAGCATGTATTCCAATAATATCTTTAATTAAAAAAGGAGAAATCGATAATCGACTTCTCCTTTAAGCGAGGCAAGTAAATTCCGAAACTAATGGCAGAATTTATCCATGTAGTCCTCAAAGTCGAACACTTCTACCACGACGCCCTCTTCCTGAGACTCTTTCAGTTGCTCCAAGAGATCTTTGTTAATAACGTCCATGCAGAAACCTCCTCTATCTAATCAATTGTAGTATATCTGCTTTCATGCAATTATCAACCAACTTGTTTAATTGCTCCTCGTTTGCCGATAGTCCCTCTTTTTTCAAAATGTCGCGCACCTCGTTCTTAGTAATCGGCTTTTCAAACAACGAAAGCAAAGCGAACGAATAATCATTAACCGCACACATTCTATGGGTGGCACAACTCAGCAGTACTCTTAACCCCTCTTTTGAGCGTCCGACTTCTTTAACAAACGAACTTTTAACCAATTGAAAACCATTATCGTGCATTACATAATCGGCATCGATATTTGTATTCAGCAATCCATAATGCAACAGTTCTTCTATCGCCCTTGTCAGCTCGAGGTCGCCCTGATCAAGAATAAGAGAAATGCTACAATCGGCCTCCAATAAACGGGCCAACTTAAGGTATACCAACTGGGAAACAGCATAGACATGATGGTATTCAGAATTATAGAAGTAGGCAAATGGCTCAACGAGCACAACAGAGGTCTTGGAATCCAGCCAGATTCGATCAGCTGGATTTAGACTAGTTAGCCGTCGCTTTACTTTGGTCAAATGTCCCTTATACCTGACAGCGTGAATAGAATCTAGGATCCAGGTCACCTCTGAAATATGAAGCCGCTGGGGCAAGTCAATTGTGTCGCTACCGTTTATGACCTCTTGCATATAAAAATCAATATGATGCTCATCAGATAAGGATTTTGCTTCATTTAAAGTTAAACCAGTGCCTGAAACATAATCCACTTCGAGGCGCAAATCCTCATATTGGGACTTCGGCATTACAGAGACACCATACTTATCGGGATGATTCCAAACATCCGACCCCATAACGAGACCAAAATTCGTAAATCCTCTCGTGGAATATGGAACACCACATACCTGTTTTGAATAATTCAAAACATTCTCTGTATAAGCTAAGGTGTTCAGAGCCTCTTCTTTAGTTTCGGTCGGAAAGCCAATCATAAAAAATAGATGAACAGGAATACCCGCATTGAGACAATCATGGATATTGCGATCAATCCAATCAACTCTCGTGTTCTTCTTCATTAGATCAAGAACTCTTTGGTTGTATGACTCGAGGCCAAACTGAATCTGCCTACATCCACTTTGGTATATCTTGTTAAAAACGTCTGTACTTAGGGTTGGAGAGAACCTCGTTTCTCCATGCCAGAAAAACGTTTTTCCCGATGCGTTTATTTCATCCGCGAGTTGCTCCATTCTTTTGCCTTCGAATGTTTCATCCACAAAAGAGAAAACTCTCGTGCCGTATTTTTCATTTAACCGACACATTATTTCAAATACTCTCGATATAGGCATCTTTCGGTAACAACCACCGGTAGCACCGGGAATGGTGCAGAAGGCGCAATGATTAAAACACTGCCTAGAGGAATAAACCGGCAATATTGGTAGTGTCGAGAAAGTTGGTGTAGCGCCCGATCCGAAGCGAGTCGGCCCGGCGTCCTGGAACCTGGAACACGGTTGATATCCTATGCCGCCTCG
>NZ_CZAQ01000031.1:4837-24772 GCF_001404695.1 Collinsella aerofaciens | reverse complement strand
CCTGCCCGGCACTTTCCTATCAGCCGTCGGGGGCGGCGCGTCCCGCGCCGGCAGCACCCAACGGGCCCTCTCGGGGGCAGGGACGTTCGGCCGTGCGCGGGCGCCCGGCCGGCGGCCCGTTCTGGGCGCGCCTCAATCGTAGCCCGAGACGGTCCCGGGCTGACAATTTCGACTGTAATGGACGTTCTTACATGACTAGTCGTTTAAGAACGTCCCCAAAAGCTCGTTGTTTGGGACAGTCTTTGGTGGTGAAGCACGGATACGGCTTTACGAGGTGCCCCAGGTTGGCGCGAAAGAGGAGCGAAGCGTACTTGGGTATGCGAGCGACGAATGAACGCCAAGATGGGGTGGCTCGTAAAACCGAGCGGGTTAGTTGAGCTTCAGGGCCTTCTGGATGGGCAGGTAGAGGGCGCCGACCAGAATGGCGTTAAATACGGCGGTCATGGCGACGACGGGCAGCATGGCTGCGGCGAGCTCGCCCACCACGCCGAGCATGGCCATCTTGATGACCATGAAGATGACGCCCGAGACAAAGGTGGTCACGAATGTTGCGACGATGGCGACGACGGGCTTAACCTGGCCGTCCTTGGCGGCGGCGTTGACAATGACGGCCATGAGCATGGCGGCGATACCCTCGGCGGCAAAATCGACAAACGGCGAGGTGGTAGTGATCTGGATTACGGCCGCCGAGATGAGACCAATGACGAGCGCCTGGCCAATGTTGGGACGAATGACCAGGATGGTGAGGCAGAAGGCCGAGATAATGAACTCGGGGCTGATCATACCGCCCGAGATGCCCGAGATTGCCTTGCCGACGGTGAAGTTGAGGATGAAGCCGGCGGCAAGCAGAATGGCGAGCAGGACAAGGGCGCGAATATCGAGTTTACCGCGGTCGGCGGTCTGGACGGTGCGGGGCTGGGCGGTGGCGGTGGTGTTCTGAGACATGGTGAAAGTCCTTTCAAAAAGGGGAGTGTAAGAGAAAAACGGAGGCGCGTGATGCGAATGCGATCGGGCTCGAGATAGAAAAAGGCCCCCGGTCGAAACCGGAGGCCTTCCAATCACCTAGAGCGCAAAACAGGCGTGAGGGACTCACTTTCGACCGATCGTATTCGCATCACGCCACCACCAGTTGTTGAGAGACGTCATCGTGTTCATCATCTTGGTGGCTCCTTTCGTGATGCCTTGGCGCGGTCGCACCTCGTTGCTGTTGTGCTGCACTATAGCACAGCAAAGTGTGTGCGGGGAAATCTTTTTTGAAAAGATTTCGGCGGCGTTTCCTGCCGGTCAAAAGGGCAGGCTGAGCGGGCGGGATGACTCATGCGACCCCGCCCGTCTCTTGGAACGCAAGGGCCTTAGGCCTTCTTGCGACGATAAAGCACGAAGCCGCAGACACCGATGATGACGACGGCGCCAACGGCCATGGCGGCCATGTTGTTGCCCTCGGACTTCTCCTCGGTCGCCTCTTCCTCAGCCTCGGGCTCGGCAACGTCCTTATCGGAGAGAGCCTCGTCGGCGTAGGTGATGGACTCGACCAGGCAGTCGTTGTCGGCATCGTAGTCACTCGGGACGAACTCCTCGGAGAAATCGCCCTCCTTGAGGTAGTCGCGCATCTCCTCGAGCATGGCCTTGCACTTGACGTAGGTGTTCTTGGTCGCTGCCTTGCCGGCCTTGTTGGCCAGGGCGGTGCGGGCCTCGGTGTCCTCGGCGGCCTGCATGGCCTCGTCGACGGTTAGGTTCTGCTCGATGAGCTCCTTCTGCAGGGCGTCGAGATAGGCGCGGACGCCGGTGGCGCAGCTGTCGCGGTTCTCATAGGCGAGTGTGTTGATGTCCATGAGAACGTAGTTGATGGAGTTCTTGGGCTCCTCGTTGTTCACGACGTCTTCCTCTTCACAGTGATCGAAGGAGACGTCCTGATCGCTGAAGTAGGGGCTGACCTCGGTGAGCAGTGCGGAATAGAGAGGGATAGCGACGGAGAACTCGGCGTTGGAGAGCATCTCCCACTGGATGGTCGCGATCTCGGGGTCCATGCCGTGACGGATCTGGAAGGTGTGGATCTCGGTGTTGCGGTTGGAGCCGATGGCATAGGCGCCGTCGGTGTTGGCGTTGAGGCCGGCGACATTCTCGCCGCGAGCGGCGAAGGAACGAATCATCTCAAAGGTGTTCCAGTCGGACTTGCCGGGCTGGAAGAACAGCGGCTGCATCTCGTGGACCAGGGCGCCGGTTGTGGCGCGAGCCTCTTCGCGCTCGTCCTTGACGATCTCGTAGTCGGTGCCCTCGGCAAGCGGAGCCATGAAGTAATCGCGGCCCTGGACATAGCGCGACCACTGGTGCATATCGGCCTCGCTAATCTCCTCGCCGTAGGTCTTGGCGACGTCGAATTTGCCGTCGGTGTACTCGGCAAAGCCCTTCTCCTTAGGCATGGACTCGATGCCCTCGGAGTGGAGGCAGTTCTCGGTGTCGTCGAGGTCGACGTCATAGGTGAGGTTGCCGATGTTGGGATTGAGCGAGGCGATATCGTCGGTGAGTCTCATGGCGATCCACTGATGGCCGGAAAGCGCTGCAAACAGCCAGGTCTCGTTGTTGTCGGCAATGATGATCTGGTCGTTGGAGCAGACGCCCTGCTCGTCAATCAAGCTGCCGAGGAGCTCGACACCCTCGCGGGCCGTGGCACTCTCGCCCAGAATGACGCTGGCGTAGTTGTACTCGCCGATGCCGGTCTCCTCGGTGACGGGGTCGGCTTCCTCTGCCTTCTCGTTATAGGAGGTGCTCAGCGTGGCAGAGCAGGAAACGCCCTTTTCGTTGATGCCAGCCTCGGAATATGCGTCGTAACGATCTTCCCACTGAGAGGGGTTGTCGCGAACGAAGGTGTAGCGGTAGGTTGCGCCCTTGGACTTGTACTCAAAGCCGGACTCGACCGAGGTGTACTTGCTGCCGTCCTTGTGTGCGGGCTCGATGCCAAAGTGCTTGATGTAGCGCGGGCCGAAGTCCTCGGAGCGTCCGTAGTACGTGTTGCCGTCTGCCGTGAGCTGGCTGCCCATGTAGATCTGGGTGCAAGCGAGCGCCGAAGTCGGCATGGCCATAATGGCCGCTGCTCCAAATGCAAGGCCGCAGCCGAGCTTCTTGAGCGTGTTGACAGGATGAGTAAACCTCATGATCCCTCCCAACTGTTGAAACCCCGCGAAACCGTACGGAGTTTCAGCTAATAAATACATCTACTAGCCTAAAGGAAGTGTAAAGAGTATTCATTCGACAACAGCTTTTACTCGATGAGCGTGAAGAAATATACGATGAGCGGATAATAATACTCATTTTATTGCTTTAGTTAAATAAAGGCACCCTGCATTTACTGTAGCTGAATAAAGCGCCAGACAATGCTCAAAAAGAAAACTCTCCCGCTGTTTAGGATTTGCATAAACAACGGGAGAGTCGATAACTGGATGAATATCATACCAATGTGGATTTACTTCTTTCGGCGGTGGATCACATTGATGGCGTAACCAACGAGCATGGCCAAGACGATGACGATAAAGCCAATCAGGGGATTGTCGTTCATGGGGTCCTCCTATTTTCCGAGCGGTGAAAAATCGTCGACGATGAGGTCGAGACATTGCGGCAGCGCGCGAGCGCCAAAGACGCCGGAGTTGCTGGAGATGATCTCTCCATCGAACTGCATACCCAGCGATGGCGTGCAGGTGATCTTGGCTTCCTTGGTCTGGATGATCTTAAACTGCGGACGGCCGAGCACTTTGCCAGCGGGGTCGAGCGCGGCGGTAATTACCGTGGGGAGCAGCTGCATCGTGCGCACGGGCTCAATAACGACGATGTCGACCATGCCGTCGTCCATGCGGCAGTTGGGGAACAGGTTGATGTCGTTTTGGATGACCGAGGTATTGCCTGCCATGCAGCAGATGCCGTCGAGCTCCTCGACAATGCCGTCGTGCTCAATGGTAAAGTGCGCCACCGTGGGGTTGGGCGTGGCGAGCGCGGAGAGGAAGTAGGCGATCTCGCCAATGTCGTTTTTGGTGGGAGCGGCCTTCATCATGATCTCGGCGTCGAAGCCCGAGCCGGCGATGATGATAAAGCCGTGGCGCTTCTCGTTGCCGTTCTCGTCGAGCCAAAAGAGCTCACCCATGTCCACTTTGACCGTGCGGCCGTCGCGGCAAGCCTTGGCGAGTGCCGCCGCCTCGGGGGCATTGCCGATGTTGTTAAAGAACAGGCAGGCCGTGCCGGAGGGGAAGACAAGCGTGGGGACACCGCACCCGCGCATCTGGTCGAGCACGTTGGAGACGGTGCCGTCGCCGCCCGAAACGACCACGCGATCGAACTCGCGAACGTCCGCTACCGCGTCCTCGGGCTCCATGCCATCGCCGATAAAACGCATCACGACCTCGTCGCCGCCCTGCGCGAGGGCGTGCGTGAACGCGTAGATTTCATCTGAGCTGGGGCCCGATGCCGGGTTGTGGATGATAAGGCAGCGCATACTTACGTTCCCGTTCTGTGACTAACCGAGTATAGTTGTAGAGCAATGCCGATATCCTACCCGTGTTTTTCGGGCCTAACCTTATTCGATGGGTTGATATGTACATTTCCACACATCAGGCTCTGGTCGACTTTTGCCAGCGCGCCCGCGAGTTCGACGCGATCGCCGTCGATACCGAGTTTTTGCGCGAGCGCACGTTTCATCCGCGCCTGTGCCTGGTCCAGATTGCCACCCCCGCCGAGAGTGTCGCTGTCGATCCGCTGGTGATCGACGACCTGTCGCCGCTTGCCGAGCTTATGGCCGACGAGGGCGTGGTCAAGGTATTCCATGCTTGCTCACAGGACATGGAAGTTATGCTCCATACCGTGGGCGCACTGCCGCGACCGATTTTTGACACGCAGGTTGCCGCCGCCTTTTTGGGCGAGCGCCAGCAGATTTCGTATGGTGCGCTCGTTCAGACGTTCTGCGGCGTATCACTGCCCAAGACCGAGTCGCTGACCGATTGGTCGCGCCGCCCGCTGAGCGATAAGCAGATCGAGTACGCGATCGATGACGTCAAGTACTTAATCGTCGCCTATACCGAGATGATGAGCCGCCTGCGTGAGCTGGGCCGCGTGGACTGGGTGCTCGACGAGTTGCGTCCTTTGGCCGACGAGTCGCACTACCGCGCCGACCGCCATGAGGCATTCCGCAAGGTCAAACGCATCAACTCGTGTAGCCGCCATCAGCTGGGCGTTGCGCGCGAGCTTGCCGCTTGGCGCGAGGACCGCGCCGAGCGTCGCAACATCCCGCGCAAGTGGGTCATGTCCGACGATACGCTGCTGGCCCTGGTTAAGCGCAATCCCGTGCGTGTCGAGGAGTTCCGTAGCATCCGCGGTACCGACCAGCTGGGGGAGCGCGACGTGGATGGCGCGTTGATGGCCATCAAGCGCGGCGCAAGCTGTCCGCACGATCGCCTGCCGCTCATGGTGCGCGGGCATCGCCAGATTTCGCCGGAGCTTGAGAGCGTGACGGATCTCATGTACGCGCTCATCCGCCTGGTTGCCGAGCGCTCGGGCGTGGCGACCTCGGTCATTGCCTCGCGCGATGACCTGGCCGACTACATTGAGCATCCTGAGCAAAGCCGTTTGCGCGAAGGTTGGCGTTTTGAGCTTGTGGGCTCGCGCCTGGACGATCTGCTTTCCGGCAACATGGGGTTGACGGTCAAAGATGGCAAAATTGAATTGCTGTAAGGAAGCCTAGCCGCTTGATTGGGTAGAATGCCTCCAACGTGTAATTCGATTCGGAGGAATTCGCATGCCCTATTACTATGGTTACGGCTTTGGCATCGACCCGCTGTACCTGCTGGTTGTCCTTGTTTGTACGGTGCTTGGTCTTGCGGCGCAGAGCTATATCAACTCGACGTACAAGACCTGGTCCAAGGTTCGCTCGGACGGCGACACGGGTGCCACGGTCGCTCGCCGCATGCTCGACGCCAACGGTTGCAACGCCGTGGGTATCAAGGGTGTTGCCGGTGAGCTCACCGACCACTACAACCCGCAGGATAACAACCTGTATCTCTCGGACGCTAACCGTTCGGGCGGATCGGTCGCAAGCGTTGCCGTGGCCTGCCACGAGGCGGGTCATGCCGCCCAGCGTCAGAGCGGTTACGCCATGATGAAGGTTCGCACCGCCCTGGTCCCGGTCGTCAACTTTACCCAGAACGCCTGGACCATCGTGTTGCTCTTGGGCCTGTTTATGAACATCGCCGGGCTCACGACCCTCGCATTGATCTTCTTCTCGTTTAGTGTGCTGTTCCAGTTGGTTACGCTGCCGGTCGAGATTGATGCCAGCCGACGTGCTGTGGCGTACATCGAGCAGTCGGGTATGAGTTCCAAGCAGGTCAACGGCGCCAAGAAGGTGCTGACGGCAGCGGCGCTTACCTATGTGGCCGCAGCGCTCACTTCGATCATTCAGCTGCTCTACCTGATGGCCCGCTACAACAGAAACTCCAACCGATAACAAATTGGCTTGACAGGCGCCGTGGGGGTTTGTGTCCCTGCGGCGCTGTACTATGAGTTGGACTTAAATTTGCACGGGGCCGGAGCCCTTGTGCACGATGACGAAGGGGGGGCTGCGTGGCAGGCTGGAATCTAACCGGCAATGCCGTTTCCGCCGAGTTCGACGGTTCGGACGAGCAGGAGCGCAAGGAGCTCAGCGTGAGCCAGGCGGTAGAGATCGCTGCCGGTGCGCTCGATGCCATTCCGCAGCTGAGCGTTCTGGGCGAGGTCACGGGTTTTCGTGGTCCTAACGCCCGAAGCGGCCACTGCTATTTCCAGATCAAGGACGACTCGGCCGCCGTCGACTGCATTATCTGGAAGGGCGCCTATCTCAAGCGCACCTTCGATCTGCGCGATGGCATGCAGGTGAGCTTTAAGGGCAGCTTCAATCTCTATAAGCCCACGGGTCGCATGAGCTTTGTTGCCCGCTCGTTTTCGTTGGCGGGGGAGGGTCTGCTGCGTCAACAAGTGGCGCAACTGGCCGAAAAGCTACGCCGCGAGGGCCTGATGGACGAAGCGCGCAAGCGCCGCATCCCGGTGTTCTGCTCCCGCGTGGCGGTCGTCACCTCGCTTTCGGGTGCCGTAATCGACGACGTCAAGCGCACGTTGCGTCGTCGCAACCCGCTCGTCGAGCTCGTCTGCGTGGGCGCCAAGGTTCAAGGCGAGGGTGCGCCGGCCGAGCTCATCGAGGGCTTGCGCCGCGCCGCTTCCATTACGCCGGCGCCCGACTGTATTTTGCTGGTGCGCGGCGGCGGCTCCTTTGAGGACCTCATGACCTTTAATGACGAGGAGCTTGCCCGCGCGGTGGCGGCTTGTCCTGTGCCCGTGGTGACCGGTATTGGCCATGAGCCCGATACCTCGATTTGCGACATGGTGAGCGACCGTCGCGCCTCCACGCCAACGGCAGCGGCAGAATCGGTGGCGCCGGCTATGACGGAGTTGGCCGACGTGCTCGAGACGCGCCATCAGCGTCTGGGCGCCGCGATGGCTTCGATGATCGGGTCGGATCAGGTCGATCTGGAAATGCTCGACCAGCGCGGTCGTCGAGCCTGGGATGCCTATACGGCTCGCCTGGGCGACGCGCTCGATGCAGCCGCATGCCGCCCGTGCCTCAACGACCCCACGTTTATGGTCGAGCGTCGCGAGTCCGAGCTTGCCCTGACGGCCGATCGTCTGTCCGGCGCCATAACGCGTTCGGTTGGGGCCTTCCGCTCCAACTTCGAGCGTCTGCCCGAGCGCTTGATCGCAAGCACCTCAGGGCTCGATGGCAAGCGCCATGCGCTCACACTTGCGAGCTCCCGTCTGGAGCATCAGGGGCGCACGATGCTCAGCAAGCCTGCGTCCGACTTAGGCCGAGCTGCCGCGTCGCTCGATGCCCTGTCGCCGCTCAAGGTGCTTGCCCGCGGTTACTCCATCGCGTATAGCGATGATGGGGTGGCTACGAGCGCCAAGACCTTTAAGCCCGGCGACGCCATCCGCGTGCGCATGGCAGACGGCAATGTGGCGGCAACGGTCGATGCGGTCGAGTAGGCCGCGTTACATAGCGATAAACCTTTAGGAAAGGAAACAGATATGGCAGAGAAGACCCCGGTCGAGCAGCTTACGTACAAGCAGGCTTCGCAGGAGTTGGAACTCATCATCCGCAGCTTGGAGTCGGGCGATATGGAGCTCGAGGAGTCACTCGAGAGCTATACCCGCGGCGTCGAGCTCCTCAAGAGCCTGCGCACCCGCCTGTCCGATGCCGAGCAGAAGGTCTCGGTGCTCCTTAAGGACGTCGACGGCAACGACGTGCTCGCCGACGGCGAGGCCGCCAACACCGACGACAAGCTTTCGTTCTAACCATCCCGACCAAATATAATTACCTTGGTCTGTGAGAAAGGAACCAGCCATGTGTGATTGCATCTTCTGCAAAATCGCCAACCACGAGATTCCCTCAACCGTTGTCTATGAGGACGACCAGGTCATCGCCTTCGACGACCTCAACCCCCAGGCGCCGGTCCACACGCTCGTGATCCCCAAGAAGCACTACAGCGACATCGCCGACAACGTGCCGGCCGAGACCATGGGCGCCATGGCCCACGCCATCCACGAGGTTGCCAAGGCCAAGGGCTTGGAGGACGGTTTCCGCGTCATCTCCAACAAGGGCGTCAACGCCGGCCAGACCGTCATGCACTTCCACATGCACGTCCTCGGTGGCAAAAACCTGGGCGAGAACCTCATCTGAGGACGCGTAGCCCGTCGACTTGGCTGCCTTTGGAGTAGTCTATGCAGCTTTCTCAACTCGAATACCTTCAAGCGGTAGCGAACTATGGCGGCGTGCGCAAAGCAGCTCGCGCCGTTCATGTGAGTCCGCAGGCCGTTTCGTCGGCAATCAAAAAGTTGGAATCTGAGTATCAGATTGTTTTGCTTGACCGATCGGCGGGTGAGGCTGTTTTGTCTTCGGCGGGCAGAGAATTTGCGCGTCGTGCACGCGTGATCCTGGCACAAGTCGACGATCTCAAAAAGTACGCTCAATCGAGGGACGACGGCGTCTCGCCCGACGGCCACTTTCGTCTTTACGCCCCCTGCCTTCATGGGCGGGGGCGACTTTTTGCCGAAAACTGGTATGACTCGTTTGAAAGCTCGCACCCTCATATTCACCTTGATGTGTGGCATCAGCCAACGGCTACATGCTTTGAATCACTTGTGCTTGGCATTTCGGATGCGGCCATCTCATTTGAGGAACCAAGGGACAGTGTCCTTTCTTCGAAATACTTGGGTGAAAAGGAGCTCAAGGTTCTTTCCTGCCCAGCGGGTCATCAATCCGTGGGCGCTATGACCGTTCGTGAGTTACTGGGCGGCAGGCTCGCTGTTCCCATTAATTTGTCACCCTGTCTCAATGCGATCAACCAATGCCCTGAAGCCCAGCTCGTCAATTTTCGCTTCCGTGATGTTGAATACGGAAGCAGGGCTCAGGCTGAGTTTCTTCAAGCCGGGGGATTGATATTGAGTTTGTCCGGGTCCTCTCTCGCATCGGATGGATCAGAAGTGAGTGAGTGCTCCATTGAAGGCTCGCGTGATGTAACCTTGCCTATCTACTTTTGCTATCGGCAAAATTCCTGGACTGATCGACACCAGACGGTTTTTCTGCACCTATTGCGTCATCTTGCTTCGCGAAATTAATTGGCTTCGAGACGTCAAGTGATTATTGACGCCTTGCAACACATAGCTGACAGCTTTGCCCTCATGCTTTTCCAAGATTCCGATTTAGATTGCTGACTCTTGGAGGGCGGAGCATGAAAAACCGTACGGTTTTGCTTTATATGACGTTCGTTTTTCTGTCGAACTTCAGCACCATTTTGTATTTTCTGACGGTTTACCTTGAATTCGTCGGATTCTCGATGGTGGCGATTTCTAGCATGATGATTGCATATCAAGTGAGCAAGTTCATCCTTGAAGTTCCTACTGGCTATATTGCTGATAGGTTTGGACGAAAGACAAGCGGTCTCGTTGGCGTCGTGGGGATGCTTGGATACTACGCCGCCCTGCTTCTCGTCCGTTCTCCTCTGCTTTTAATCGGTGCGTTCGCTCTCAAAGGTTTTGCCGTTGCATGTCTGAGCGGATCCATAGAAGCGATTTACATTGACAGCGTCTCTCAGGACCAGCTCGTAAGACTTAATGTCGTTGAGCGATTTGTTTTCTATGCCTCTTATGCCCTCTCCGCTTGTGTGGGCGGTTTCATTTCGTCCGCTGGCGCGTATCTCATTGGGCTTTCGGTCGATATCATCACAATGGTGCTGACATTGGTTGTCGTTGTCTGTATTCCTGAGGCGAGAAGAGAGGGCGCTGCGGTGACACCTGGGCATGGAATGAGCCCGAAGATGATCGGTGCTGCTATTGCGGGTAATGGCATTCTTCGGTCAGCGTTCATCATGGACTGTTCTCAGGCATTTGCCTTCGTCGCCCTGGAAGACTTCTTCTCACTGTTGCTTGCAGGCCGCGGAATGAATGCCGTCGCTTCGGGCGTGACCATTGCGGTCCAGCTCCTTGCCTCCGCCTCCATAGGATTTATTGTGCCCAGTGTGATTGCTCGTGTCGACAAGGGCCGTTTTACGCGTATTTGCGGCATCATTCGCTTAGTATTGACAGCTTTGTTTTTGATTCCCCTTACTCCGGCTAATTTGCTGCCCGTGTTCTATGTGCTGCAGACGGTTGCGTACTCGTTGTTTGCCCCAATCAAATACTCGATTTTTCAAAATGCTGCCGATTCTTCGATGCGCTGTTCACTGATTTCGGTTCAAAGCCAGATGGTGGCGGTGGGTGCCATCCTTTTCTACCTGTTCAATGCTGCGTTGAGCAGCATCGCGGATATTCGAGTCATATTGCTTGTTGCGCTCGGGATTTCTTCTCTGGTGTATATCCCCGCGCTCTTTCGTCTTACAAGCCAAAGGCCATGAGTATTTAGGCACCGATAACTTATATATCAACGCAATAAACCCGAGCGCGAGGGCGTTTGGGTTTATTATTGAAGCGTATGTAACCTGGCGGCGCCACACCGCCTGTTAGTAGGGAGACACATGAACGTTCTGGTCGTCAACGCAGGATCTTCGACCCTTAAGTATCAGGTCATCGATACCAAGTCCCACAAGGTGTCCGCAAAGGGCTCCTGCGAGCGCGTCTGCTTCACCGGCGGTACCTTCACCCATGCTGCCAACGGTTCCAAGAAGGTGACCGAGAACATCGAGTTCCCCGACCACAAGGTCGCCATCGAGGTTGTCCTGAAGGACCTCGAGGCCAACGGCGTCAAGATTGAGGGCATCGGCCACCGCATCGTTCAGGGCGGTTGGTACTTTGGCGACTCCTCCCTCGTCGACGAGGACGTTCTCGCTAAGATCCGCGAGGTCGCCCCGCTCGCGCCGCTCCACAACAATCCCGAGGCCAACGTTATCGAGTTCTGCCTGGAGCAGTATCCCGACCTGCCCAACGTCACGGTCTATGACACCGCCTTCCACTTCAACATGCCCGAGGTCGCCAAGACCTACGCCCTGCCCAAGGACGTCTGCGACAAACTGCACATCCGTAAGTATGGCGCCCACGGCACCAGCTACCGCTACATTTCCAAGAAGGTCGCCGAGATGACCAACGGCGAGGCCCGCAAGGTCGTCGTGTGCCATATCGGCTCCGGCGCTTCCCTGTGCGCCATCGAGGACGGCAAGTGCATGGATACCACTATGGGCCTCACCCCGCTCGACGGCGTCATGATGGGCACCCGCTGCGGCTCCATCGACCCGGCTACCGTGTGCTACCTGCAGCGCGAGGGCGGCTACACCTTCGACGAGGTCGACGAGATGATGAACAAGAAGTCCGGCCTTTTGGCTGTGACCGGCGGCAAGACCAACGACTGCCGCAACGTCGAGGAGCTCGCCGCCGCTGGTGACCCCGAGGCTCAGCTTGCCTTCGACATGTTTGTCTACAAGATTGCCGCCAAGGCCGCCGAGATGGCTACTTCCATGTGCGGCATGGACACGCTCGTCTTTACCGCCGGCATTGGCGAGCACGCTCCGGCCGTTCGCGCCGGCGTGGCCGATCGTCTGGCCTTTATGGGTGTCAAGATGGATCACGCCCGTAACGCCCTGCGTGGCGACGGCGCTTGGTGCCTGTCCGCCAAGGATTCCAAGGTCAAGATTTTCGTCATCCCCACGGACGAGGAGTTCATGATCGCTTCCGACGTCGAGCGCATCGTCAACGGCAAGTAATTGCAAGAGGGGAGGGGCTGGACGACCGAGCGCCGTTCGGCCCCTCTTTTGTGCTCGTTGGGCGATATGCCTGATAGCTATTTATCAAGGTGTGATAACTTCTTATTAACATGCGGCCGCCTTAAGGGGTCTGCGCCGACCGTATCGCACTGCAAAGGAGTCTCATGAACGTACTTGTTGTCAACGCCGGTAGCTCAAGCCTTAAATATCAGCTTTTGGATACCGATACCCGCGAGGTTTTCGCCAAGGGCAACTGCGAGCGTATCGGTTCGGACATGGGCATCTTTGGCCACTCCGAGAACGGTGGCGCCAAGCAAACCGAGGAGGTTCCCTTCCCGGATCACCGTTCGGCTATCGCGCGTGTGCTCGAGGAGCTCGAGAAGACCGACTTTACGATCGATGGCATTGGCCATCGCATTGTTCAAGGCGGTTGGCACTTTAAGGATTCCGCGGTCGTCGACGACGAGGTCATGGCTAAGATTCTCGAGGTGGCCCCGCTCGCCCCGCTGCACAATTATGGCGAGGCCGCAGCAATCGAGTATTGCCGTGAGAAGTATCCGGAGCTGCCCAACGTGGCCGTCTTCGACACCTCGTTTCACATGACCATGCCCGAGGTTGCCTACACCTACGCCCTGCCCAAGGACGTGTGCGACAAGTACCACGTGCGCAAGTACGGCGCCCACGGTACGAGCCACCGCTACGAGTGGATGATGGCCAAGGAGATCCTGGGCTCGCGCTGCCACCGCCTGCTCTCGTGCCATTTGGGCAACGGCGCCTCGCTTGCCGCCATCGAGGACGGTGTATGCCGTGACACCACGATGGGGCTCACGCCGCTTGACGGCCTGATGATGGGAACCCGCTGCGGCTCTATCGACCCGGCTACCGTGTGCTACCTGCAGCGCGAGGGCGGCTACAGCTACCAGGAAGTCGACGACATGATGAACAAGCAGTCTGGTCTGCTCGCCATCTCGGGTATCTCCAACGACGCCCGCGACATTCGCACGCGCGCCTCCGAGGGAGATGAGCGCTGCCTGCTCGCCTTCGATATGTTCGCCTATAAGGCTATGCAGCAGGCCGGCTCCATGATCGCTTCTATGGCGGGCGTGGATACCATTACCTTCACTGCCGGCATCGGCGAGAACGACTGGTCGATCCGCAAGGCCTTCTGCGACTGCTTTGAGTGGTTGGGCGTGCGCATCGACAACAACAAGAACCGTGAGGCCGTGGGCAGCGGCCCGCAGGTCATCAGTGCCGCCGGTTCCGCCGTCACGGTCATGGTCATCCCCACCGACGAGGAATACATGATCGCCCACGACGTCGAGCGTCTGACCAAGAACAACTAACGCGCGCATTTACAAGTAAACGAAAGGCCTCCAGAGCAACAGCTCCGGAGGCCTTTTTACTAGCAGGCGGAAATACCAGTCCCAAAGTGACCATCGCCAGCAACGCTTGCGCCCCTAGCAACGGCACCCATCCATTCAGATCTTCAGCCCCAGCTCGTAGTCAAGCCGCCGTCCACTCCAGATGCCCTGATTGCTACGTAGCGGCAGGGACCCTACAGGGTAAAGCTCTGAAAACATTCCGCAGGACGGAGGAAGCCCCCGCCGCGCGTAGCGCGCAGCGGGGGCTTCCGACATGTCCGAGGACGTTTTCAGAGCTTTACCCTGTAGGGTCCCGAGGGGATATGTCCGCTACTCAGCCATCTGAGCCTGGACGGCGGTGATGGCAACGACACCCACGATGTCGTCGGCAGAGCAGCCGCGCGAAAGGTCGTTGACCGGCTTGGCGATGCCCTGCAGGATGGGGCCGTAGGCGTCGGCGCCGGCGAAGCGCTGGACGAGCTTGTAGCCGATGTTGCCGGCCTCAAGGTCGGGGAACACCAGCACGTTGGCCTTGCCGGCAACGGAGGAGCCGGGAGCCTTGAGCTGGGCGACGGTGGGGACGATAGCGGCATCGAGCTGCAGGTCGCCATCGATGGCGAGCTCGGGAGCCTTCTCGTGGCAGAACTTTACGGCCTCCTGGACCTTCTTGGCGACCTCGCCGCCGGCGGAGCCCATGGTGGAGTAGGAGAGCATGGCCACGTGCGGCTCAACGTTGCCCATGAAGGTGGACCAGGAGTGAGCGGAGGCGATGGCGATCTCGGAGAGCTCGTCGGAGGACGGGTTGATGTTGAGGCCGCAGTCGGCGAAGATCAGCGTGCCGTCGGTGCCGAACTGCGGGGTGTCGGTGCACATCACGAAGAAGGCCGAGACCAGCTTGGTGCCCGGGGCGGTCTTGAGGATCTGCAGCGCGGGGCGCAGGGTGTCGGCGGTGGAGTGGCAGGCGCCGGAGACCAGGCCGTCGGCATCGCCCATCTTGACCATCATGGTGCCAAAGTAGGTAGCGTCCATCACCTGGGCGCGAGCCTGCTCGATGGTGACGCCCTTCTTGGCGCGGAGCTCGGCAAACTTCTGCGCGTACTCCTCGTGCTTCTCGGCATTGCGCGGATCGATGACGGTAGCGCCGGGAACGTTGATCTCGTCGGGGTTACCCAGGATGACGATCTTTGCCAGGCCCTCCTCGATGATCTTGGTGGCTGCGACGATGGTGCGCGGATCCTCGCCCTCGGGCAGGACGATCGTCTTAAGGTCGGCCTTGGCGGCAGACTTCATACGGTTTAGGAAATCGCTCATGTTACTCCTTACAAGCGTTTCGCTAAGCTCCAGGCGCCCGGCTGTTCACGAATAAACCCGCTGCTAGCGGGTTTACCTTTCAATTATGTTCGCCGCGGTGCTTGAGCTTTCCTTGTGTGGCAAGCTCATTATAGGACGCATTAGCGCTATAATCGCTCTGATAAATATGTCTCGACGTATGTTCGAGAAAAAGCCCAGTTAAAAAGCGTGTGGCTTTTGACAAGGAGTATCGATGCAGATTACCTCAGGCCTGCCTGAAGGCTTTAATGCCGGTGCGTATGACATGATCGTTGTCGGCGCCGGTTATGCCGGTGCCGTTTGCGCCCGCCGTCTTGCCGAAACTATCGGCTATCGTGTTGCCGTTTTGGAGCGTCGCGGCCACATCGCGGGTAATGCCTACGACTGCACTGACGAGGCCGGAATCCTGGTCCACGAGTACGGTCCGCACATCTATCACACTTTTAACGAGCGCGTCCATAACTTCCTGTCGCGCTTTACCAAGTGGACGGACTACCAGCACAAGGTGCTCGCCAACATCAACGGCACCCTTATGCCCGTGCCCTTTAACCATGCGAGCCTCAAGCTCGCCTTTGGCGATGAGCGCGGCGAGGAGCTGTACCAAAAGCTCGTGGAGACCTTTGGCAAGGACGTCAAGGTGCCCATTATGGAGCTGCGCAAGAAGAACGACCCGGATCTTGCCGAGGTCGCCGATTATGTCTATGAGAACGTCTTTTTGCATTACACCATGAAGCAGTGGGGCCAGACGCCCGACCAGATCGACCCCTCGATCACCGGCCGCGTCCCCGTCTTTGTGGGCGATGACGATCGCTACTTCCCGCAGGCTCCTTTCCAGGGTATGCCGCAGGACGGCTATACCGCGCTGTTCGAGCATATGCTCGATCACGATCTGATCGACGTATTCTGTGACGTAGACGCCCGTGACCTCTTTGAAATCGACGAGACCACCGTCAAGATCGACGGCAAGGTCTATGGTGGCGAGATCGTCTACACCGGTCCACTCGACGAGCTGTTCAACCTCGACCTGGGCGCGCTGCCGTACCGCACGCTCGATATGAAGTTCGAGACGCTCGATATGGACCAGTTCCAGCCCGTGGGCACCGTCAACTACACCACGAGCGAGGACTATACGCGCATCACCGAGTTCAAGAACATGACCGGTCAGGTTTTGCCCGGCAAGACCACCATCATGAAGGAGTACTCCAAGGCCTATACGCCCGGCTCGGGCGAGACGCCGTACTACGCTATCCTGGAGCCCGAGAACCGTGAGCTCTACGAGCGCTACCTTGAGCGCGTCCAGAACCTGACGAACTTCCACCCGGTGGGTCGTCTGGCTGAGTACCGTTACTACGATATGGATGCCGTGACCAATTCCGCCCTCGATCTTTCGGATGAGATTATCGCCTGCCATGCATAAAGTCATAACATTCGGTATTCCCTCGTATAACGCCGCCAAGGACATGGACCATTGCATCACCTCCATCTTGGAGGGGAGCAATTACGCCACCGATATCGAGATTATCGTGGTGGACGACGGCTCCAAGGACGAGACGGCCGCCAAGGCCGACGAGTGGGAGGCCCGTTATCCTGGAATCATCCGCGCGGTGCACCAGGAGAATGGCGGCCACGGTATTGCCGTCCTTTCGGGTCTGCGTGAGGCGCAGGGCACCTACTACAAGGTTGTCGACTCGGACGACTGGCTCGACGGTGCGGCGCTTTCGACCATGCTGTCGATTCTGCGTGGCTTTGAGGAGCGCGACCAGCGCGTCGACCTGTTTATCTCGAACTACGTGTACGAGAAGGTTTACGAGGGCACGCACACCGCGATTGGCTACAAGTTTGCCCTGCCGCGGAAAAAGATCTTTACCTGGGACCAGATTGGTCATTTCCGTCTGGACCAGAATCTGCTCATGCACAGCCTGTGCTATCGCACGGATGTGCTGCGCGCGTCCAATCTGCCTATGCCGCCGCACACGTTCTATGTAGACAACATCTACGCCTACGTGCCGCTACCGCGCTGCAAGACCATGTACTACGCCGACATCGACCTCTACCGCTACTTTATCGGCCGTGAGGGCCAAAGCGTCAACGAGGCCACGATGGTCAAGCGTCTGGACCAACAGTTTCGCGTGACGCGCATCATGATGGAGTCGTTCCACCTGTACAGCGATGTCGAGTCGTCGCGTCTGCGCTCGTACATGATGGGCTATTTCACCATGATGATGGCAATCTGCTCGGTGCTCACTAAGCTTTCCGACGAGGATTGTGCCGACGAGCGCCTGAAGACGTTGTGGAGTGATTTAAAGGCCTATGACGAGCGTATGTATCGTCGTGCACGCTACGGTGTGGTCGGCTTCTTCACCAACCTGCGCGGTCGGGCTGGTGACAAAACCACACTCGGCCTATACCGTCTTGCCTCAAAGATCTTCAAATTCAACTAGCTGCTGAGTAATCGCTGCTGATGGGTTGACTGGGCCCCTTGGCCTTTAGTTTGCTACTGCGAACAGTCCTGCTCGCACGGAAAGCACATTAAGTGCTTTCCGGCTCGTGCGGAACTTGTATCAAACTAAAGGCCAAGGGGCCTCTGCTATAAGAATCGATTGTCAGGCAGCTGAATTTTGAAGATCTTAGACGCGCGGTACACAGGGGCCTGGGCTGAAAAGAATTAGGTTGGAAGTCGGTCGGAGACGGGCGGGCATTACGTTTGTCGCGAGTTCCGCATGCAAAGAAGGCCACTTAATGTGGCCTTCGTCTTGCATAGGACTGTAGAGCAGCAAACGTAATGCCCGCCCGCCTCCGACCGACGGTCGAGTGAGATTACTTCGCGGCGCCGGGGATGCCGTGGGAGGTTTTGGCGCTTTTGGCTCCGTTTACGATGGCGGTCTGTAGGGCCCTTACGGCGAGCATGCCCAGCAGGTCTAGGGGAACGGCGGCGCTTGCCTGGGCTCCCAGTTTGCCGCTGGCGAGGGTGTAGATGGTGTCGCCGTCGTTGGTGGTGTGTGTGGGGCGGATGGCGTGCGCGTAGGCGTCTGCTGCCATCTGGGAGACCTTGGTGGCCTGGGCCTTGGTGAGCTCCACGTTGGTGACGATACAGCTGATGGTGGTGTTGGTGCGGTCGAGCGGCATCTGCATAGAGCCGGCGGCGGCAAAGGCGGCGAGCTCCATGTCGACGATCTGGTCGCTATCGGCTGCGGCGCGCATGCCGGCGACCCACTCGCCGGTGAAGGGGTCGACGACGTTGCCGCAGGCGTTGACCGAGACCACGGCGCCCACCTTGACGGGGCCGAGCGCCACGGCGGCAGCTCCGAGACCGGCCTTCATGCAGGTGGCGGGCCCCATGAGCTTTCCGACGGTGGCACCCGTGCCGGCACCTACATTGCCCTGCTCGAGCGTGGTGGGGGTGTTGTCGAGTGCCTCATGCACGGCGGCGATGCCGGCCTCTATGTCGGGGCGCACGGTGGGATCGCCAAAGGCGAGGTCGAAGATACAGCTGGAGCACACGATAGGCACCTGCGTGGGGCCGACGGGAAGGCCGATGCCGCGGCTCTCAAGCTCGCGAGCGACGCCGCTTGCAGCCTCGAGGCCAAAGGCCGATCCACCCGAAAGGCAGACGGCGTGGACCTTATCGACGGTGTTTTCGGGGCGCAGCAGGTCGGTCTCGCGCGAAGCGGGAGCGCCACCGCGTACGTCAACGCCACCGGTGGCACCCTCGGGCGCCACGATTACGGTGCAGCCGGTGCCAGCCTCCTCGTCCGTATAGTTGCCAAAGCAAAAGCCATCGACGTTGCAAACATCGATGGCTTCGAGCAGTGTGTCCATATTATCTCCTATCGGTTTTCCGCCGGGCCTTATGCCCGGTCGGGATCCGTACGGTACGGCAAAATTGTAGGCGCTGGGGGATACCCAGCGCCAGATGCAATTACGAGAGTTTTTGAATCGCGCGTGCGACGCGGGCGATGGGCAAGCCCACCACGTTGTAGAAGTCACCCGAAATGTCGTGCACGAGCATGCGGCCGCCTGTGCCCTGGATGCCGTAGGCTCCGGCCTTGTCCATGGGTTCGCCGGAGGCAACATAGCGCTTGATCTGCTCCTCGGTAAGCTCATAGAACGTCACGTCGGTCACATCGACAAACGACAGGCTCTCGGCGGCATGCGGAGCTGTAGCGTCGCCGGCTTTAACGATGCAGACGCCGGTCGCCACCTGGTGCGTGCGGCCCGAAAGCTCGCGGAGCATGGTGCGCGCCTCGTCCTCGTTTGCCGGCTTACCCAAAATCATGCCATCGAAGGTGACGATGGTATCGGCCGCGACGGTCAGTTCGTTGGGCTCGGCATGCTCGGCCGCGACGGCAGCAGCTTTGGCACGCGCCAAGCGCTCGACGAGCGTAAGCGGAGCTTCGCCATCAAAAGGCGTTTCATCGATGTCTGCGGGAATTACGCGAATGTTATAGCCCGCCTCGCGCATCAGCTCTATGCGGCGCGGCGATTGCGAAGCCAAAATCATAGTTGGATGCCCTCGGCGACCTTCTCGACGGCCTTTTCGCCGGCGAGCGTGCGCAGCAGCTCCAAGGCAAAGGGGAGTGACTGTGCCATGCCGCTAGCGGTGATGATATTGCCGTCTTGCGTGACCTTCTCGCCGGTATAGGTGCCCTCGGGGAAGCTCTTCTCAAAGCCGGGGAAGCACGTGGCGCGGCGTCCCTCGAGTAGACCAAGCTCGCCCAGGATAAACGGGGCGGCGCAGATGGCGGCAACGTGCTTGGTCGCGGCGAAATCGCAGACTACGTCGCAGACGCGCTGGTCGGCGCGCAGGTTGGTGGCACCGGGCAGGCCGCCGGGCAGCACGACGCAGTCGTACTCGTCAAAGTTGATTTCGTCAAAGAGCGCATCACAGGTTACGGGAATCTGCAGCGAGCTCACGACCTCGCGCGTGGGCATGATCGAGACGAGCGTGGCGCGCACGCCGCCGCGACGCATGACGTCGACCATGGTCAGGC
>NZ_CZAQ01000031.1:0-4534 GCF_001404695.1 Collinsella aerofaciens | reverse complement strand
GGGGAAGAAGGTGCCTTCTTCGACAAAGCGTTTGAGATCGCGCGCCAGGGTGGCCGGGTCGCAGCTCACGTAGGCGACATCGCGAGCACTCGTGCTGGCGATAAGGTCGATCGCCTCGGGGGCGAGGCCTGCGCGTGGCGGGTCGACCACCAAGACGTCGGCATCCTGGTCGGGGAACTCGCGCACCGCGTCTCCGCCAATGACGTCGACGTTATCAAGCTTGTTGATCTCCAGGTTACGGCGCAGGTCGCGCACGGCGGGGCCGTAGGCCTCGACGGCGGCGACAAAGTCGCAGCGGCGGGCGAGCGGCAGGGTAAAGGTGCCGGCACCACAGTACAGGTCCACGGCAAGCTCGTCTTCCTGCGGGTCGAGTGCTTCCATGACAAGCTCGATCAAAATCTCGGCACCCTTGGTGTTGACCTGGAAAAAAGACGGGGCAGACAAGCGCATCTGACCCTCGGCGATATTCTCGGTCCATGAGCCCTCTCCGGCGAGCATTTCGACCTTGGAGACACGGCGGGCCTTCTTTTCGCCCTTGCTCATCACGCGCACGATGCTCGTGGGGTGAGCGGCGTCCGCCAGCACGCGGGAGACCTGCGAGCGCGGAAAAGAGCCTGTGGGCGTCCAGAGTGCGACCTCGAGTGCCTTGGTGCGGCGTGATGCGCGAATGCCCACGCGTTCGAGCCCCAAGTCATGGCTGCCGCTTAGATAGTTGAGTGCGCCGACGACCGATTTGAGCGCCTTCGGGAAGCGCTTGTCGAACAGCGGGCACGTATCGACGGTCACGATTTTGCTGGGGTCGACACCGTGCATGCCAAGACGCACGCGACCGTTGACGACGGTCGGTTCGAGCTCGATTTTATTGCGGTAGCCCCAGTCGTCCTTGGTGTGGCAGATGGGCTGTACCAACTCATCGACCTGCTCAGGAGCGAACTTGCCGATGCGCTCGAGCGTGGAGCGCAGGTTTTGCTCCTTGGCGGCGAGCTGTGCCGTGCGTGAGAGATTGCCCCACGAGCAGCCGCCGCAGATGCCCACGAAGGGGCAGGGAGGCTGAATGCGATCGGGGCTTGGCTCCAGAATCTCGGTGGTGCGGGCACGCATGAACGACTTGCCGTCCTGTACGACCTCGGCCTCGACGGTGTCGCCTGCCACGGCGCCCTGCACAAAGACGGCCTTGCCGTTGTCGGCGTGCGCCAGCCCGTCGGCGCCGTAGGTCATCGATTCTATAGTGAGCTTCATATTCCTGCCTGTCATTCGCGTTGTTATTCGCACCATGGTAGCAGGGAAAAGCGCCCCGCATCCGAGGCTTTCCTCAAATGCGGGGCGCTTCTACAAACGACTATTTCGTCTTGCCGGTAATGAGCGTCTTTAGACCCAGGCCGATCAGGCCCAGGCCTATGCGCACGCGACCGGGGCGATGGCGCTCGATGGCCTTGGTCTTGCCGGCGGGCTTATCGCGACGGGCGCTCGTCTCGGGTGCGGGCTTGGTGACCTGCGGCTCGGGCTGAGGTGCAGGTGCAGGCTTGGGCTCAATGACGGTCGCCTGGACCTCTTGGACCTTGGGTGTGGCCGGCTGCGGCTCAGGAGCAGGGGCGGGCTTTGCCTCGGCGGCGGGCTCCGGAGTCGCAGTAGCGGCCTCGGGCGCTTTCTCCACGGCGGGCTCTGCGGCAGCCTCGGGCTCATTCACCGGGAGAGCGGCAACCGCTTCCGGTTTGGCAGCCGCCCCATGTTCAATCTCGTCCTGGATAACTTTTTCGGCCACACGTTCCTTCTCCTGTGCGCGCTGCTGCGCGGCGGCCTCGGCGTTGCGATACGCGCGCTCCAGCAGAGCTTCCTGCGAGTTGAAGGGTTTCTCGTCCTCTTTGCGCTCCACCGGAACCCAGGTGCCGTCACTCGTCAGGCTGCGTGCCTTCACGTTGTCGCGCAGCTGCATGCCCATGTACTCGTGCACCAGGGCGCGGCAGGTGGGGTCGAGCACGGGGAAGGCGATCTCCACGCGGTGCTCGGTGTTGCGCGTCATCATGTCTGCCGAGCTCAGGTAGATCATGTCCGAGTCCACGCCAAAGGCATAGACGCGCGCATGCTCCAAAAAACGTCCGACGATGGATCGCACGTGCACGTTCTCGGTCTTGCCCGGAACACCGGGCTTGAGGCACGAGATGCCGCGAATGATCATGTCCACGCGCACGCCGGCACACGATGCCTCGGCAATCTTGTCGATGACCTCGCGGTCGGTAAGCGAGTTGAGCTTAAAGAACACGCGGGCGGGCTCGCCGACAAGGGCGCGCTGAATCTCGCGGTCCAGGCCGCGCATGATGAGCGGCTTGAGGCCCACGGGCGCCACGCCCAGGAAGCGGTAGTCGCCGCGCAGGTTGCCCAGCGACAGGTTGCGGAAGAACAGGTTGGCGTCCTCGCCGATGCCGGGATGCGCGGTCATGAGCATAAAGTCGCTGTAGAGCTTGGCCGTCTTCTCGTTAAAGTTGCCGGTACCCAAAAGCGTCAGGCGGGTAAGCGCCATGCCCTCGCGATAGGTGAGCTGGCAGATCTTTGAGTGGCACTTAAAGCCCTCGGAGCCGTAGATAACGGTGCAGCCGGCCTCTTCCAGGCGCTCGGCCCATTCGATGTTGTTTTGCTCGTCAAAGCGGGCACGAAGCTCCATGAGCACCGTGACCTCTTTGCCGTTTTCGGCAGCATCGATGAGCGACTCGCACAGACGGCTCTGCTTTGCCACACGGTAGAGCGTGATGCGCAGCGAGATACACTCGGGGTCATAGGCTGCTTCGTGCACCAGGTCCAAGAACGGGTTCATTGTCTCGTAAGGGTAAAAGAGCAGCTTGTCGTGCTGCAGCACCTGCTCGCGGATGGAGCGGGCCATATCGATGGTGGGATTGGGCTGCGGCTTAAACGGCGTAAAGAGGAGCTCATTGCGCAGGTGCTCGGGAATCTTACCCTCAATGCCAAAGACGTAGCCAAGGTCAAGGGGGATATCGCAGGTAAAGACCGAGCGGCGAGAAAGCTCGAGCGCCTTGCGGATGGTCTTGAGCGTTGCCTTCTCGAGCGAGCCCGATACGGCGAGCACCACCGGCTGCAGGCGCAGGCGCTTCTTGAGGATGCGCTTCATGTGCTGGCGGTAATCCTCTTCCTCCTCGACGCCTTCGCCGTCCGGGTCGATATCGGCATTGCGGGTGACGCGGATCAGCGCGCGGTCCAGCGGCTTATAGGAGCCAAAGCAACTGTCCAGGCAGGCGAGGATGACGTCCTCGAGCAAGATGTAGGAGTAGGTGCCGGTGGGCGAGGGGATCTCGACCACGCGGTTCATCGAGGTGGGAATCTCGATAAGGCCCAGCAGGCTCTCCTCGTCGGTGACGCCGTCCAGGCCACAAGCCAGATAGAGTGCGCCGTTGCGCAGGTTGGGGAAGGGATGGCGCGGGTCAATGACCAACGGCGAGATGACCGGCGACACGTAGGCTTGGAAGTAGCGGGTTACGAAGGTGCGCTCCTCGGGCGTAAGCGAATCGATGCGGGCGCGGTGAACGCCCAGAGCGTCGAGCTTGTCCTCGATGCTCTTAAAGATGGACTCCCAACGGGTAAGGAGCCCGGGCAGCTCTGCCATGACAGCATCGACCTGTTCGGAGGCGGTCATATTGCTCTTGTTGTCGACAGGCTGTTTTTTGAGCTCTGCAAGATCGGACAGGCCGCCCACACGCACCATGAGAAACTCGTCGAGGTTAGACTCGAAAATCGACACGAACTTTAGACGCTCGAACAGCGGAACGGTCTCGTCGAAGGCTTCCTCAAGCACGCGGTTGTCAAAGCGCAGCCAGCTAAGCTCTCGGTTTTGCGTGTACGAGAAGTCGCGCGGCGGCTTGCGCAGCTTAGCGGCCTTTTGTTTCTTTTCGATTTTGCTCGGCATATGCATCTGTCCGTTCAGTCCCCGCAGGGGACGGTAGCCTAACTCTAATTCACTATTGTCTCAATTTAGTCGACCGCTGGCACGGACGTATCGCGTGAACGGTATCTTTACCTACTTCTTACGCTGACAAGCCGAAGCACTAACGTCCGGTGCTTTGAGCAAGCGATCTATATCCTCACTCAACTGGTGAGAATGTATGAATAAGAATGATAGCAAGCTGAATATAATCGAATGTAGGTCGAATCGAGGGCAAGCGTCATTTATATGCAGAAAACCGTTTTCACTATGCAATTTTGAATCATGGATAACTTTGAGTGTTCAAGCTTGATTTCCTAGAAAAATAACGTTTACCTAGGAAAATCTGCTTTACGAAACTGAAGTGCATCATGGGAAATCATATGCGATATACCGTTCATCGTACTTTGCTGACCGTTCGGGGGCGAGGTAGCATTACGAATGGAATTTGGATATAACTAGAGCTGTCAGCAAGCAGCGTCCCATATGGAGGGGCGCTGATACATTCGGCCAGTAAGGCCCGAAAGAAAGGTAGGAGGCCATGACGAAAGGTCTGCACGTGCCTTCCGAGATCGGCAAGCTCAGGAAGGTCTGCCTGCACCGTCC
>NZ_CZAQ01000030.1:5410-24774 GCF_001404695.1 Collinsella aerofaciens | reverse complement strand
CGGCGTTCATACCTGCTCCAATGCCGTGGTTAACAATTATATTATACCACGGTGGCATCACCTATATGTCAATTCTGGTCTAACAGAGCCAATAAAAAAGGCCGCCTAGGACCAAACAATACGTCCTAGGCGGCTTTTTTGGCGCGCATCAGCGGCCGTAAGAGATATCGGAGCACAACGCCCGTTGCCGCACCACAGCAGTCGATCATCACATCGGTGATCATGCCGGCGCGTCCCGGCACAAAGAGCTGAATCGTCTCGTCGATCGAAGGAATCAGCAGCAGGAACACCGCCGTGGGCAGCAGCACGTCAAAGGTGCGCCGGCCCTCAAAATCAAAGGCGTGCGTTGCCAAGATGCCGAGCACCATATACTCGGTAAAATGCGCGCATTTGCGAACAACAAAGTTGGTCACCCATTCATATGGAAGTCCCACGCCGCGCAGGAAACCGCGGATAGCTTCCATGACCGTTAGGCTCAGCGAACCCGACCCCGAGCCGGGAACCAGCGAATTGCCCCAGATCAAGAGCCCCATCAGGCAGGTCACGACCGCCCATTTTCGATTGATCTTAACCATGCAGAAGTTATGCCTCCGCGCGGAGCGGCGCGAAGCTGGCGGTACCGCCCTCGATAACGCTCAGATAGGCACGGCCCGTACGCTTGGCGGTAGAGGACTGCAGGCGCTCGATCTCTTCCTCGAGGATCTGATTGACGCGCTCGTGACGACGATTTTCCATAATGCCGGCGGCAATAGCCTCGGCTCGCTCGATGCCCTCGCGCGAGATACGGGCGGTATCCTCGGGGAACACAGCGCTGTGACGGCCGACATAGGCGGGTGCAGCAGGCTGAGGGGCAGCGACGGGAGCGGGAGCTGCAACAGGAGCAGGCTCGTCGATCTCGTCCAGAATCGCGGTGGCAGCGGCCCACATGTCCTCGTGGCCCGAGTAATCGGCCATGGGGACATCAACCTCGAGCGAGGCATCCGGAAGGTCGCCGGTGTCGATGCGATCTTGGGCATCAATCGATGCGGTGATGGCTGCAGGCTCATCGAGGTCATCGAGATCGATGTCCGCGGCACCGAAAATGATAGGCATGCTGGCGAGGTTTGCGTTGTACGGCGCAGCCTCAGCCGCCTGTTGCTGGGCAGGAGCGCCCCAAAGCGAGCTTTCGGCGGCACGGCGGGCGGCAACGGCCTCCTCGTCCGCGGTCATGGCTTCATCAACGTACGAATTATCGGCAGAAGCGTTCACGTCCGCCGAGGTGGCGCTGCAGGCGTTATTGGCTGCCGCGTTGGCAACGAGTGCCACAAAAGCCGCCGTGCTGCCCGCAGGGGCGGCCTGGGAGCCAGACACGGCGCGTGCCGCGGCGGCGATGTCGTCGCGATTGAAGGAGCCGGTCTGCCCGCCGTTGGTGAGCTCGTCGATGGCGACTTGATAGACGTCGCGCGAGCGCGCAGGGTCGCAGCTCACCGGCGAATCGTCGTCGAGCATACTGTCGATCATGGACCAAGCCTCGGCCTCGTCCATGGCATCTGCGGCTCGAGCGATGGTAGGGACACCATCATCGGCATGACGGCGCTGGAACGCACCAGTCAGGCCGGAAAGGAATGCCGAGGTAGACTGCTCCGACTGAGCCTGAGAAGCAGAAGCGGCAGCATATGGAGTCGCATCCTGCTGCTGAGCTGGAATCGAGGCGGTCTTGAACTCGCTTTGATGCTGATTGAGATTGGCGGCACCGCCCATGGCATCGGGCTGGAACAGACGCTCTTCACGCTGCGCACGGTACTCGGAGATACCCAGCGAGGCGGCATAGATGCCCACGCCCGCCACCGCACCGACGGCAAAGGGAACAGCGCCCGCGACAACCGTCTCGTTGACCGACGAGAACGGCAGCGTCGCGGCATACATCACCACGGGGGCGGCAAGGCCGATCCCGCAGGAAAGTCCGGCAAGGACTGCTCGTTGTGTTGCATCAGAAGAAGCCATGAGCTCTCCCCATCTTCCAGCACCCAAATCGCATCATTCAGTTGGCTGCGCGAGAGAAGATGAAGCGGGGCTATGCCCCAAAGCAACGGTATATGGTTCGTTTCATCTGCGTTTTCCGTCGCGAAGCTTAAAAGCTATTATGCGAAACCGCCCTGCCGATTGCAAGCGACGATGTCGGATTGAAACGGGAAACCTGCTGCTCGTCGGTCTTACGGTCAAAAATAAGCGCGGAGCGGCGCTATAGAAAAGGGCCGAGGCTCAAAGCCCCGACCCTTTATCGCATTGATGACTATCGCAGCGCGTGGATGACAACCTAGAACGTCTGCTCGTAGTCGCTGTGTTTTTTGGCCGAACGCACCAGGAACTCCTGGTTGGTGTTGGTGCCCTTCAGACCCTTGATAAACGACGCCGCCGCACGCTCGGTATTGTTCATGCCGGCAAGAATGCGACGCAGACCAAAGACAAACGGACGCATCTGCTCGTCGACCAACAGGTCCTCGTTACGCGTACCGGAGGCAACGGGGTCGATAGCCGGGAAGATGCGACGGTCGGCCAGGTCGCGGTCGAGCTTGAGCTCCATGTTGCCGGTACCCTTGAACTCCTCAAAGATGACCTCGTCCATCTTGGAACCGGTGTCGATGAGTGCGGAGGCCAGGATGGTGAGCGAGCCGCCGTTCTCGATATTGCGGGCTGCACCCAGGAAGCGCTTGGGCGGATACAGTGCCGCCGAATCGACGCCGCCCGAAAGGATGCGGCCCGAGGCGGGCGCCGCCAAGTTGTAGGCGCGGGCGAGGCGCGTGATGGAGTCGAGCACCACCACGACGTCGCCACCCAGCTCTACGATGCGCTTGGCGCGCTCGATGACGAGCTCTGCCACGCGGGTGTGGTTGTCGGCAGGCATATCGAAGGTCGACGCTACAACCTCACCCTTGATGGAACGCTGCATATCGGTGACCTCTTCGGGGCGCTCGTCGACGAGCAGGCAGATGAGGTGCACCTCGGGGTTGTTAATCGAGATAGACTGGCAGATCTTCTTGAGGATCGTGGTCTTACCGGCCTTGGGCGGCGACACGATCAGGCCACGCTGGCCCTTGCCGATCGGCGACACGATATCGATGGCACGACCGGTGATGGAATCCTTACCGTGCTCCATGCGCAGCGGCTCGTTGGGATAGACCGGGGTGAGGTCGCCGAACTTGGGGCGGTTGCGAATCTGCTCGGGGTCCAGACCGTTGACGGTCGTGATTTTGGCGAGACCGGCGCGCTTGTCGCCGCCGCGCGAAGGACGCAGCGAGCCCTCGATGACATCACCCGTGCGCAGACGCGCGGAGCGGATGAGGTAGGCGGGCACGAAGGCGTCGTCGTTGGACTTCATGTAGCCATGGGCGTGGATGATGCCGGAGCTGTCCGGGCGAATCTGCAGAATACCCTTGATGTCGCGGAAGCCCTCGGCCTTCGCGGCGGTGACGTAGATCTCCTCGACGAGCTCGGCTTTCTTCTTGCCGGTCGTCTCGATCTCGAACTCCTTGGCCTTCTCGCGCAGTTCGGCGACCTTCATGGCCGCGAGCTCCTCGCGCGAAAGCGTGGGCTCGGTGGGGGCGGCATTACGCTCCTTGTTGCGCTGCTTGCGATCGCGCTGGCGGTTGCGACGGTCGTTGTTGCGCTCGTCCTTACGCTCGTTGCGCTCCTCGTTGCGCTTGTGCTGGCGACGGTTGGGGCGAGCGCCGTCTTCGCCCTCGGCGGGGGCGGCACCATCGGTTGCAGCGGTGCCAACAATGGCCGCAGCGGCGTCATTGGCCTCGGCGCCAGAATCAACCTGCGCTTCGACATCAGCCTGCTGCTCGGCGGCCTTGGCCTTAACAGACTTCTTACGACCGCGCTTGGGCTTCTCGGACGCAGGCTGTTCGACGTCCTGGGGCTCGGCGGCATCAATCGATGCATCGGCGGTCGTCTCGGCGGAATCCTCGGACGCACCCTTCTTGGCAGCCTTAGCCTTGGACGTGCGCTTAGCAGCAGTGCGACGGCTGCGACCGGGGCGGACGTCGGCGGGCTCGACATCGGCGGGAACGGCCTCGGAAGTCGTAGCATCCTGGACGGGCGCGTCGGCGGCGGTTGCAGACTCGGCGGTCGCCGCAGCATCCCGAGCGGCGGCGGCTGCGGCTGCGGCCTTCTCGGCCTCAACGAAGGCCTTGGGCTTGCGACCGCGACGGTGCGGGCGCAAAGCCGGATCGACAACGGGAACTTCGCTGGCCTCGACAGGCGCAGCGGGCTCAACAGGCGATATGCCCTCCCCTGCCGCGGAACGGACCGAAGCCTCAGTGAGCTCGGGGGTTACCTGTTCAGCAACCTGCTCGGCCTTAGCAGCCGTGCGACGGCGTGTGCGCGGTGCCGGCTTCTCGGTCGGCTGGTCGGCGACAGGGATCTCGGTGGCGGCAGGGGCCTCGGGCACAGACGGAGCTGCAAGCTCGGTCAGAGCCGCGGCCTCGCGCTCGGCAGCACGACGGCGGGCGCGCACCACCTGAGCCTCGCTAATCTGCGCCAACGCACGTGCCTGCGCGACCTCATCGGAAATCGGCGCCGAGGAGTCAGCCGCAACGGTGCGCTTGGCGCGCGTCGTGCGCGTGGTACGGCGCTTGGGCTTGGTGACCTCCTCGCCGTCAGCGGCAGGCTTGGCCGTGCGGCGCGGGCGCTTGGGCTTTGCCGGAGCAGTCTCCTCACCAGTTGCAGACACGGCCTTCTCAGCCGCTGCAGGCGTAGGCGTCGAAGCAGCCTTAGGCGTCTCAGGAGCCGAGGCTTGCGCGGGCGCCGCGACCTGGTCCGACGCAACCGGTGCAGCGGGAGCGGCTTGCGTCGTCGTTATTTCGTTTTCTTGCTGTTGATCAGACACAGTGTTTGCTCAACTTTCTTTTCAAGCCCTGTGATCACATGCTCCCTGCATAAACCTTCAGGGCGGCTAAACAGTCTAGTTCCGTTCAAAACGACGAACATCATTGATCTGTATCGAGATGATTGCGTCAACTACGCAGCGTTAGTGTAACACAACCGCCGCCACCTGCAACTTAGTCATTGGGGACGTTCTTAAACGACTAGTCAAAAGGGACACTCTTTGGTTTGCCACCCACAAATCTGACTGCCTCCGCCAAAACTATGGCGGTTTACTACGATGAATCGCTCAACCGCGACCACTCCGAAACTTGTTGAACTAAAACCGCAGGTAGATGCCTTGCACTCTTAAGCGAAAAGCCGGCGTGGTTTGAATTCCTCAATTCATCGTAGTAAACCGGCATAGTTTCGCATTTCCAGCAGTTCCAAATTCGTCAATACGTCGGCGTTTGCGAAAAAAGCCCGACCTCCGTGGGAGATCGGGCTCATAGGGCTCAGTTAAACCAAACCTACACGGTCAAATGACCCGCAGATTACATCTGCTCGGGCGCGGAAACGCCAACGAGGGTGAGCACCAGGGCGAGCGTCACGCGGACGGCATCGCAAGCGGCCAGACGGGCACGCGAAAGCTCGGGGTCCACAGGACGGCCCTCGCTCGGCAGAACCTGGCAGGCAGCGTAGAAGCTGTGGAAGTCGCCGGCGAGTTCCTCGGCAAAGTGGGTCAGACGGAACGGGGCGCGATCGCGAGCACAGCTGGCGATCAGGTCGGTGAGCTCGTTAAGCTTGCGCGAAAGGGCGAGCTCGGTCGGGTCGGTCAGCAGCGAGTAATCGACGTTCTCACCGATGGCCTTGGCGGCAACAGCCTTCATGCCCATCTCGTCGGCCTGCTCAGGCGTTACGTCAGCGGCGCGACGCAGGATGGAGCACACGCGGGCGTGAGCGTACTGCACGTAGTACACCGGGTTGGAGTTGTCGCGCTTCTTAACGGCCTCGATGTCGAAGTCGACCATCTGGTTGGAGCTCTTGGAGATGAGCGTGTAGCGGGCGGCATCGGAGCCGACCTCGTCGACGAGCTCCTGCAGGGTCACCATGGTGCCCTTGCGCTTGGACATACGGACGGGCTTACCGTTACGCAGCAGGTTGACGAGCTGGCCCAGCAGAACCTCAAACTTGCCGGGGTAACCCAGAGCGTCGCAGACGCAGCGGACGCGCTCGATGTAGCCGTGGTGGTCGGCACCCCAGATGTCGATGACGTGGTCGACGCGCTGGAACTTGTCCCAGTGATAGGCAACGTCGGAGGCGAAGTAGGTGTACTCGCCATCGGACTTGATCAGGACGCGGTCCTTGTCGTCGCCCAGGTCGGTGGAACGGAACCACAGGGCGCCGTCCTTGGTGTAGAGGTAGCCCATCTTGTCGAGCTTCTCAAAAGCGCGGTCGACGGCGGAGGTGCCGGCGGTCTCGCCCTCGGTGTCCTTCACATACAGCGAGCGCTCGGAGTACCAGCGGTCAAAGTCGCAGTTGACGGCGTGGCAAAGGTCGCGCATGTTGTCGACCATCTTTACATAGCCACGCTCGCGGAAGCTCTCCATGCGCTCCTGCGGATCGGCGTCGACCCACTTGTCGCCGTCGGTGCGCCAGAACTCGGCGGCCTCGTCGATGATGTAGTCGCCGCCGTAAGAGTCCTTGCCCAAGGTCTCGGCAAAGTTGTCCTGATACGGATGGGTCTCGGGGTGCTCGTCGTTCTCGTCGGCAACAAAGGCGTCACGGTCGGCGATCAGCAGCTTGTGAGCCTCGTCGATATCAACGCCCTGCTTGGCGATGATGTCGGCAAGCTGCATATAGCGCGTGCTGATGGAGTTGCCGAAGGTGTTCATCTGAGAGCCGTGGTCATTGATGTAGAACTCACGCTGGATCTCATAGCCGGCGTGGTCCATGACGCGGCAAAGGGAGTCGCCCAGAGCGGCCCAGCGGCCGTGACCAATGTGCATGGGGCCGACGGGGTTGGCGGAAACGAACTCGACCTGGGTCTTCAGGCCACCACCGACGTTGGACTTAGCGAAGTCCATGCCCTTCTCGCGAGCCTCGCCAAAGATGGCATTCTTGACGGCAACGGAGAGGTAGAAGTTGATGAAACCGGGGCCTGCGATCTCAACCTTCTCGATCGCGGGATCCTCGGGCATATGGGCAACGATGGCCTCGGCGATCTTGCGCGGGGCGCAGTGGGCCAGCTTGGCGGACTTCAGGGCCATGGTAGAGGTCCACTCGCCATGAGAAGTGTCAGCCGGTCGCTCGATAGCGCAATCGTCAAGTTCAAATGCGGAAAGGTCGCCGGCCTCCTGGGCCGCAGCAAGCGCAGCGCGTACCAGCTCTTCAATCTTCTCGGGCATAGATCCTCCTTGTGTTAAAGCCCCCGAGCTCTTGGTCACTCGTAGGGCAAAAGCCAGAGTTTGTAGCACTCTATCACAAGCGACGGGCACTGTCGCAGGGTAAAGCCAATCGAAATTGCATATGCACAAAATTGACTACAGCTTGTATGGACTCACTCAAAGATGCCGGTCTGCCTGCAGATTATGCACGCGTTGAAAATGCATAAAGGTGTGAATGAGCTGTGTCTTTTATCGAATACTCTTACCTATCGGAGTTGTGTGCTTTTCCTGCATAAAGCGAGGATGTGCGCACGTCAGCGTGTTATTCTAGACATACGTAAATTCGTATAAGTTGGAGGTAGCATGTTCTCAATCGGTCAACACGTCATTCATCCGGGTCAGGGAGTCTGCACCGTCGTCGGTTTTAGGGACGACACACCGCAGCCCATGCTGTTGCTCGAGACCAAGCAGGGACATGCGCAGACGATCCTTATGTACCCCGTGGCGCAGGCCGACCGTTTGCACGCTGCCATCTCGCAGCAAGATGCCGAGCACCTGCTGAGCCACTACGACGAGCTGGAGTGCGACACCTTTACCGAGCGCAACAGCTCACTTGAGGAGACGCACTTTAAGCAGCAGCTCAAGCTGGGCGCGCCCGAGACGGTCCGCGTGGCAAAGACCATGATGCACCGCATTCGCCAGGCCGAGGAAGCCGATAAAAAGCCCAGCTCCTACTACATGCGCGTACTCAAGGAGGCCAAGCGCCGCTCCATCGAGGAGTTCGCCGTGGCATTGGGCGTCACCGAGGAGGCCGCCGAAGCCCGCCTAGCCCAAGCCGCCCTCAACTAACCCATCCGCGCCAAAAACCACCACAAAGGGGACAGGCACCTTTGTGGTGGTTTTTTCGTTCTAGTCGTTCTAGTAGTATTCATTCTTAGCGATACCTGCGAGCACAAGGAGTCTTTTATGGCAGAGCCACTTTCCGCCGGAATCACCCGCGACCGTGCGTTCGAATTGCTCAACGAGCACAATAAGGACCCGTTCCACATCACCCACGGCGAAACGGTCGAGGGCACCATGCGCTACTTTGCGCGCGAGTTCGACCCCGAGAACGAGGAGTTTTGGGGCATCGTCGGTCTGCTGCACGACCTAGATTGGGAGGAGCATGAGGACGACCCCATGAACCACACCATCTATGCGGCCGAGATCCTTGAAGGCGAGGGCGCCTCTCCCGATCTCATTCGCGCCATTCAGACGCACACGTCGGACTTCAACACCTCGCTGCCCAAGCCCGAGCTGCAGATGGAAAAGATCCTGTTTGCCTGCGACGAGCTCACCGGCTTGATCGGTGCTGCCGTCATCATGCGTCCGAGTAAGAGCGTCATGGACTTTACGACCAAGTCGCTCAAGAAGAAGTTCAAGGACAAGCGCTTTGCCGCCGGCTGCTCGCGCGACGTGATTACGCAGGGTGCCGAGATGCTGGGCTGGGAGCTCCCCGAGCTCTTCGACCGTACCATCGCGGCCATGCAGTCCTTCGCCCCCGACCGCGATACTTTCCAGGCCTAACCGCCCACGCCACCTAAAACCGCCACAAAGGGGACAGGCACCTTTGTGGCGGTTTTCGTTTACGAGGGGTTTAGGGGCGGACCTGGCCGGTGCCGCGGAGCTTGTATTTGTAGGTGGTGAGGGCCTCGGCGGCAAAGGGGCCACGGGCGTGGAGCTTTTGGGTCGAGATGCCGATCTCGGCGCCCAGGCCAAACTCGCCGCCGTCGGTAAAGCGCGTGCTGGCGTTGGCGTACACGGCCGAGGCATCGACCGCGTCCAGGAAGCGCTCGCAAGCATCCGTGTCCTCGGCAACGATGGCCTCGGAGTGCATCGTGCCGTAGCGGTTGATGTGCGCGATGGCCTCGTCCTCGTTTGCCACGACCTTCACGCTCATCTCGAGCGCCAGATACTCGCGGCCCCAGTCCTCCTCAGTCGCGGCGACGTAGTCATCACCCTCGGCAAGCCCGGCGTCGGCGCATGCGGCGCACGTGGCCTCGTCGCCGTGAATGAGCACGCCGTGGTCATGCAGCACGGCCACGACCGCGGGCAAAAACGCATCGGCCACGGCACGGTCGACCAGCAGCGACTCGGCGGCATTGCACACGCCCACGCGCTGCGTCTTAGCGTTGACGATAATATTGAGCGCTTTATCGAAGTCGACGGATTCATGCACGTAGATGTGGCAGTTACCCGTGCCCGTCTCGATCACCGGAACGAGCGACTCGCGCACGCAGCGCTGGATCAGGCCCGCACCGCCACGCGGAATGAGCACATCGACGACGCCGCGGAGCTTCATGAGCTCGCCGGTGGCCTCGCGGTCGGTAGACTCGATCATCGACACGGCCTCGCGCGGGAAGCCCTTGGCCTCGAGCGCATCGGCCAGCAGTTCGGCAATCATGGCACACGAGTGATAGGCCAGCGAGCCGCCGCGCAGAATGCAGGCGTTGCCGGTGCGGATGCAGATGCCCGCGGCGTCGGCCGTCACGTTGGGGCGCGCCTCGTACACCATGGCGACCAGGCCCAACGGCACGCTCACGCGGGTGAGGTCCACGCCGCTTGCGAGCACGCGGTGGTCGAGCACGCGGCCGACAGGATCGGGCAGCTCGGCGAGCTTCTCCAGGCCGGCGGCCATACCCTCAACGCGCTCGGGCGTCAGCAGCAGACGGTCAAGGAGCCCCGCCGAGGTCCCCGCATCGCGCGCGGCGGACATATCGAGCTCGTTGGCGGCGACGATGGAGTCGACACCGTTGCGCAGTGCTGCGGCCATGGCGCGCACGGCCTCCTGGCGCTGCTCGTCGCTCGCCGTGGCAAGCGAGGCCGACGCTGCCTTAGCGGCAACGGCAAGATCGTGGACATACGTGGCTATATCGACCGACATGGGCGGCCCTTTCTCCTAGAAGTTTGCAACCATGGTAGCCGATTTGCGCATGGCCTCGCCCGCGGCGGTAGAATTGGTCAACCCGAAACACCGCAACGAACGGAAGACTCACATGGCCCTCATCACTTCGTACCACGTCCCCGGCCTGTATGTCGAGGACCACAGCATCGACGTCCCCCTCGACTGGCGCGGCCTGGAGCCGATGCTCCTGGCCGTCGGCAGCACTATGCGCCGCGGCGCCATGCCGGCGCCCATCGCAGGTGCGCCCGAAAGCATCAAGCTCTTCTACCGTGTGGTTTGCGCGCCCGACCGCATCAACGACGATCTGCCACTGCTCCTGTTTTTGCAGGGCGGCCCCGGCGGCGAGAGCCCGCGTCCGCTGTCACCCACCAGCGACGGCTGGATCGAGGAGGCCGTCAAGCACTTCCGCGTCGTCCTGCCCGACCAGCGCGGCACCGGACGCAGCAGCTGTGTAGACGGGCGCACGATTGCCGCACTGGGCGAGCGTGCCGAGGCAGCCGGCGCCGATGCGGACCGCTCGCAGGCGGACTTCCTCAAGCGCCACCTCGCCAGCTCCATCGTGCGCGATTTTGAGTACCTGCGCCTGGTGGGCTTTGGCGGCAGGCCCTGGGTCACGCTCGGGCAGAGCTACGGCGGCTTTTTGACGCTGAGCTACCTGTCGCTCTTCCCCGAGGGCGTGGCGGCAAGCTTTACCTGCGGCGGCATCCCCCACGTACCGGCGAGCGCAAGCGAGGTCTACGCGCACACCTTCCCGCGCATGGCTGCCAAGACGCAGCAGTATTACAACCGCTACCCCGCCGACGTCGAGCGCGTGGCGGCCCTGGCAGATGCCCTCGAGGAGCAAAAGCCCGTGCTACCCGACGGCTCGCCGATGACGGTCGAACGCCTGCAGCTCATGGGCAGCGACTTTGGCATGAAGCCGAGCTTTGAGCGCATGCATTGGATTATCGATCATGCTTTTGTTGACGGCGACGGCACGCTGGCCTGCGGCGCCTCGGTATCCGACAGCTTTTTGATGCGCGCCTTCGAGCGCACCAACACGCGCACGAATCCGCTGTACTGGACGCTTCAGGAGTTCATCTACGCCGACGGCGACACCATGCCCATTCGCTGGGCCGCGGCAGAAGAGAAGGCCCATCGTGCCGAGTTCGACACGCTCACGCGACCGCTCATGTTTACCGGCGAGGCCATGTTCCCGTGGATGTTTGAGCAGATGCCCGAACTTAAGCCCTTCAAGCCGGCGATGGATCTGCTTATGGAAGACACCAGCTGGGACAAGATCTACGACCCGCAGCGCCTGGCGTGCAACGAGGTGCCCCTGCAGGCCGCGGTGTACTTCGATGACATGTACGTGGACTCGGGCATGCAGCTCGATACGCTCAGCCGCGTGGGCAACTCGCATGCCTGGGTGACCAACGAGTTCGAGCACGACGGCTTGCACGGCAGCGTGGTGTTCAAGCACCTCTTCGACGAAGCCCTCAACCGCGGAGACCTGCGCCAGATCTTCTAGCAAAGGAGTGTCCCCGTCTGCCGGCACAATAGGAACGTCCCCAAGTACCGAGAACAGCAACATTGCAGGAAGAGGACAGAAAGCGAAAACACCCCTAAGCGAGTGGCTTTAAATCGTAGGTCGAACAAAAGAAGCGAGCGCCGCCCAGAGCGAACAAGTTGGCATGAAAAAGGCGAGGCATAGACCTGATGGTCATGCCTCGCCTTTTGAATGACAAATTGTCGCTCTGGGCGGCGCGCAGCGTCGACCCGTTAGGCGAAGACGATTAGATTATCTCGATGGATCGCGGGCTTCTCGGCCAGGTCTGCGAGCAGGCGGTTGCTGGCAATCTGGTCCTGGCGGCGGCCGGCTGCAAGCTCCAGCACGTCCGAATCGGCCTCGGCGATACCACGGGCGACAACCATGCCGCTCGGGTCGCACACGTCGAGCACATCGCCCTCGGCAAACTGGCCATCGACCTCGCGAATACCCACCGCGAGCAGCGACGATCCGCGGCTGACCAGCGCCTTCGCGGCGCCATCATCGACCGTCACCGAGCCATGCGCCTTGTCACCCAGTGCGATCCACAACTTGCGCGGCGCAATGTCCAGGCGCTCCGCCGGCGGATCGAACAGCGTACCCACGCTCTCGCCGCGGGCCAGACGCACGAGCGCATCGGGCTCCTCGCCCGAGCAAATCACGCTTTGAATGCCCGCCGTCATGAGAATGCGGCTCGCGCGAATCTTGGTGATCATGCCGCCCGTACCCACCGATGTGGAAGAATCGCCCGCCGAGGCGATAATCTTGGCATCGATCTTATGCACGACCGGGATAAACTCGGCCGTCGGATCCTCATGCGGATTGGCGGTGTAGAGGCCATCGATGTCCGAGAGCGTCACGCACAGATCGGCAGAAACCAGGCAGCTCACAAGCGCCGCCAGCGTGTCGTTGTCGCCGAACTTGATCTCATCGACGGTAACGGTGTCGTTCTCGTTGACGACCGGCACCACGCCCAGCTCCACCAGGCGCAGCAGGGCGTCGCGCGCGTGCAGGTAGGACGTGCGGCGCGCCGTGTCGTGACGCGTGAGCAGCACGAGCGAGGTGAGCAGGTCGCGCGCATGGAACTCCTCGTCGTAGGCCGACGAGATGATGCACTGGCCGGCCGAGGCGCAGGCCTGCAGGCTCGGCAGGTCACCGACCGGCTTGCGGTCGAAGCCCAGCACGGGATAGCCGCAGGCAATGGCACCCGAGCTCACCACGACCAGGCGCCAGCCAAGCTCGCGCAGCGCTGCGGCCTGGTCGGCAAGCCCGCCGATAAAGGCGCGGTTGACCTTGCCGTCGGCGCCCACCACCGTGGACGAACCGATCTTTACCACCATCGTTTTATAAGAAGTCGTCATACGTCAAACCAATCAACTGTTCAGCGAACGGGCGAACGGGCAACGAGAAAATGATCCGTTTTCCTCCGTCCCCTTCGGATCATTTTGCCCAGGGGAAGGCCGAAGCCGCGGCCATGTTCTTGCGCACGAGCTCGTCGCGCACCTGGGCCAGGCCCTGCTCCATGCCCACCACGTAGGTCTGCGGGTACAGGAAGCGCTTGAAAGCCGCGTCCAGATGATCGATTGCCCAAGCACAGCGCTCGCGCGCGTCCTCGATGCTCTCACGCGGAGCCACCGCACTGCCATCGCGCACGATCGGCACCAGCAGCTCACGATACTCAAGCTCCGACACATCGGTTACCAGGGCGGCATCGTTCACGGCCACGAGGGTATTGCCGCGCGCGGCGCCCTCCCCCGCCAGATGGTCCTCGTCATAGATCATGTCGCAGACCGGGCCGCCAAAGCCGTCGTAATAGCGGCGCACACGCTGCACGCCCGGAATCGTGCGCTTGTAGGGCTGCTCGGAGAGCTTCACCACCGGCGTCCACGGGTCCGCATCGCTCGCCCGACGGGCCGAAAGCTTGTACACGCCACCCAGCGCCGGCTGATCGTAGCAGGTCGCGAGCTTGGTGCCCACGCCAAAGCTGTCGATGGGTGCGCCCTGGTCGAGCAGCGACTGAATCGTGTACTCGTCCAGGTCGTTGGAGACCGAAATCCCCACATAAGGCAGGCCCTCGGCATCAAAGCGACCGCGGACATATTTGGACAGCTTGGCGAGGTCGCCCGAGTCGATGCGAATGGCCGACAGGCGCTCGCCCGCCGCCTCCATCTCCTTGGCAACCGTAATGGCATGTTCGCAGCCCTCGCGCACGTCATAGGTGTCGATGAGCAGCGTGCAGTTCTTGGGGCTCGACTTGGCAAAGGCACGGAAGGCCTCGAGCTCGGAATCGAAACTCATCACCCAGCTGTGCGCATGCGTGCCAAAGACGGGAATGCCGTAGCGGCGCCCGGCAAGCACGTTGGACGTGGACGAACAGCCGGCCACGTAGCTCGCGCGCGCAACAGCCAGGCCACCATCGGGACCCTGAGCACGGCGCAGGCCAAACTCGGCAACGGGGCGACCATCGGCCGCCAGTACTACGCGCGCCGTCTTGGTGGCAACGAGCGTCTGGAAGCCGACGATGTTGAGCAGCGCGGTCTCGAGCAGCTGACACTCCAGCGACGGGCCGGTGACGCGCACCATGGGCTCGCGCGGAAACACGAGCTCGCCCTCGGGCACGGCGTCGATGTTTACATGTGCACGAAAATCGCGCAGGTAGTCGAGGAATGCAGGCTTGAACATCGAGCCGCCGGCCGGAGCCTGGAGCGAAGCTAGATAGTCGATGTCCTCGGGCGTAAAGCGCAGGTTCTCGACAAGCTCGGGCAGCTCGGCGGTGCCGCACATGACGGCATACGCGCTGCCGAAGGGATGGTCGCGGTAAAACGCCGTAAAGCAACCCTGCTCATTGGCCTTGCCGCTCTCCCACAGGCCCTGGGCCATAGTGAGTTCGTACAGATCAGTGAGCATTGCAATGTCGGTGGGATGCGAGATGTCGGTCAAAGCCATGGGGCGACCTTTCGGATGCGTTGTGCAGAGGTTGAGGGTTGGCGAGGCGGGCGTGCGGGCATGGAGCCCAGCGCGAACAGGCTAAAGCAGGCCCATGCTGGTCAGGATCGTGTAGCCCATAAAGATGACAAACGCGATGAGGGCAAGGACAATGATGATTTTTTGAGCCGGCGCCATACCGGGGATCTCGTTCTCACCCGCAGGCTCCTTGGAGGTAACCATGCGCTGGGCAAAGCTCATCTCGTCACGGCTCGGCTTGGGATCGACGGACTTGGGACGAGCGGCCTTTTTAGGCTGAGGTTTGGGCGCGGCAGGTGCAGGCTTCGCAGCAGCGGGCTTGGGTGCGGGCGCGGGCTTGGGCTCGGATGCAACCTTCGCAGCGGCCTCCTCGGCCTTCTCGCGCTCGGCACGCAGGGCGGCCAACTCCTCACGCTCGCGGCGTGCCTCTTCCTGGGCCTCGCGACGAGCTTTCTCGGCGCGGAGCTCTTCCAACTCGGCGCGCTCCTCGGCAGACAGTGGTTGGGACTCAAGCTCGGCCATGGTACAGCCCTTTCTTTTAAAAAAAGCCGCCGACACAATGTCAGCGGCTTATCAAATCCAAGGGTGGAGACGAAGGGAGTCGAACCCTCGGCCTCTGCCATGCGACGGCAGCGCTCTCCCAACTGAGCTACGTCCCCAGGACAAGTCGATATTTTACCTACGGCTCGCCAACTGTCAACGCCCAATAATCAGTCTTTTTGGGGCGCGGCTATTTTGACAACTTTTCGAGCAGGCGATCCTCTCGATGATTTTTTAATCCCCGTCCCAGAAAAATCATCGGCGAACGCGCTACTCTGCGCTGGTGAGGACGCCGGTGGTGTCGAACGCCGGGGTAAAGCTCTCGTCTACCGCGCCGCCTTCTTGCCAAAACATCGTCGTAAAGCCCAGGTCGTCGGCATGGTCGAGCACCTGCTCGTACTCCTCGCGCGTCACGGCGCGCGCCAGGTCGCCGCCTTGTTCGCGCATGAGGGCATTGGGCGTGTACTGGTTCATGACCGAGATCGGCACGTCGCCCACCGTCTGCCACACCAGGTCCAACACGCGGCACGAATCGTCCGCATGCCCCGGCAGCACCAGATGACGCACGATTATGCCGCGCCTCATGAGCCCGTCCTCGTTTACCAGCTCTCCCCCGCGGCGCTCAATCTCGCGCGCCATCTGGGCCAGACCCGACACGGCCACGCGCGGGTAGTCCTTAATATGAGAAAGCAACTGCGCAAGCCCGGCATCGGCATATTTAAAGTCCGTAAGCCACACGTCGACCAGGTCGCCCAGCGCCGCCACGGCACTCGCGCGCTCGTAACCACTCGTGTTGTAGACAATTGGGATGACCAACCCGCGCGTCCGTGCCGCGGCAATCGCGGCAGGCAACAGGTGCGCATAGTGCGTCGCCGTCACCAGGTTGATGTTATTGGCGCCCTGGTCCTGCAGCTCCAGCATAATCTCGACCAAACGCTCGGGCGAAATCTCAAGACCGAAATTGCCCGTCGAGATCTCGTGGTTTTGGCAGTAGATACATTTGAGCGAACAGCCGCTAAAGAAAATCGTACCCGAGCCGGCCTCGCCCGAAATGGGCGGCTCCTCCCACATATGGAGCGCCGCGCGGGCGACCTTAAGCGTGTTGTCGGCGCCGCACACGCCACGCGCGCCCTCGTCGCGCGCCGCACCGCAACGGCGCGGACACAAATGGCAGGCGGGCGAAAAAAGTTCGGTCAACGACGTCGGCATAAAAACATGCTCCAAAACAATGATTCAGCAGCTCAAACGTAAAGGGACCAACCGCACAGACGGCTCGAGCCCAAGGCGCCGTAATCGTCCGACACGATTTTTATAATGTCAAGACTGGAATCGACAAAGTGCCGCTTTATGATGTAGGTATTCCGCCCCCCGCGGAGCAACTGGGTGAACCGTCGCGTTTATTTAGGGAGCCCACACAGTCGTACCTAGTACAGGTATCCTTCGTTGTTAAGGACGCTGGAACAGTCGATGAGGGCACCCACCTGTTTTAGGTGGGTTCATTTTCGTAACGTGGGGGGTGGTTTTCATTTGCCGAAAACCACCATTACAGCCCATATGGATTCCCGCCGGTATCCCGACAAGCCATCGACAATACCCTAATATCTGGTAAGCGCGTGATTATCGCTGCGTGCAATTCCATGCACCCCCCTTGGTCGAGTATCATGGTTCGGCTATGCCCTTTGCGCTTAGCAACCTTTGACCTTTTCCTTCGACGCTTGGCGGTTTTTAGATTCATGGCTTCATCCCCGAGCTACATACCGTATCTATGCGTGGCAGCGGCGGCCTTCATCACGACCTTCCTCACGGTGCCCCTGGTCAAGCGCTTGGCAATTAAGCTCGACGCCGTCGACTATCCTTCTAAGCGCCGCATCAACACCAAGCCCATCCCGCGTTTGGGCGGAACGGCGGTGTTTTTGGGCCTGGTCGTTGCCTGTATTGTGCAAATCCTAGGCACCTGGTACCTGGGCTGGCCGCCCGTTTTGGTGCCCCACCCACGTCTGCACATCAGCTACCCCATACTTGCGCTTTCTTTTACCGTCATCTTTGCGACCGGCGTGATCGACGACGTCTACCAGCTCAAGCCCAAGCAAAAACTGGCCGGCCAGGTCCTCGCCGCGCTCATCGCCTGCGTGGGCGGCCTGCGCATCGGCGTCATCGTCAATCCGTTTGCCCCCGGTGAGATCATGCTCGGTTGGCTCGCCTACCCCATCACCGTGGTCTACCTGGTGGCGTTCACCAACATCATCAACCTTATCGACGGCCTCGACGGTCTGGCCACGGGCATCTGCGGCATCGCGTCGTTCACCATGTTTTCGGTCGCCGTGCTCTCGGGTCGCATCGACGCCGCCGCGCTCTCCATCGCGCTCTTTGGCTCGTGCCTCGCCTTCTTGCGCTATAACTTCAACCCCGCGAGTATCTTCTTGGGCGACTCGGGGTCGCTGCTTCTGGGCTTTGCGCTGGGTTCCATCTCGCTGCTCAACGTGAGCCGCACCGCCGCGCTCACCTCGCTCATCATCCCGCTCATCGTAGCCGGCGTGCCCATCATCGACACGTTTAGCGCCATCGTGCGCCGCAAGCGCGCCCACATTAGCATTGGGCAGGCCGACAAGGGCCACATCCACCACCGCCTCATTCAAGAGGGCTACAACCAAAAGCAGGCCGTACTGCTCATCTATGCCTGGTGCATTATGCTTTCGGCCGGCGCCGTCGCCATCAATCAGGTCGAGGTCCCCATGCGCGTGCTTATCTTTATCGTACTCGCCATTGGCTCGGCGGCCTTCGCCAAGCACCTGCATCTGTTTGAGCCCGTGCTGCGCCACCATTACAACAAGCGCACACACGAGGACGAGCTGGTAACCCCCGACGACCCCGCTTTTAAGCAGGAGGAGCAGGCCGCCGAAGAGCGCAAAGAAGAGCGCCACCACAAGCTCTAGGGCAAGCTGCCGAGGATGTGCCAAGGCACCGTTGGCCAAGTGCGGCCGCGCCGAACCCATTGCACAAGCCACCCCTCTCCCGTCCCTCGCCTACTTACGCCCCGCCCCTCCAATAAACGCGTTATCATCTTGAGCCATGAACATACGTTAGGAGCAATCATGCCAAACGAGAACAGCTACGAAGTAGCGCTGCAAAAGAGCAGCGCCATTCGCGAGGGCCTGGCCAAGACGCCCGAGAAGTTCACCATGCTTACCGGCGACCGCCCCACCGGACGCTTGCACCTTGGCCACTACTTTGGCACCCTCAAGGGCCGCGTTGAGCTGCAGAACATGGGAGCCAAGACCAACGTGCTCATCGCCGACTACCAGGTCATCACCGACCGCGACACCACCGAGCACATCCAGGACAACGTGTACAACATGGTCATGGACTACCTTGCCTGCGGTATCGACCCCGACAAGACCATGATCTACGCGCACTCCGCCGTGCCCGCCGCAAACCAGCTCATGCTGCCGTTCCTGTCGCTGGTCTCCGAGGCCGAGCTGGCACGCAACCCCACCGTCAAGGCCGAGATGGAGGCCTCGGGCCACGAGCTCACCGGCCTTCTGCTCACCTACCCGGTGCACCAGGCCTGCGACATCCTGTTCTGCAAGGGCAATGTGGTGCCCGTCGGTCGCGACCAGCTGCCGCACATCGAGCTCACCCGCACCATCGCCCGCCGCTTTAACAACCGCTACGGCAAGGTGTTCCCCGAGGTCGACGCGCTGTTGTCCGAGACCCCGCTGCTGCCCGGCCTGGATGGTCGCAAGATGAGCAAGAGCTACGGCAACGCCATCAATATCTCGATGACTGCCGAGGAGACGGCCAAGCGCATCAAGAAGAGCCAGACCGACTCCGAGCGCATGATCACGTTCGACCCCGAGAACCGTCCCGGCGTGTCCGGCCTGCTTTCGACGGCTGCCATCTGCACCGGCCGTTCCGAGGTCGAGATTGCCGAGGAGATTGGCATGGGCGGCTCCGGCCAGCTCAAGAAGTACGTGACCGAGGCCGTCAACGAGTACTTCGCGCCGATTCGCGAGCGCCGCCAGCGCTACGAGAACGATCTGGACTATGTGAAGGACGTCCTGCACGAGGGCAACCGTCGCGCCAACGAGATCGCCGAGCAGACTCTGGCCGAGGTTCGGGACGCCATGGCGCCCGCCCTAAAGCAATCGATAGCTCA
>NZ_CZAQ01000030.1:0-5155 GCF_001404695.1 Collinsella aerofaciens | reverse complement strand
CACCGTGGTTTACTTTGTTGCGTCAATATGCGCCGCCATACGTTCTCCATAAGTTAGCCCCGGTAAACCTGCAACGGAAAACCACCGCAAAGGGGACAGGCACCTTTGTGGTGGTTTTCGCCACGACAGAGCTGCTAGAGTCCGGCAGGCCAGCGACAGGCGGCCAAGTCGACGTGCATGTCGTCCTTAAACGCCACACCCTCCCCTAGCAAAAGCTCACGTTGAGCATCGGGACCGCCAAAAGCAAAACCCTCGCATATGTGCCCGTCGGCAAACACTACGCGGTGACAGGGAATCTCGCCGGGACGCGGATTGCCATGAAGGGCATACCCCACGTACCGCGCACTTCGTGGACGACCGGCAAGCAGCGCCACCTGGCCATACGTGGCGACCATCCCCTCGGGGATCTGCTCGACTACCTCGTACACCCGTTCAAAAAAGCCCTCAGACGCCATCGCTCGCTCCCTTCCACCCGGAAAAGCATAAACCACCACAAAGGTGCCTGTCCCCTTTGTGGTGGTTTATGGCGGGTCGGTTAGTTGGCGGGCTGGAAGAAGGCTACGGCTACGGCGCCGGGGCCTACGTGGGTGCCGATGGTGGCACCGATGGTGTGAACGGGCAGCTCGCCCTCGGTGTGGCCAGCCCACAGTGCTGCGCTGTCCTCGATATACTTCTTGAGCACCGCATCCGAAAGGCCCGTATAGCCGAGCGCCAGCGGCATGGAAAAGTCGATGCCGCCCGCCTTTTCGACCTTTTGGTTCAGCAGGTTGCGGCCGTTCTTGGAACCGCGCGCCTTGCCCAGCTGCACGATCAGACCGTCCTCGACAGCCACCACGGGCTTTACGTTGAGCAACGTACCCACGGCGCCGGCCGCAGCAGACAGACGACCGCCGCGCACCAGGTACTCCAGCGTCTCGAGTAGGCCGATAACCACCACGCGGTCGCGCACGGCCTCGACCGCGGCCGCGATCTGGGCCGCACTACGGCCCTCGTCCACCAAGCGCAACGCATACTCAACCAGGATGCGTTCACCCAGGGTGACGTTGTTGCTATCTACCACGTACACGTCGCCGCCCGGCGCCTCGGCTAGTGCGGTACGGGCGCTCTGATTGGTGCCCGAGAGCTTAGCGCCCACGGTAATAATCACAGCCTCATCGCCAGCCTCACGAACCTCGGCGATAGCCTGCGAAAACGCGTACGGGTTGACCTGGCCGGTCTTGGGCAGCTCATCGCGCTCCACGAGCATCTCGTAAAAGCGCTGGTGATCGATGTCGACGCCATCCATGTACACATCGGTGCCAAAGGTGACGGACAGCGGCAAAACGGCCAGTGCCGGGTGCTCGGCCGGCGACATATCGCTTGCGGAATCGGTAATAATGCGGACGGACATAGCGAATCCTTTCTTGCGCAAGTCCCGCGCAGGGAATTTTGACAGCAACGCCCCGGCACGGTATACGCGCTCAAACGGGACGATGCAGTTGTTAATGGGAAGCAAATGCCTAGGCGGCCTTAGATCTCGCGCAGGGTGTTGAGAATCGTACGCAGCGACGCATACATCTGCTCGCGCTGCTCCACGCCCATGGCCTTGCCGGTGGTATCGAGCACATCGCGAATGATGCGATCGGCCTCGCTCATGCTCTCGCCGCCCAGGGCAGTCAGGCGCACCGGGGCACGGTACTTGACGGCCGCATCACCCGAGTCGTCAACCTCGACGTAGCCGCCCTCCTCCAGATGCGCCAGCGTGCGCGAGACGGCAGCGCGGGTCACGCCAGCCATGCGGGCGAGGTCGGCGCCAGTCAGGCCGTCCTTGCTGCGCTCAAGATAGTACAGGCACATGATGTCGGAGCCCTTAAGGCCCAGCCTTGCGCCCTCAGATGTCTTAATGCGCTTGATCTCCTTGTAGAGTCCGCTGATCAGTCCGACAAAGTCCTCGAAACGTGTCTCGTCGCTCTGCTGCATGGGAGACAACCGCCTTTCGCTTGCATAATGCTAACGGGTAAACATCTTAACTGTACCCAGCGAACGCCAGCCCTGCGCGCCTCATTTGTTAACTCATCAACATAAAAACCACTACAAAGGGGACAGGCACCTTTGTGGTGGTTTGTGTAGTGGTTTGGGCCGAGTTACAGCTCCACTCGCGGGTTATCGCGGGTCACAAGCGTCTTAACGACAACCGTCGCTCCCAGATAGCACTCGAGCAAATCGGCAAGACGGTCGATGGCGGCCTGACAGTCCCCCATGCGTTCGGGCTCTACGCACTCAATCGCCAGGAACGCGTCGGCCGAATCGTCGGACAGAGCCGTTCGAACGCCGTCGCGCCAGTTCCAGCAGCGGCACACGGCGCCCGCATCGTCGATATAGGCGAGCTCGCCGGGCAGCGTCGGGTCATCCGCTTCCTCGCCAAGCGGCAGGAACGCATCGCCACCGTCGGTCACCTTCAAGCGAAGATCTCCCTCAATCGCATGCAGATCCTCGCCGCCAACGGGCAGCGCGTAGGACAGCGATACCGTGTTGTAGATGTCCACCGCAGGCGTAATGTGCCCCACCGGCTTACCTTTGAGCACGCGTTTGAGCAGGTTCTCGATTGAGCAACGCGCGCCCTTTTTGGTCTTGAACAGACGATAGGCCTCGCGCCATGCCTTGACCGGTGCGTTTTCGCTGATAGTATCGCTGGTCAGATGGCGCTCCGCATCGATATTGGCACGGTCGAGCAGCGCTGCAATCGCGTCCACGTCCTCTTGAGGAATCTGAGCCGCGGGCTTCATGCCCTCCACGACCACAACACCGATTGCCGCCTGCGGAAACAGCTCCCAAAATGAATCCTCGGCAATAAAGCTCTTCATACGTGTTCCTTTCACGATTCGTGCCAACACGGGCGCTCAAACAAAAAGCGCCCTTACAACGGCCACCTTCAAAGTCCTACGGTGCCGTCACAAGAGCGCTTGCGCTGTCCCCATCCGGAGAAGGGGACGATATGTCAGGCGTATTGTAACCCAAGTCATCCGCGTGAGCAAAACCACCACAATGGTGCCTGTCCCCTTTGTGGTGGTTTTGGGTCTGAGGCGACGCTAGTGGCGGAGTCCCAGCAGGCCGCGGCCGCGATGACGGGCGTCGGCGGGCACCTGTGCGTGCGGGCCGGCGGCCTTGACGGACTCGGGCAGGTGCGAGTACTTCTTCTCGAAGTTCTCCTCGAACATCACCGCCAGGTTGTGCGCTGCCTCGTCGTAGCGCGCGGTGCTCTGCCAAGACTGGCGCGGCACCAGGATGCCGTCGGGCACACCGTGGCACGTAGTGGGAATGTCGACGTTAAAGATTTCGTCGTGCACGAACTCGCTGTCCTCGATGGTACCGTCGAGGGCGCGGGCCACCAGGGCGCGCGTGTAGGCAAGCTCGATGCGATGGCCCACACCATAACCGCCGCCGATCCAGCCAGTATTGACCAGATAGACGCGCGTGCGGCCGTCGGCGATACGCTCGCCGAGCATCTTGGCATAGACCATGGGGTCGAGCGGCATAAACGGTTCACCAAACAGCGAGGAGAACGTGGGCGTGGGCTCGGTGACGCCGACCTCGGTGCCGGGGATTTTAGCCGTAAAGCCCGTCACAAAGTGATACATGGCGGCGTCGGCCGTCAGGCGCGAGATGGGCGGCAGCACGCCAAAGGCATCACAAGTCAAAAACAGCACGACGCTCGGGGTGGTGCCCATGCCTTTGGTCCACGCGTTGGGGATATGCTCAACGGGATAGGCCACGCGCGTATTGTGCGTGATGGAGACGTCGTCGTAGTTGGGCTTGCGATTCTCATCGAGCACCACGTTTTCGCAGATGGCGCCAAAGCGAACGGCGTTGAAGATCTCGGGCTCATGGAACGCGTCCAGGCCCTCGCACTTGGCGTAGCAGCCGCCCTCGATGTTGAAGATGCCCATGTCGGACCAGCCGTGCTCGTCGTCGCCGATCAGCAGGCGCGTGGGGTTGGCCGAAAGCGTGGTCTTGCCGGTGCCGGACAGGCCAAAGAACACGGCGGTCTCGTGCGTGACGGGGTCCATGCTGGCCGAGCAGTGCATGGGCAGCACGTCATCCTCGACGGGCAGCAGGTAGTTCATGACGCTGAAAATGGACTTTTTGATTTCGCCGGAGTAACCGGTGCCGGCAACCAGGATCACGCGCTCCTGGAAGTTGATGACCACGGCGGCGCTGGAGTTGAGGCCCTTGATGGCGGGATCGCACTGGTAGCCCGGCGCGGCGAGCACACAGAAGTCCGGCTCGCCGGTGCGCGCGATTTCGCGGGCAAGCGGGCGGGCGAGCATCTGCTTAATGAAGAGTGCCTGGCTGGCGCGCTCGCAGGCGACGAGCAGTCGGCGCGTGTGGTTGCGGTCGGCGCCGGCCATGCCGCGGGTGACGAACACGTCGCGCTCGTTGAGGTAGTCGACGATGCCGGCCTTGATGGTCTCGTAGCTCTCGATCGAAAGCGGTCGGTTGACGGCGCCCCAGGCGATCTTGTCGTGCACGTCGGGCGTGTCAACGATAAAGCGGTCATTGGGGGAACGACCAGTGCGCTCCCCCGTCTCGATCACCAGCGCGCCGTTGGATGCCATGCGGCCTTCTTCGCGGCGGATAGCGTGCTCGACGAGCTCCGCGGCGGGTAGATCGACCAGCAGGCGGGGCTGATTCTCGGCGGGATCTTCGACCAGCGTAATACCAAAGTTGGACAAAACATCTGCAGGGGTAACACCGGGCATGGGGCCTCCTTTAAAAACGCGACACGTGGACGCGACGCGCACTTTACTCACGTAAAGTCCGTTGTACCCGATATGCAAAAACGTTTTTGCGGCAAGGGCGGCAAGCCCGCCCAACGGTCAAAAATCGCAGGCAAGCGGCCTAGTCATTGGGTGTTCCTATAGTTTTGTCAACCGTCGGGGCTACTCCCGGTAGGGCACCCGGTCGCGCATCACGGCGTATATCGCCCTGAGCCGCTTCCTCGCGACGGCCTTGAGCGCCCGCCCGTGCCCCATGCCCCGCGCCCTGCAGGCCCGGTAGTACTCGCCGTAGCGCCCCGATGTTAGCGCTAATCTAAAACCAACCACTTTCGCAAACGTATCTCGCCGAATGCGCCAACGCGCTTTCGCCGACCCCGCTAACGTACTTTCACCAACTG
>NZ_CZAQ01000029.1:5603-28589 GCF_001404695.1 Collinsella aerofaciens | reverse complement strand
CGGGGGCAGGGACGTTCGGCCGTGCGCGGGCGCCCGGTCGGCGGCCCGTTCTGGGCGCGCCTCAATCGTAGCCCGAGACGGTCCCGGGCTGACAATTTCGACTGTAATGGACGTACTTAAATGACTAGTCGTTTAAGTACGTCCCCAATGACTACTCCGGCAACGCCGATGTTTTGGCAACGCCAGCGAGCGACGTCCAGGGCGAACAAGTTGGCATGAAAAAGGCAAGGCATAGACCTTCTGGTCATGCCTTGCCTTTTGAATGACAAATTGTCGCCCTGGGCGGCGCGCAGCGTCGACTGGTCCGCCGTTCGGTAGAACGGCGGAACCAATTAGTACATCTTTGCGCCGGCGGGGATGGAGGCGTCGAGCTGGATCAGGTTGAGGCGCTCCTCACCATCCTCCTCGTGGATGGCACTGATGAGCATGCCGCAGCTGGGGATGCCCATCATCTTGCGCGGAGGCAGGTTGGTGATGGCGAGCAAGGTCTTGCCGACCAGGTCCTCGGGCTCGTAATAAGCGTGAATACCGGAGAGGATGGTGCGGTCGGTACCGGTACCGTCGTCGAGCGTAAAGTTCAGCAGCTTCTTGGACTTCTTGACGGCCTCGCATGCCTTGACCTTCACAGCGCGGAAATCGCTCTTGGAGAAGGTATCAAAGTCGACGAACTCCTCGAACAGCGGCTCAACGGCGATCTTGGAGTAATCGAGCGTGGGCTTAAGCGACTTAACGAACGGGCTCGCGGCGTTGCCGGCCTCTGCAGCCTTGGCGGCAGCGGCACCGGACTGGAAACCCTTCTCGGGCTTCATATGCGGGAACAGCAGGACATCGCGGATAGAAGCCTGGTTAGTAAGCAGCATGACCACGCGGTCGATACCGATGCCAATGCCGCCCGCGGGAGGCATACCGTACTCGAGGGCGCGCACGTAGTCCTCGTCATACTCCATGGCCTCGTCGTCGCCGCCGGCCTTCTCGGCCATCTGGGCAGCAAAGCGCTCAGCCTGGTCGACCGGGTCGTTGAGCTCGGAGAATGCGTTGGCGTACTCGTGGCCGGCGATGACCAGCTCAAAGCGGTGAGTCAAACGCGGGTCGTCCTCAAAACGCTTAGCGAGCGGGCTGACCTCGATGGGATAATCGCACACGAAGGTCGGGTTGACGATGGTATCCTCGCCCAGCTCATCGTAAATCTCGGCGATAATCTTGCCGGCGGTCCACTCGGGCTTAATCTCCAGGCCCTTCTCGCGCGCGGCGGCAGCAAGCTCCTCGACCGGCGTGTCGATGGTGACCTGCTTGCCGAGCACGTCGGAGACGATGTCGGTCATGGGACGGCTGGCCCACTCACCAGAAAGGTCGATGGTCTGGCCCTGGTACTCGATGACCTCGGGGTTGCCGATGGCCTTGTTAGCTGCCTTAATGACACCCTGGGCGAGCGCCTTCATGCCCTCGAGGTCGGAGAAGGCACGGTAGGCCTCCATCGTGGTGAACTCGGGGTTGTGGGTAAGGTCCATGCCCTCGTTACGGAAGATGCGGCCGATCTCGAACACGCGCTCAAAACCACCGACGATGCAGCGCTTGAGGTGGAGCTCGGTGGCAATACGCAGGTAGCACTCCTGATCGAGCGCGTTGAAGTGGGTAATGAACGGCTTGGCAGTAGCGCCGCCCTGGATGGTCTGCAGGATGGGGGTCTCGACCTCCATGTAGCCGTCGGACTCCATAAAGCGACGGAAGGTGGAGAGAATCTGTGAACGCTTACGGAAGGTCTCGCGAACGTCGTCATTGGCGATCAGGTCGACATAGCGCTGGCGATAGCGGGTCTCCTTGTCGGAAAGACCGTGGAACTTCTCGGGCAGCGGACGAACGGCCTTTGAAAGCAGGGTCGCGCTCTTAGGGGCAACGGAAAGCTGGCCGCGCTGGGTGCGCACGACCACGCCGGTCACGCCCAGGATGTCGCCCAGGTCGAGGGCCTTGAGCGTATTCCAGGCGACCTCGTCCATGTCGTTGATGCGGCAGAACAGCTGAATCTCGGCAGTCGCATCGCGCACGACGATGAACATGATCTTGCCCTGACCGCGCTTGGCGACCACGCGGCCGGCGATCTTCACGACGTCCTCGGTGTCCTCGCCATCGGCAAGCTCGGCGTACTTAGCCTCGATATCGGCGACGTAGTCCTCAAGCTCAGAGTGCTCGGGATAGGGGTTCTGGCCCGCCTCGAACAGGGCGGCGCGCTTGGCCAGGCGGGTGGCGCGCTCGTCGTTGAGCGTCGATGCCTGATCTGCGGCGTTCTGGTTCTCTGCCATAAGTTAGCTCCTCAAACTAAAACGCTCCCCAGGATTCGGTCCCAGGGAGCGAAAACATACCTTTACGCGGGACCGTGGTCTAGCGTGCGATCTTGGCGATGGTGTAGACGCGAGTCTTGCCGGAAGGCGTAACGACCTCGACGGAGTCGCCCTCGCCGTGACCGATGATGGCATGGCCGACCGGAGACTCGTTGGAGATCTTGTGCTCGAGCGAGTTGGTCTCGGTGGTACCGACGAGCGTGACTTCCATGACCTCACCGTTGGGATCAATCAGCGAAACGGTGGAACCGATGGAGACGGTCAGGTCGCCTGTGGTGGCAGCAACTTGAGCGTTGGCGAGGATGGCCTGGATCTCGGCAATACGAGCGGCGTTCTGGGCCTGCTTGTCCTTAGCGGCGTCGTACTCGGAGTTCTCCGAAAGGTCGCCGAACGCGCGGGCTTCCTTGATGTCCTCGACGATCTCCTTGGCGTAATCGCCCTCACGCCAAGCGAGCTCCTCGACGAGCTTCTGGCGGCCCTCAGCGGTCAGTACGATCTGGCTTGCGTCCATACGGATATCTCCCCAACTCTGATCAAACAATCAACTGTCAACAAAACGAAAAAGACCGGCTAGCCTGCGGGCAAGCCGGTCAGGTGCTCACCCCAAAGGGATGGGACTACTCTGCGTCCGCGTCGCTGTCCTCTGCCTGCTTCTTCTTGGCAGCAGCGAGCTTGGCCTCGAGCTCAGCGATCTCCTTGTCCTCCTCGGACTGCTCGACCACGACCTCCTCGGCCTGCTTGGTCTCGGCCTTATCGTCGCCCTCCATACCCTCGCGGATATTCTTGACGGTAGAGCCGAGGGACTTGCCGAGCTTCGGCAGGTTCTTGGGCCCGAAGATAATCAGGACAACGACGAGAATAATGATGAGCTCAGGAGCCCTCAGTCCAAACATGTAGACCTCCACAATACAGCGAGACAAGCTCGAATGAGTATACCGCGGGTATCGCGGTATCACAACACTAGCTAAAAAAAGGGACCGCAAGAAGCGGTCCCTCCTCATGCTCTGGTCGGGTTGACTGGATTTGAACCAGCGACCCCTGCGTCCCGAACGCAGTGCTCTACCAAACTGAGCCACAACCCGTTAGCTCGACTATAGTAACAAAGATTTTCGCCGCGTGCTAGAGAAATTTTTATTTCTTTGGCGTGTCGATTTGGACCGTGTTGGGAATAAGCTCAGTCGCGCAGGCCCACCAGCCATTTTGCTGGGCAGCATCGGCAAGCCTTTCGGCCGTGGCAGCGGTGTCGCAAATGGCAAACGAGCAGGCACCCGATCCGCACACATCTACAGCAACGGTGCCGTCCTGTTTACGCAGCCAATCGAGAACCGTTTGAATCTGCGGCTCCATCTGTGCGGAAATGACACCCAGGTTGTTATGGATGAGCGCATATGCCGTCTCGGCATCACCGGCACGCAAGGCAGAAGCCATCGCGCCGGGCTTGTCCGCAGGCACCGGGGCCTCGTCAAAACGTCGATAGGCTTCAATTGTTGAAACGCTTGCCTTCCGCGGCTTAACCAGCACGACGGGTGTCGCGGGTAGTGCGGGATACTCGGTTGCCAGCACGTCTCCCCCACCCACGTAAAACGCAGGGCTCGCGTGCAAAAAGAACGGGACGTCGGCACCAATGCCCCGCGCAATGTCATCGAGCGCTGGGTCGGTGCGATCAATGCCCCAGAGCTTCGCCAAGGCGACAATGACCGCGGCAGCATCCGTCGAGGGGCCGCCCAAGCCGGCGCACAATGGAATGCGCTTCTCAATCGTCACGCAGATGTTTGCCTCGCGACCATAATGCTCGGCCATAGCAACCGCAGCCCGATACGCCGTGTTCTTTTGCATGGGAAAATCTGATGCCGGAACCGTCTGGACGGTCAGCGCCTGCGCCGGCGTGACCGTCACGGTATCGGAAAGACCGACGGCTGCCATCAGGGAATCGACCCTGTGGTAGCCGCGGTCATCGCGCTCGGTATGAACCCCCAGGTAGAGGTTGATCTTTGCCGGCGCGGAAAGAGTCAGGGACCGATCGGTCACCGTTAATGCTCCTCGAGCTGATTGCCAAGCGGGGTAAAGATATGCTCGCCGCTCTCGGGGTCGAACAGCTCGACCTGGCCGGTGAGGACATCGATGTACTGGTAGGACTGACGTGACTTGCGGCCGCGACGCTCGTCAACCTCGACGATAAAGACGGCGGGGTGGACGCTCTTGATGGTGCCCATGCGCTCGACGACGCGGGTGCGGCCCATGTTGGCCTTAACCTTGACGCGATCGCCCACCATATCGGTCAGCTTCTCGTGGATGTCGTCGACGTGATTGACTTCCATCTCTTCCATGAACAGGGCCTCCAGAAGGTGCAATTCAAAAAGGGGATAATACCCCTAAGATAGACAAAACTCTAATACTATAGCACCCTGCTGCCGCCATACGCAAGTAGTTAAATAAGCCCCGTCCCAAATTCGTACCAGACGACAACCTCGCATGACTAGTTCACGTCAGCGAACGACCACCATTCGAGCCAAGGTGTCGCGAAAGAGGAGCGACGCGTACTTTTGTACGCGAGCGACGGTTTGAGCGACAGATTGGCCGAATGGTGGCCGTGCAGCGTCGAGTAGTTACGCGGTTTGGTAATACCGCGTAACCTAAAGGTTGTCGGTGTCCAAGACGATGGTGAATGGGCCGTCGTTGACCAAGTCGACTTTCATATCGGCGCCAAAAATGCCGTGCACCACATGCTCAACGTCCTCGTGCACAAGCGTCAGGAAGTACTCGTAGAGCTCGTTGGCAACATCGGGTGCGCCGGCATCCGTAAACGATGGGCGGCGACCGTGGCGGCAGTCGGCGAACAGCGTGAACTGCGACACCACGAGCACCTCGCCGTCGACATCGGCAAGTGCCAGATTGGTCTTGCCGTTCTCGTCCTCGTTGATACGCAGCCCGCGGAGCTTGCCCCACAGCTTGTCGGCCTCGGCACGCGTATCGCCATGGCCCACACCCAGCAGCACCAGGTAGCCGCGTCCAATGCGGCCCACGCACTCGCCGTCGACCGTCACGCCGGCGTTGAGCACGCGCTGCACCACCGCACGCATGGCCTACTCCTCGCCCGTCAGCTTGGCGGACAGATGCTCGAGCGCGTGGAAACGATGGCTGATGGCGTTCTTCTCGTCAGCCGTCAGCTCGGCCATGGTCTTGCCCGGCGTGTCGACCGGCAGGAACAGCGGGTCATAGCCAAAACCATGGTCGCCGCGGCCCTCGTGCGCGATAACGCCCTCGCAGGCGCCCTCGCCATAGGTAACCAGACCGTCCGTGTCGATGAGCGCGACGACGCTCATAAAGCGCGCGGTACGATCCTCATCTGCCACGCCATCCAGATTCACGAGCAGCTTGGCATTGTTGGCGGTATCGTCGCCGTGAACGCCCGCGTAGCGCGCGCTATACACACCGGGCTCACCGTCCAGCGCGTCGACGACCAAGCCCGAATCGTCGGCAATGGCCATGAGCCCCGTCTCTTCGACGGCAGCCTGCGCCTTGATGATGGCGTTCTCCAAAAACGTCGTGCCGTTTTCCTCGGGGTCCTCAAAATCGCCCAGCTGGCCGAGCGCCACAAAGCGCACCTCGGGCATGCCCTTGCCCAAAATGGCCTCGATCTCGGTGAGCTTATGAGCGTTTCCGGTTGCCACGACGATGGTCGCCGCCGGGTCGAGGGTGTCGATGTCGATCTTCTCAAGTGCCATAACTGGCCTCCTTGTCTCTATAGCAAGCCGCGTGAGGGGCGTTTGGGCACTTGACCTCTCCCCTCTCAGGCGATCGGACCTTTCAACGCAGCATTTCAGCAGATAAAACCTACCAAAATAAACCTGTCCCTTTTTGGCAGGTTAGGCGATGGCTTGGCGCTGAAGCTCGATGAGCTCGGCGATACCCTTGTCGCCCAGGTCGAGCAGGGCGTTGAGGCGTTTGCGGTCAAAGGGCGCCTGCTCGCCGGTGCCCTGGAGCTCGATCATCTCGCCGGTGTCGGTGGCGACGAGGTTCATGTCGACCTCGGCATGGCTGTCCTCGGAATAATCGAGGTCAAGCAGCGTATTGCCGTCGGCAACGCCCATGGAGATGGCAGCCACCTGGCCGATAAGCGGGATGCGCTCGATCTTGCCCGCCTCGACCCACATGGCGAGGGCGTCGCGCAGCGCCACCCAGGCGCCGGTGATGCTCGCTGTACGCGTGCCGCCATCGGCCTGAATCACGTCGCAGTCGACGGTAACGGTGTACTCGCCGAGTGCCTTCATATTGACGACGGTACGCAGGCTGCGACCGATGAGGCGCTCGATCTCCATGGAGCGGCCCTTGCGGTTGGCGTGCTCGCGCTTGCAGCGCTTGCCGGTCGACGCCGGCAGCATGGCGTATTCCGCGGTCACCCAGCCGGCCTTAGCTCCCTTTCGCCAGCCCGGCACGCCCTCCTCGATAGTGGCGGCGCACAGCACGCGCGTGTCACCGAACTCGGCCAAACACGAGCCGTGGGCGTGCTTCATGACGCCACGGGTGAGCTTGACGGGGCGCAGCTCGTTGGCGGCGCGGCCGTTAGCGCGGTTGACCTGCATGTACTCCATAGAAATATCCTTTCGGCAAAAGATGTGGCGAAAGCTTTGGCGGCTGCCTTACATCTATTGCAGCTCATCGATATCGATGTGTTCGATGCTCTTGAGCGGCTGACCAAAGATAAAGCTGCCCGCCACCGCAAACTCGGCAATGTTATCGGCCGTCGTGGCAAAACGATGCTGCGGCTCGGCGGCGTCGCCCGCCAGCTGCTCGCGGCGCGTGAGGATATCGGTCAGCTCGCGTGTGGTCTCCTCGGCGGAACTCACGACGCGCACCCCAGGCCCCAGCGCATGGCGGATAGGTCCCACCAACAGCGGAAAATGCGTACAGCCGAGCACCACGGTATCGATACCGTGGTCGCGCAGCGGCTCAACCGTGGCACCCACCAGCGCACGCACGGCAGGCGTATCGAAGATGTCCTCGTTCTCAAGCCACTGTTCCTGCAGATGTGCACCCGAGGCGAGCTCGTGTTCGACAACCTCGACAAAGCTCGAGGCAGGACAGCCGTATACATCGACGCCGGCATCTAGATCCTGAATGGCGCGCGTGTAGGCGCCCGAGCGAATGGTGAGGTTGGTGGCGAGCACGCCCACGCGACGCGAACGGGTGCTGTTGATTGCCGCACGGGCACCCGGCGCGATCACGCCGATCACGGGAACGTCGAGCACCTGCTGGGCCAGACGTAAGGCCGCAGCTGTCGCCGTGTTGCAGGCGATGACCATAATCTTGACGTCGTGCTTCGACAGCCAACGGCCCGCCTGCAACGCAAACGAGCGCACCTCATCCTCGGTGCGCGTGCCGTAGGGGCAGCGTTTGGTGTCGCCGAAGTAGTAGACGGACTCGTGCGGCAGCGCCGTCGCGATGGCGCGCGCAACCGTCAGACCGCCCAGGCCAGAATCGAACACACCGATCGGGCGCGTGTCGCCTGCCGGATTCTCGATATCGGACATTACCTCACCAGTCTCTCTCGAAAAGACATATCCAAGTGCGGCGACGCCGCGCTACGAACGCGCCGCGACCAGCAGCTCTGCCGTCGCCGCCCAACCGTCGACAATTTTGCCGCGCGTAACGAAAGCGTTCTCGCAAGCAGCCAGGAACTCGGGCGCGCCGGCGCTCGTCAGGCCATTCTCGACCAGACAGAACGTGCCCACGTGATCGGCCATGTAGAAGTCGGACTCGGAGTCGCCGAGCGCGAGCGTCTCCTCGCGCTCGATCCCCAGGTGCTCGCAGAAGCGCGCAATGGCGACGCCTTTGTTGAGACCCGCGGGGTTGATGTTGAACGCGCGACCGTCCTCGACGCGATCGAGCTCGAGCGTCGTCGGCTTGGACAGATGCGTCAGGTGACCGTTACAGGCCCACACCAGGCCGCAGCCGGCCTCGTCGAGGATGGCCTGGACCTCATCGTCGGGCACATCGCCGCGCATGCCGACGGTGACCTCGCGGTACTTGTAGCCGGTCGACATGTCGTTGTGATACTCGATCTTGTGCGGCCAGCGGGCGAGGATCTTCTCGCACACGCCGGTCTGCTCGATCACCTGGTGCGGCGTGAGACCGCAAGAGGGGTCGTAGGGCATATCGCCGGTCAGATACTCCCAATCGTTGGCCTTGAGGTCGTACATGACCAGGCCACCCATCTCGCCGATGTAGGAATTGAGGCCGAGCACGCGCGCGTCCTCGTGGATCATGGTACGGTTGCGGCCCGAGGTGGGAACCACCTGAATACCAGCGCGGGCAAGTGCCACGACGGCCTCGACGAGTTTGGTCGAGGGGTTGCCGTCGTTGTCGCGCAGCACGCACGAGCCGGGTGCGAGCATCGTGGCATCCAGGTCGGTAAAGACGTACTTGACCTTGGCCAAGCGCTCGCGCATCTCGCCCGAAAGCTCGGCGACGGTCGGCAGGGTGTTGTGGGACATGGTTACTCCGTTTACGTAGAAGGGTTTGGGCTTAGACGGCATGTTTTGATTGAGGGAACACGTTTATGGCGACAGCGCACTCAGGGCGCCTTCGCCATCATGGTTCATTAGTCAAACTGGGTAACATCGATCAGGCGATTGGCCAACGAAAGGTCGCTCTCGATGGGCACGAACTCGTCACCCACGTGCATGAGCTCCTCGTCACCCTTTGCCAGCAGCAAGACAATGGTGGGAGCATTGGGGTTGACGTACTCCTCGCGCGCCGCCTTGAACGCCGCGTGCACAGCGGCTTCGCGATCGAGGATGATCTTGTTCGGCGTATCGTCGGGAACGTGTTCGGCAAGCTCGCGACAGACCTTCATCGGGTCCTCGTGAGCCGGGTCCTCGTTGGCAAAAATCATCAGGTCGGAATATGGTGCGGCCTCGCGCGGAAGCTGCTCGCGGCGCTCCTGCGCCTTGCCGCCGGCAGCGCCAAACACTGCAATGACTGGACTAGTGGGAAACGCGCGCTTGACCGACGAGAAAAGCGAACGGAACGAAAGCTGGTTGTGCGCATAGTCAACGACGCAGATCACGCGGCCATCCTTCGACTCCACAACCTCCATGCGACCAGGCACGCGCAATTTGGAGAGGCCCTTCTTGATAGCCTCGATACCGATGCCGATCTCGTGCGCAGCGGCGATAGCGACCAGCGCGTTTTCCACGTTAAAGTCGCCCGCGATACCCAGCAGGACCTTCTCCCCCGCCTCGGACTCGTCGGCACACAGGCCATGCAGGTTAAACTCGATGTTAAAGCCGACCATGCGGACATCGCTTGCCCACAGGCTTGCCTCGGGATGCTCGACGCCAACGGTCACCAAGCGCTCGGCCGTCGACGCTGCCTCCAGCACACGGTCAACCTCTTCGGTGCCCAGGTTCACCACGGCGGTCTTTGCCTGGTCAAAGATCCTGAGCTTGCTCTCAAAATAATCCTCAAACGTGGGGTGTTCGATCGGCGAGATGTGGTCACGCCCGATGTTGAGGAAGCACGCCACGTCAAACGGCAGATTCTCGACGCGTTGGTACTTGAGCGCCTGGCTCGAGACCTCCATGACCATGGACTGGCGACCGGACTCACGGCAGTTGGCGATATGGCGCCAGACCTCGGGGGCCTCTGGCGTGGTATTAGTGCTCTCGTAGCACTCGATGCCATCGTCGGTACTCACCGAGCCGATCATGCCGCAGGACTCGCCCGCCGCTTTGATAATCGACTGGAGCATAAAAGCGGCCGTGGTCTTTCCCTTGGTACCGGTGATGCCCACGATCTTGACGTCGTGGTCGGGACGGTCGTAGACCTCCGGCGGCAACAGGGCCATGGCCGTGCGGACGCTGTCCACGACCAGCATCGCCGCGCCGTTCTCCTTCGCCAGCGGCTCCAGAGACTCGACCAGCGACTCCTCGCACACAAATGCGACGGCGCCCGCATCGAGCGCCATACTCAAAAACGCGGGCTTAAAGGCAGCGCCTTTGCAAAAGAACACGTCACCTGCCGAGACCGCGCGCGAATCAAACGAGCAGCCGGTCACGGCACGCTCGTCAACCTGCTCTGATGCGCGCAGCTCGCCGCACACATCGAGAAGCTTGGCAAGCGTATCGACCGTGGTCACGGTCGCGGAATCCGAATGGTGCATCTTTCGCCTTTCTCAGCCATTTGGCAGGGACGGTTTTTATAGTAACTGAAACGCACCCACGCAAAAACGGCTCCCGGAGGAGCCGTTACGCGCAGGCGTTCGTAAGCCGAGGCTAGGCAGCCTGAACAGCGGGCTGGTCCTCGTCGATAAAGAAGCGCTTGTACCACACCAGGAACACGAGCGGCGTATAGATCTTGCGCTGGAAATCGCCCTTGCCCGCAAAGTGCAGATCGAGCAGGTGCATGAGCTCGTCGGTATCGAAGAACTCGCTTGCCCACGGCGCGGTGAAGTACTCCTTGACATAGTCGTACCACTTTTGCTCGCGCAGCCAGTAGACAATCGGCACCGGGAAGCCCACCTTGGGACGGGTGGCCCACTCATCGGGCAGCGACTTGTTGGCAGCGTGGCGGAGTACCTGTTTGTTGCCGTTCTCGTTGATGCGGTAGCGGTCGGGAATATGCTCGGCGAACTCCATGACTTTGCGGTCCAGGAAGGGCACGCGCAGCTCCAGCGAGTGCGCCATGCACATCTTGTCGGCCTTGAGCAGAATGTCGCCCGGGAGCCACATGTTCATGTCCAGGTACTGCTTCTTGACCAGCTCGGGCTGACCTTTCACGCGCGCATAGATGGGAGCGGCAAGCTCGAAGGCGCCATCGCCGGTGTTGTACTCGGGCTTGAGCACGCCGTCGACCTCGCGCTCCGGCCAAACCAGAGCCTGTCCAAGGAACGACTTCTCAGGGATCTCGGCACCCTTGACCAGGAAGTTATGTCCCTTGAAGTACGGCATATGCAACGCCAGGTTACCGAGCGCGCGACGGATGGGCAGCGGCACCATCTTTTTGTACTTGCGGACCGGAACCGTGTCCTCGTAGTAGGCGTAGCCGCCAAAGAGCTCGTCGGCGCCTTCGCCCGAAAGCACGACGGTGACGTCCTTGCGGGCCATCTCGGCCAAGAACCACAGCGGCACGGAAGACAGGTTGGACTGCGGCTCGTCCATGTGATACTGGATGTCCTCGAGCGCACCGAAGAACTCGTCGGCGGTAATCATCTTGCGGACATTCTCGATGCCGAGCTTGTCAGAAAGTTCCTTGGCGTAGTTAGTCTCGTTGAAGTTCTTGTAGTCAAAGCCCACCGAGAAGGTCTTGTCGGGCATGAGGCAAGCGGCGATGTAGCTGGAGTCGACGCCGCCGGAGAGGAACGACGCGACCTTGACGTCGGCGATGCGATGGGCCTCGACGCTCTCGTGCACGACCTCGTCCAACTCGTCGACGTACTCCTCGAACGGCTTCTCGACGGCAGAGTAATCGCAATCCCAGTAGCGCTCGATGTTCATCTTGCCGGTCGGGATGTCTACGGTAAAGTAATGCGCCGGCGGCAGCTTGTAGACCCCCTCGAAGAAGGTCTCCTCGGTTGCCGAATACTGCAGCGTCATGTACGGACGCAGGGCCTTTTTGTTGACCGCCTTGTGGAAGTGCGGGTAGTCCAGGAAGCTCTTGATCTCGGAACCAAAGAGCACGCCCGGAGCGCCGTCGCCCGCATCGGCCATGGGATAGTAGTAGAGCGGCTTGATGCCAAAGATATCGCGGGCGCCAAAGAGTTTGTTCTTCTTCTTGTCCCAGATGACGAAGGCGTACATGCCGCGCAGGCGATCGAGTACGGCCTCGCCCCACTCCTCGTAGCCGTGCAGGAGGCTCTCGGTGTCGGCGCCGCAGTGGAACTTGTAGCCCTTGGCCTCGAGCTCGGAACGGAGTTCTTGGAAGTTGTAGATCTCGCCGTTGAAGACAATGACGACGCTACCGTCCTCGTTGGCCATGGGTTGGGCGCCAGCCTCGGTCAGGTCGAGGATCGACAGGCGGCGGAAGCCGAGGGCAACGCGGCCGTCGATAAACTGACCGCCCATGTCGGGACCGCGATGGACGATGCGGTCCATCATCTTGGTGAGCACCTCGGATTGGTTATCCGTCCCACCGACAAAACCGACAAAACCGCACATATACTATCCCCTCTGCTGTTGCTGGGCATCAAATCGAATCAGTAGCTTTTGAGTATACCCGAGGGCGTAAAGAGGGGCGGAATGTTCAGGCAATCTCAACTGAATCAGCTCCGCTGTGACACGCGCCAGTTACCTTTAATGGATATGAGGTGAATGAGGCGATTGTTTTGCTATACTCTCTCCGCACGGGCGATTGGCGCAACGGTTAGCGCAGGTGCTTTACACGCACAAGGCTGGGGGTTCGAATCCCTCATCGCCCACCATTGAATTGGAAACGGTCCTCGAAAGGGGACCGTTTTTGTTTGGGCCCATTTCATGGGATTCGAACCCGCAAGGGTGCGGAGCTGAGGAAACGCGAAGCGTTTTCCAGCGCAGCACGCGAGGAGCGAAGCGACGAAGCGGATGCGGGCGGCGGAGCCGCACGCGGACATCCCTCATCGCCCACCACTGATTTGATAGGCCTCCAGCGATGGAGGCCTTTCCTTTTTCATGCCCAGCGCATGGGATTCGAACCCGCCAGCACGTCTGTCACAAAGGCCGTGGTCAAAAAATGGCAAAAATGAGTACTGCTACTTTGTTTGCAACATATAAAAAGACAGTATTTGCTTAAGTTACGCAACATATGTCCATTATAAGGACTAACAGTTAGATCAAAATCGTGTATTCATCGCCATTTCGACTTGATATCTGGCCTTATTAGTCCAAAACTGCTGCTACCAAATCGGTAGCAGTACTCATATTTACTGTTTTTTGGTCAGCAGGTCCCCCTTGCCTTAGCAAATCTAAGGCAAAACGGGCTCCAGACCGCTGAATCATGCCGCATAGGGCACGTCAGCAGTCCGGAACCCGGTCCAAATTGAGTTATTGCACCGCGTTAGCCCAAGACACCCGACAGGATCTCAATCAGACTATCCACGTCGGCTTCCTCGCAGACGAGCGGCGGCAGGAAACGCAGCGTATGGGCACCCGTAGCGTTAATCACGGCACCGGCGGCCAGCGCGCGGGCAACAATATCATGCGCATCGCCCGCAGCATCATCCAAATCACAGCCGAGCATCAAGCCGCGGCCACGCACCTCGGTCACGTGCGGCAGCTTAGCGAGCTTTGCCTCCATATAGGCGCCTACCTTGGCAGCATGGTCGGCATAATCGCCGCGCACGAGCGCGGAGAGCGTCGCGGCACACGCCGTGATGGCCAGGCAGCTACCGCCAAAGGTCGAACCATGATCGCCGGGCTTAAAGACGTCGGCGATTTCCTTCTTTGCCACCACGGCACCCATGGGCACGCCGTCGGCAATGCCCTTGGCAAGGCTCATGATGTCGGGCTCCACGCCATAGGTTTGGAACGCAAACGGCTTGCCGGAGCGGAAGATGCCGCACTGGACCTCGTCGGCGATAAGCACGGCGCCCACTTCGTGTGCCAGGTCGCGCGCTGTCGCCATAAACTCCTCGGTCATGGGGTGCACGCCACTCTCACCCTGGATCGGCTCGAGCATCACGGCACAAATTTCGCTCCCCAGCTGCTTAAAGATCGCACGCAGCTCGTCCACATCGTTGGGCGTGCAGGCCACAAAGCCACCCGGCAGCGGGCGGAAGCTGTCCTGCAGCCAATCCTGCATGGTGGCGGCAATGGTCTCGAGCGTACGGCCGTGGAAGCCGCCGCGCATGCACACGATGGTGTTGCCGCCATTACCGGCACGCTTGGCGTACAGGCGCGCGAGCTTCATCGAGCCCTCGTTGGCCTCGGCGCCAGAGTTGGCAAAGAAGGTCTCCCAAACCTGCTCATCCGCAGCCGGGGCACCAAGAGCAGCTGCCGTGGTCTCATCGCCGACGGCAATGGCATCGGCAAGCACGCGCGCACCATCTACGTCGTCGTTAGCAAGCTTGGACAGCAGCGCCGCGACCTGTCCGCGCTGCTCGATGTAGAAGTAATTGGAGACATGCATGAGCTTTTTGGTCTGTGCCTCGAGCGCCGAGAGCACAGCCGGGTCGCCATGACCTAGGCTGCACACGCCGATGCCGGCAAGAAAGTCGAGGTACTCACGGCCATCGTCGCCGGTGAGCTTCATGCCGTGACCCTCGACAAACTCGACCGGAGAGCGGCCAAAGGTATGCATAACGTAATGGGATTCAAGCGATTGCTGAGCTGCAAGTGACATGGGATGCCTTTCGTTGGGCGCCAGACGGCGCGGGGCTATGGGTGCAGGAATGGGGCGGCTGCGGGTCAGCTAGACCGTCTGAAGCTTCTCGACCTCGTCAAGGTTTTCGGTCAGACGCGCAGCAAACGTCGAAAGCGGATGCGGATGCGTATCGAACTCGTAAGCCGTCTCGGTGGAATGGATCACGGTGCCGACGCCGGCATCGGTCAGCAGCTCCAGGAGCAGCGAATGCGGCGTGGTACCGTTAATGATGTGGGCACGAAATACGCCGCCGGTAAGCGCATCGACGGCCGCACGCAGCTTAGGAATCATGCCCTTATCGACCTCGCCGCCGTAGAGCATTTCGTTGACCTCGTCGAGCGTTAGGTTGGAGATAAGCGAGTCCTTGTCGCTAAAGTCCTTGTACAGGCCATCGACGTCGGTCAAAAAGATTGCCTTATGCGCGTGGAGCGCCGCGGCAACGGCACCGGCGGCGGTATCGGCGTTGATGTTGAAGAAACCGCCGTCCTCCCCCGCCGCGACGGTAGCGATGACGGGGATGTACTCGCTATCGAGCAGGCGCTCGATATAGTCGGTGTTGACGTGCGTGACCTTGCCTACGCGGCCGAGCTCTGGGTCGAGTGGCTCGGCGATAAGGGTGCCGGCATCGCTGCCCGACACGCCCACGGCCAGGTTGCCGTGGTGGTTGATGGCAGCAACCAGCTCTTGGTTGACCTTGCCGCCCAGTACCTCGCGCACGATGTCCATGGTGGCAGGCGTAGTCACGCGCTGGCCGTTCTTAAACTCGACGGGAATGTCGTAGTGGCTGAGCGCCTCGTTGATAGCCTTGCCGCCGCCATGCACGATGACGGGGCGCATACCGATGATCTTGAGCAAAACGATGTCGCTCATCACGTCGCGGCGCAGCTGCTCATCAACCATGGCGGCTCCGCCATATTTGATAACAACCGTCTTGCCGGTCAGGTTCTTAATCCACGGCAGTGCTTCGAACAGCAGCTGCGCGGTTGCTTCGTTGGATTCGCTCGAACGACAATCGCGTGCGAATTTCATAATCTGCCTCGTCTTTCGTATCGTTATCGCGCCGTGCTCCGCTGTCCGCAATCGCGGCAAGATGCGCAGCGTGCCTGGAATCTAGGAACGGTAGTCACCGTTAATGGAGATATACTCGTGCGTGAGGTCGCAGGTCCACACGGTCGTTGCCGCGTCGCCTGCGCCCAGGTCGGCCGAGATCACGATCTCGGGCGCCTCGAAACGTCGTAGAGCCTCGTCCTCGTCAAAGGGAACAGTCAGACCATCGCGACAGACGGGCATGCCCATCATGTCGATGGAAACGTCTTCCTGATTAAACTTCACGCCGCACTTGCCAAGCGCCATAGCAACACGGCCCCAGTTGCAGTCGTGGCCGGCGATGCAGGTCTTAACGAGCGGCGAGTTGGCAACGGCACGGGCGGCGATATCGGCCTCCTCGTCGTTCACGGCGCCGGTAACGTTGACCGTAACAAGCTTGGATGCGCCCTCACCATCGGCGGCGATATTGCGCGCCAGGCTCTCGCACACCTCGTGCACGGCAAATGCCAACTCGTCGAAGACATCGGAGCCCTCGACGATAGGCTCGGCATCTGCGGCAGCGGCGCCGGAGGCAAGCATGATGCAGGTGTCGTTGGTCGAGGTGTCGGAATCGACCGTTACCTTGTTAAAGGTCTGCTTGACGGTCGAGAGCAGCAGGGCATGAAGTGCCGCAGGCTCGACGGGGGCATCGGTAGTAATGACCGCGATCATGGTGGCCATATTGGGCATGATCATGCCCGAGCCCTTGCACATTCCGCCTACCGTATAGACATTGCCCGCATGACCCGCAGCCTCGCTGACATAGGACACGGCGTACTCCTTGGAGTGCGTGTCAGTCGTCATGATGGCGCGAGCGGCATCGGCGCCACCGTGGGCGGAGAGCGCCTCGTAGGCAGCAGGAATGGCGGTCTCAAACGTGTCGATCGGCAGAATCTGGCCAATCACGCCCGTGGAGGCAACCAGAATCTGCTGGGGCTCGCAGCCGATGACCTGCGATGCGATGCTGCACGTCTCGCGCGCGCATGCAAGGCCGGTCTCACCCGTGGCGGCGTTGGCATTGCCAGAGTTGACCGAAACGCCGGCGATGATACCGTAACCCTTGTCGGCACCGCCCAGGTTGGCACGGCTCACTTGCACAGGCGCCGCGCAAAAGCGATTGGTAGTAAACACGCCGGCACCGGGACAGGGTTTATCGGGCACGACGAGCGCGTAATCCAGACGCTCGGGGTTCTTGCGGAACCCAGCGTGGATGCCCGCAGCTTTAAAACCAGCCGCAGCCGTAACGCCACCCTCGACGGCGCGAATCTTGATATCAAACAGCTCGGTATTCATCGTCTTTATGACTCCTTATGTCAAACAAAAAACGGACATCGGTTGGTGCGCCATGCCAGTCGTGATCATGAGACCAGCTTAAGAGTGGCGCCCCACTCGATGCCCGACTACCAAATCGTTAACAATCGAATGTGCTACACCGGGCACGCCACTGTGGGCAAGCCTCGTCGCTCGTCAAAGCCAAAGACGATATTGGCGCACTGGACCGCTTGGCCCGCAGCGCCCTTGCACAGATTGTCGATGGCGCCCGTCGCCACCAGCACGCCCGCGCGCTTGTTGAGCGCGAGGCCAATCTGGGCAGCGTTGGTGCCGACGACCGAAGCCGTCTTGGGCTGCTGGCCGGCATCGAGCACGCGCACAAAAGTGCGACCGGCGTAGAACTGCTTGTAATGGTCGACGACATCCTCAAGAGCCAGCGTGTCGAGAGCCTGCGGCGCGAGCGGCAGCGTCACCGTGGAGAGCAGACCGCGCTTGAGCGGTGCCAGGTGCGGGGTAAAGACGACGCGATCGGTCAGGCCAAGGATTTGCTCAATCTCGGGCGTGTGGCGATGCTTGCCCACGCCGTATGCTTCCAAATTCTCGTCAGCGCTGCAAAAATGCGTACGAGCGTTGCAGGACTTGCCGGCACCCGTCACACCGCTGATGGCATCGACAATCACGGGGCCGTTCTCGGCCACCCAGCCCGCGCGCACGGCGGGCGCGGCGGCAAGGCTCGTTGCGGTGGGATAGCAACCGGCGCAGGCGACCAGCACGGGTTTGCCGTCGGCATGGTCGGATGCGGCGGTCTCCAAGTCCTGGCAGAACAGCTCGGGCAGACCGAAGGCACGGGTCTTGAGCAGCTCGGGGCTCGTATGCTCGGCGGCATACCAAGCCTCAAAAACGGACGCGTCGTTCAGACGGTAGTCGGCCGAAAGATCAAAGCAGGAGACGCCCGATGCAAGCAGCGCGGGCACCTGTGCCATGGCAGCCGTGTGCGGCACGGCCAAAAAGACCGCGTCGCAGTTCTTGAGCTCGGGGGCATCATGCGTCGTAAAGACAAGATCGCTTACGCCGGTGAAGCTCGGGTACACCGCAGACAACGGCTGGCCGGCATCGGCGTTGGACGTAATGGCGGCAAGTTCAAACTCGGGATGACCGAGGACGAGGCGAATGAGCTCGGCTCCGGCATATCCAGCCGCGCCGACGATTCCAACCTTCAAAGACATATCAGACTCCTTGTCTGCGATTTATGCACCGATGCGCATTTCGCAGCGGTCGTTATGAAGTGAGTTGAAACTTTAGCACCAAAAGATGCATTAACACGTAAATGGCTTGCATATTCATGCATTGAAACATTCCCGACACATTCGCTTGAAGGAATTGACAAATGGAGCGGGCCCCGTATTGACCGACGCTCCTAACGGCGCCGGGCAATACGGGGCCCGCCCATGCGAAAACCAAGTTGTTAGGATGAGCCAGCTGGCTAGAGCTCGACCGGCACCCATTCGTCGTGATTGCAGATAAAAGCCTCGGGATCCTCGACGCTAAAGAAGACGAGCGTGGGGTCGTTAGGCCCCTCATAGTGCTCGCCCAGGTGCTCTAGATGCTTCCACCCGGCTTCGCGCATTTCGCCTAAAGCCCGGTCATCCAAGCCGGCACGCCCGCGCAAGATGAGCCAGCCATGGCCCGGCCACCAACTCGTGGCCTCAAAGCGCTGGTTTTGCAGCAGCTCTTGCCACACATCTTTGGTGCGCGCTGTTACAAACCACAGCTTGCCATCCTGGATCTGCGCAAACGAAAACGGACGCACATGAGGCTGTCCGTCAACGCTCGTCGCCAAATACCATGCCGGCACCGACGTCAGATACTCCAACACCGTATTCAATCCGTCCATGTGTCCTCCTGGCGCTAGCTAATTCGGAACGGGTAGTTAATTTGAGACGCTCTAGAGCTCCAGGCGCTCCTCGCTACCGTCGATATCACAGAAGCGCGCGGCAATGTTGCGGACCGAAAAGAAAGCAAGGCGGCCGTCGTTGGCACTCTCGTGTTCCTCGCCAATGCCCACCATGTGCTTAAAACCCGCTTGACGCACCTTGTCGCTCGCAACCGCGTCGTCCTCAAGTGCGGCCTCGCCGGTCAACACGATCCAACATTCCCCCGGCTTCCAGCCCGATACCTCAAACTTGGGATTCGCGCTCAACTCCGCCCACACATCCTTGTCGCGCGACGTGCAAAACCACAACTTACCGTCATCGACCATGGCAAACGAAAACGGCCTCACGCGAGGCTGATGCCCGTCGGTCACATCGGTCGTGGCCAGATACCACGCCGGAATGCGCCTGAGATACGAACAGGCGCGCTCAAGCTGAGCCGTGCGGTCGTTGTCGGTCATAGGGACCCCTTTCTTGCGCTCGAATCGCGCCTAAACAAGTTGAAGGTTGACGACGATGACACACGCAAACAGCAGCATCGTCACAACCGCAGCCAGCGCATCCCCGCGGCGAAATGCAAGTGCATGCAGACGCGTGCGGCCCTGCTCGCCGTGATAGCAGCGTGCATCCATGGCGGCAGACAACGTCTCGGCATGACGGAACACGCCCGTGAACAGTGGAATCGCCACACTGCCGAGCATACGCACGCCGCCGAGCGGGCCACCCGTTACGCGTGCACCGCGGCTTGCCTGCGCGTCCGCCGTCTGCTTCATCTCGGTGGCAAACTGCGGCATAAAGCGCAACGCGATGCCCATGATCATGCCGAGCTCATGCGCAGGGAGCCCCACGCGCGCAAACGGTGCGAGCAGACGCTCAAAGCCCGCGGTGAGGTCGAGCGTAGGCGTGGTGAGCGTAATGGCGCTCATGCCGGCCATCATCAAGCTCAGGCGGCACGCCATAAAGGCGGCGGAATGCAACGAGCCCTCGCTTATCTGCAAAAAGCCAAGCTGCCACAGAATGCGCCCGCTCTGGTCGGAAAACAGGTTGAGCACTGCGACCACCACGACAATCGCCAGCAATGGTGCCATCGATGATAGGACCCGGCGCAACGGCACCCGGGACACGGTATAGATCAGGACAACGAAGATTGCGACCGGGGCCAGTCCGCGGAAGCTGCTGACCGTGAGCGTCGTGATCAGAAACACAAAGCCCAAGAGCAACTTAGTTCGCGGGTCCAGGCGGTGGATCGCACTATCGCCGGGATAGTAGCTGCCAAACGAAAACGCCTCCATTAGCAGCCCTCCTCTCGCGCGACCGTCTTGGATTTAGCAATGTCCGCGACGTTAGAAGGACCGTCTGAGCGACCGATCAGCAAATCTGCCAGCTCGTCGGCCAGCGACTCAACCGTATAGAGCCCGCCGCAACGCAGCGGCACGCCCGCCTCCGCGAGCGCCAACGCCATGCGCTGAGCAGCAGGTACGCCCAAGCCGATCGACTTGAGCTCATCGGCATGTGCAAACACCTGCGCGGGGGTTCCCTCGGCAAACACCGCACCTTCGTTCATCACGACGATGCGGTCGCAGCAGTTGGCCAGGTCATCCATACTATGCGAAACCATGACAACGGTCAGGCCATCGCGGTGAAGCCGATCGATAAGCTCAAGGAAATCCCTGCGCGCAGCCGGATCGAGCCCCGCCATGGGTTCATCGAGCACCAGGACTTCGGGCTCCATGGCGAGCACACCGGCGAATGCCACGCGCCGTTGCTGACCGCCCGAAAGCTCGAAGGGACTCTTGTCGCCGACCGTGGAAAGGTCGAGGCCCACGCGCGAGAGCGACGACTCGACGCGACGGTCGACTTCATCTTGCGGCAAGCCAAGGTTGTGCGGGCCAAACGCCACGTCCTGCGTCACGGTTTCGGCAAACAGCTGACGCTCGGGATATTGAAACACCACGCCGACCTTGGCCTTAACCGCGGCGGCGTCTTTCTTGTTTGACAGATCGAGTCCCAGCGCGCGAACGAATCCCTCCTGGGGGCGAATCAAACCGTTGAGATGCTGGACCAGCGTCGACTTACCCGAACCGGTATGACCTGCCAAGCCCAGGAACTCGCCGCGACGCACCGTCAGCGATACATCGCGCAGCGCCCACGGGCTGCTGGGGTCGTTTCCCCAGAGAGCCTGTTTGCTCGATTTGCCCGCAGTGACCGAGCGCTTATGCCAGCGGCGGCGCTCGCGGGCACTCAGCGAGTAACTATGCGAGAGGTGCGAAATCTCGATGACGGGCTCCGACACGGCTGTCCCGTCGGTTGCAGAGGAGACGTTGTCGAGCACACGAGAATCGGATGCAGAAGGCCGCCCTGCGGTGTCTTCCCCACTCCGGTCGGCATATACCTGCGCAATCTCGGCGACCATATCCGCCTCGCGCACCTGCACATGAACGGGCACGCCCTTCGCACGAAGCGCCATGCCCAAGCAGCACGACGCCGGCATATCCAGGTTGAGCTCCACGAGCCCATCTGCCCGCGTCAGAATCTCCTCGGGCGTACCGAGCATGGCAACGCGCCCCGCCCGAAACACCGCGACACGATCGGCCTCGGCGGCCTCTTCCATAAAGTGCGTAATCATCACGATGGTCATGCCGCGTTCGTGCAGCACGTGACAGGCCTTCATAAGGCCCTTGCGCCCGCGCGGATCGAGCATCGAGGACGCCTCGTCCAAAATGAGCACGCGCGGTTCCATGGCGAGCACACCGGCAAGCGCCACACGCTGCTTTTGACCGCCCGAAAGCGCATGGGTCTCGTGGCGCTCAAAGCCCACCAGGCCCACGCCCTTCAGCGCCTCGCGTACGCGCTGCGCAATTTGCGCCGATGGCACGCCAAGGTTTTCGGGACCAAACGCAACGTCATCTTCGACGAGCGTTGCCACCAGCTGGTCATCGGGATTCTGGAATACCATGCCCGCGGTCGAACGAATGTCGTAGACCAGCTCGGGGTCGGACGCATCCATGCCGTTGATGCGTACCGTGCCCGCATCGGGCTGCAACAGTGCATTCAGATGCTTGGCAAAGGTCGACTTGCCCGACCCATTGCCACCGAGGATACAGAAAAACTCCCCGTCCTCGATGTTCAGATCGACACCGTCGAGTGCCGGTACGGCACCGTCATAGCTAAAGGAAACGCCCCGACACTCAATCATGCGCGGCCTTTGACCTGGTCCTTTTTAGGCGTGATGAGGTTGGAGACCGCCTTGTACACCGCAAGTGTCAATACCGAGTTGAGCACGGTCTTGATGAGGTTAAACGGCAGCACGGCAGGAATCATAAGCGGGGCGATCACATCAACCGAGCCATACCAGAACCATACGCCAATGGTAAGGTTTGCGACCATAGACAACGCCGTAGCGGCAATAACGCCGAGCACCAGACCAATCACGGCACCCTTATAGGTATGCATCTTCTGGTAGACGATAGCCGCGGGCAGAATATAACCCAGCGTAGCCACCAGGTTCATAAGCGCGCCGACCCAGTCACCCGTGGTGAGCGCATGGATAACGATCGCCATGGCGGCGACGGCAGTGCCGGCACCAGGGCCGTACGCAAACCCGCACACCATCGCCGGCACCAGCGACGGGTCATACGTCAAAAACGGCGCCGAAGGAAGGATAGGCAGCTGCACATACATAAACAGGGCGCCCAAGGCGCACATCAACGCCATGGTAACGAGCTGTTTGGTGCTCCACCTATTCGTGTTCTCAAAATGAATATGCTGCGACTGTTCAGACATAAGATCACCTGCCTCTTTCATCCGGACTCTGACCGTTGGTACTGGGATCTCACCAGTTCGGCCGGCATGCGAACCAACGCACACGCGGGTCGCGGACTCATCGGCTCAAACACAGGCACCTCGCCTGCGCCACGGCACCCCTTTGGCACCGCCCGATTTACCGCCAGTGGGGAATTCCACCCCGCCCTGAAACAGCAATTGCAAGTGTAGCACGAGCAATCGTTCGCGCAAGTATGCCGAGG
>NZ_CZAQ01000029.1:0-5308 GCF_001404695.1 Collinsella aerofaciens | reverse complement strand
CCGCAGCGCGAAGCGCGATGCGGAGCCTCTTTGCATGTCCGAGGACGTTCCGGAGAGAAACCCCCGTCACGCCCCCGGATCCCCGGTGGGAGTTCTAGACCTTGTCGGCCTTAGTACATACCGCCGCCCTGCTGACCAGCGGTGGCAGCAGCGATAGCGTCCTCAAGCTGAGTGTTTTTGGGGACATCGGAGACGGTAGCCTCGGTGATAAGAATCAGGCTGGCGACAGAAGCAGCGTTCTGCAGGGTGACGCGGCTGACCTTGACGGGGTCGAGGACGCCCATCTCGATCATGTCGCCCCACTCGCCGTTGGCAGAGTTGAGACCCTGGCCGGCGGGCAGCTCGGCAACCTTGTCGACCACGACAGCGCCCTCAAAGCCAGCGTTCTTGGCGATGGTGGCGACCGGAGCGGTCAGAGCCTTCTTGACGATGTCGACGCCGATCTTCTCCTCGGGGTCGTCGAGCTCAACAGCGTCGAGCGCAGGAGCAGCGTCCATGAAGGCGACGCCGCCGCCGGCGACGATGCCCTCCTCGACAGCAGCGCGGGTAGCCTGCAGGGCATCCTCGACGCGGTGCTTAATCTCCTTGAGCTCGGACTCGGTAGCAGCGCCGACCTTGATGACGGCAACGCCACCGGAGAGCTTGGCCAGGCGCTCCTGGAGCTTCTCGCGGTCGAAGTCAGAGGTGGTGTTCTCCATCTCGCCCTTGATCTGAGCGATGCGGGCGTCGATGGCCTCCTTGGAGCCAGCGCCACCGACGACGACGGTGTTGTCCTTGGAGATGGTGACGGACTTAGCGGTACCGAGCATATCGGCGGTGATGTCAGCGACCTTCACACCCAGCTCGTCCAGGGCAGCCTGGCCACCGGTGAGGACGGCGATGTCCTCGAGGATGCGCTTGCGGCGATCGCCGTAGCCCGGAGCCTTGACGGCGCAGACGTTGAGAGCGCCACGGATCTTGTTGAGAACGAGGGTGGGCAGAGCCTCGCCGTCGATGTCCTCAGCGATGATGAGCAGGCCACGGCCGGCGCGCTGGACAGCCTCGAGAACGGGCATGATGTCCTGAACGCTGGAGATCTTCTGGTCGGTGATGAGGATGTACGGATCCTTCATCACGGCCTCCATGCGGTCGTTGTCCGTGACGAAGTAAGCGGAGACGTAGCCCTTGTCGAACTGCATGCCCTCGACGGTGTCGATGGTGATGTCGAACGTCTGGGAATCCTCGACGGTGATGACGCCGTCCTTGCCCACGACCTCCATGGCCTCGGCGATCTTCTCGCCGACCTCGGGGTCACCGGCAGAGATGGTACCGACGGAAGCGATCTGCTCCTTGGTCTCGACCGGCTTGGCCTGCTTCTTCATCTCGGCGACTGCGGCGTTGACAGCCTTGTCGATGCCGCGACGGATGGCCAGCGGGTTGGCGCCAGCGGCGACGTTGCGCAGACCGTCGTTGACGATGGCCTGGGCGAGCAGGGTTGCGGTGGTGGTGCCGTCACCCACGGTGTCGTTGGTCTTGGTGGCGACCTCCTTCACCAGCTGGGCGCCCATGTTCTCGATGTTATCCTCGAGCTCGATCTCCTTAGCGACGGAAACGCCGTCGTTGGTGATGGTCGGGGCACCGAACGTGCGCTGCAGCGCAACGTAGCGGCCCTTGGGGCCCATGGTAACGGTAACGGCGTCGGCCAGGGTGTTGACGCCCTTGGCGAGCTTAGCGCGGGCATCGGTGTTGAACGTAATGTTCTTTGCCATAGTGGGTAATCCTCCAAAAGAAATAAGACTCGCGTCGCCGCACCGAGTCATTTGCGGCGAGCGCGTTCAAAGGACGAATCGTGCGATTCCGGCTGAGGCTTAGGCCTCGACGACGGCGTAGATGTCGTCGGCGCGCATCAGCAGATACTTCTCGCCGTCGACCTTGACCTCGTTGCCACCGAACTTACCGTAGATGACAACGTCGCCAACCTTGACGTCCATGGGGATGCGATCGCCCTTGTCGTTGACCTTACCGGCGCCAACGGCAACGATGGTGCCGCGCTGCGGCTTCTCCTGAGCGTTGCTGGCGATGTACAGACCAGAGGCGGTCTTCTGCTCGGCCTCGTCGGGCTTGACCAGGACGCGATCTGCAAGCGGCTTCAAAGACGACATGCTTGTTTCCTCCTTTTTGGGCCGCACGGTTGAGCCGTGCGGGTTTCCCTACTTCGTTTGCGTACGCGTTGAATGGTACCCACGAATGGCGGGTTATACAACACGGAGTCAAAAAATCTTATTTTTTGGCACTTAGATTTTCTGAATGCCGGGGGATAACTTAGCAGTGGCTCCCGTGTGGCGCCGGAGGGCATGAAGTTTTAGCGCGGCAACTTTGTGAATCAGCTTCTCAAGACTACAATCCTCCAGATGAAATATGCCCAGATGAGAGGAAGGGAGGGCAGATGACTGATGAGCTGAGCACCTCGGCATGGCGCGATATAGCACAGAATCGCGATGCACGCGACTCCATGCCGCCCGTTCGCACTCGCCTGCTCGCCCTGGCTCTCGTCTTCACCCTTCTCGCGGTAACCATCCTCTCCCCCATCGCAGCCGCCCATGAGTTGCATCATGACTGCACCGGCGCGGGCTGCACCATCTGCGCCGAGCTCGCCGGCAATCTGTCGATCGCCCGTGGCGGCGACACCGTCCCCATGGGCGCGACATCGTTCATCACCCTCTTGCTGATCTCCGCCCTAGCCGTCATCGGCACCGAGCGATCTTCATATGCCCCGGTCACCCTATTATCCCTCAGGGTCCGTCTGGACGATTAACGGCTCCCAATTGAATCAAATAGCTACCGCGTGCCACAGCGGCATCGCCTTCGGCCGTCGGCACCCCGACGCAACCGTTTTCAATTCAGGAGCAATCTATGACCGACCATCCCTACCCCCGTACGCTGGCAACGATCGGCGGCGCATCGATATGCTCGATGCTCGCCCTCGAGCTGCCCTCCAACCATGAGCTATGGAAGATGCGGCCCGGACCGGCACTTTTGGAGCTTTTGCTCATCTTCTGCTTCTTGTGCCTGTTGTTCTATCTGCCGCACCGCCGTAAGACCCCCGCAATCGCGGGCATCGCTGCGCTTGCCAGCATCGGTATCACCGAGTACTTCGTAATCACGTTCAAATCGATGCCCATCCAACCCGGAGACCTGTTCGCCCTCTCGACCGCTGCGACGGTCGCCGGCAGCTACACCTATGAGCTCAGCACTTTCTGCTTCATGGGGCTTGCCGCCGCGACCTTGGGAATCGCGCTTATCGTCCTCATTCCGCGTGATGCATGTGGGCGACCGCCGCGCCGCGCATCGGAAACGTCCCCCGAGCCCATCGACCATGCGATGTCTGCGTCCTTGAAATTGAAGGACCCAAAGGCGTCTGCGGCAACCGAGGGGACATCAACAGCGCCGAGGGAGCATCCAGTCGCAACCAAATCCAAACTCCCCCTCTCCGTCGACCGTCGTACCGCACTTGTTGCCGGAGCCGTGCTGGGGGCGCAGGCCTTCATCAGCTATTACGACACCTTGGGCATCAAGCTTCATACCTGGAAGCCTCTCGAAAGCTATTACAGTCAGGGGTTTCTCCCCACCTTCATTTCGAGCGCGCAAAAAATGGTGCCGCCTAAGCCCAAGCACTACAAGAGCGGTGAGGCCTCGGCGATCATCAAGCGCCTTGCCGCGCGCTGGAACGCGGGCACGAACGGCATCGCCGACCCCTCCCGTGCCGCTGCCGTCGAACAGTTTGACCAGCTCAAGCCCTCAATCATCTGCATCATGAACGAGTCCTTCGCCGACCTTTCAATCTTTAACGAACTGGGCTGTGGCTATAAGGGGCCTGAGCGCTTCAAAGCCATCGACAACGCGCTTCTGCAGGGAGTGAGCTACATGAGCGCCTTCGGTGCCGGCACCTGTAACAGCGAGTTCGAGTTCTTAACCGGACACTCCATGGCATTCCTGGGCGCTGGCGTCTACCCGTTCATGACCTACAACCTGGCCCCGAGCGAGAACCTCGCCCGTCAGTTCAAGAGACTCGGCTATCGCACCGTGGCCATGCACCCCAACCACGCCACCAACTGGAATCGCGAGAACGTCTTCGCGGACATGGGATTCGACGAGTTCCTCTCGATCGAGGACTTCGCCGGCGCACCCGAGCTCTGCCGCAAGGTCACCGACGCCGCCACCTACGACAAGTGCCTCGAGGTACTAAAGCAGAGCGACCAGCCGATCTTCATCCACGACGTGACGATGCAAAACCACTCCGCCTATGACACGGGCTTGGTGCCCACCGACCAGCAACTGCACCTTGCCGTCGAAGGTGTGTCCGACAAAGTTATCACCTGGACCAATGAATACTGCTCGCTCATGGAAGCGTCCGATGCCGCCTTCGCTGCCTTCCTGGAAAAGCTGCGTGATCTCGACCGCCCCGTCGTCGTGGTGATGTACGGCGACCACCAGCCGTTCTTCACCGACCGCTACAACGACCTCTACTTTACCGATGAGGACGATGCCGCCCATACCGAGCGCATCTGGCAGACACGCTATGTGGTCTGGGCGAACTACGATGTCGCCGGCAACGCACAAACGAGTGGGGAACTCAACACAAGCATCAATAACGTCGGTGCACTCGCACTCAATGCCATCGGTGCCCCGCTCACCGCCTACCAACGCGCACGCTTGCAAAACCGAGCGCACATGCCGGCGATAAACGTGGTGGGGGCGCAGGATGCGCACGGCGTTTGGTATACAGCCGAGGCCAAAAACGTTCCCGCCAAGACCGCTAATGCGCGCGATCGCCTGGACCGCATGCAATATCGTAAGCTCTTCGACCACGAAGGCTCGGTCTTTGCCACCCATAAGCAGGCGGCCGCCAACGAAACCGACCCCAACGCAGCTCCGGGAGCCTAGGGTTGACCAATCTCGGGCCCGGTATTCAGAAAAGTCAGTGCAGCAAAATGGCGATGCGGACAGCGACTTGGGCATGGTTTTCGCCGCTCGCACGGGTCCCCTGGGGAGCAGCGTGCATTTTTGGGAGTTTTCAGCAGGCCAGGACGGCTGCATACGCGCCGGACACACCATATTGGTCCCAAGAACGCCTTTGACCGGCGATTTGGGTCGACGGGCAAACCCCGTGGTGGCGCGCGCAGACGTGGTGTAAGAGCGTCCCGAGGTCCGTCGCTGCAAGTCCCGATATTACTCCTTCTTGAGACCGCGCCTCTCGACTATCTCGTCCACTATCTCCCTGGCGCGCCTCCCGAGTGCGCGACGTCTCCCCTCTGTCGGGGCCGGCCTG
>NZ_CZAQ01000028.1 GCF_001404695.1 Collinsella aerofaciens | reverse complement strand
GCCGGTTTTAATCCAGCAAAGGGGCGAATATTTTGCAATTAGTAAAGATGACTGGGCATGATGTCAATTCTGGTCTAACAGAGCCTTTTTATTTGAGGGCTTATATGAGGCGTGGTGGCGTCGTTCCGTAGGTCGGATTTGCCGGGCGCGCCACGCCCTGTGGGTGCGTCTGCTACTGAAGCGCCTGAGCGCCCAGGGCCAAGCAGCCCATAATGCCCTGTTTGCCCTCGAGGCTGTTGTTGACGATATAGCTATCGATGTCGGCCATCTCGGGCGTGACGATGTAGCCGTTGAGCATCTCGGCGCACTTCTTGCGCGCGAGCGGCACGATGGGGGTGTGGTCGGCCACGCCGCCACCGATGACGATCTTTTGCGGTGCGTAGCACAGGATGTAGGTCATGAGCGCCTGCGCCAGATAGCCGGCGAGCAGGTCCATGGCCTCCGGGTCATCGGCCATCTCTCCGGCGCTCTTGCCACCCCAGCGCTTTTTGACGCCGGGACCGGCGATGAGGCCCTCGAGGCAGTTGTCGTGGAAGGGGCAGCCGCTGTGCTCGCCGATGGTGTCGCGCGGGTCGCGCGTGACCAGGATGTGACCGGCCTCGGGATGCATCATGCCGTGCACGAGCTTACCGCCCGAGAGCACGCCGGCGCCCACGCCGGTACCGATGGTCAGATACACCACGTCAGTGAGGCCCTGGGCGCAACCAAAGGTGACCTCGCCCAGGCAGGCGACGTTGACGTCGGTGTCGTAGCCGCAGGGAATATTGAGCTCGTTTTGGATGGTGCCCAGCAGGTCAAAGTAGCGCCATGCCGTTTTGGGCGTCTCCAGGATCTTGCCGTATTGGGACGAGGCAGGGTTGACTGCGGTGGGGCCAAAGGCGCCGATGCCCAGCGCGGCGATGTCCTTGTCGGCAAACCATGCGTTGACGGCCTCAACGGTCTCCTGCGGGGTCGTGGTCGCAATCTGCTCGCGTTCCAGGACCGTGCCGTCTGCATAGCCCGTGGCGCAGACCATCTTGGTGCCGCCGGCCTCGAGCGCTCCGATAAGCTGCTGCTCTGCCATAGTATTCCTCTCTGGACGAGTTGCTCCGTGACTAAAGTATAGCGCTCTAAAAAATAAATGAGGTCGCTATAAAAAGAAACCTCATGGCCCAACGGGTTCACGAGGTTTCTTTAGTGCCTTTAGTTACTGACCGTCCTTACCCGCGCGGGTTGATTTTATCACGTAGCGACTTGAGGTTCTCAAGCGCAGCGTTGAGCGTCTCGTCTCGCTTGGCAAAGTGGAAACGAATCAGATGGTTGACGGGCTCGCGGAAGAAGCTCGAGCCCGGAACGGCGCCCACGCCCACCTTGGAGGCCAAATCCTCACAGAAGTCGAGGTCGCTGTCATAGCCAAACTCCGAGATATCCATCATCACATAGTAGGCGCCCTGCGGCACGTTGTGCTCAAGACCGATGCTATCGAGCCCCTGACAGAATAGGTCGCGCTTGGCGGTGTAGAGGTCGAGGACCTCCTGGTAATAGCTGTCGTCGAATTTGAGGGCGGTGACGACAGCTTCCTGCAGGGGAGCGGCAGCACCCACGGTGAGGAAGTCGTGGACCTTTTTAATGCGCTCGGTGATCTGGGCCGGGGCGATGGTGTAGCCCAGACGCCAGCCGGTGATGGAGTACGTCTTAGACAGCGAACTGCAGCTGATGGTTCGATCGAACATGCCGGGCAGCGTGGCCATATAGACGTGCTCGTGGGGCGCGTAGACGATGTGCTCGTATACCTCGTCGGTAATGCAGTAGGCGTCGTACTTTTTGCAGAGGTCGGCGATTAAGGTGAGCTCCTCGCGCGTAAAGACCTTGCCGCAGGGGTTGGAAGGGTTGCACAGGACGATGGCCTTGGGATCGTTGTCGCGGAAGGCCGCCTCGAGTGTCTCGCGGTCAAAGTCGAACGCAGGTGGGTTAAGCGGCACGTAGATGGGCTCGGCACCCGAGAGGATCGTGTCGGCGCCGTAGTTCTCGTAGAATGGCGAGAAGATGACGACCTTGTCGCCGGGGTTTGTGACCGTCATCATGGCGGCCATCATGGCCTCGGTGGAGCCGCAGGTGACCACGATGTTCTCGTTGGGGTTGATCGGCATGCCCATAAAGTGCTCCTGCTTGGCGGCAAGCGCCTCACGCATGGCCTGGGAGCCCCAGGTGATGGAGTACTGGTGATAGAGCGGCTTGGGGTCGCTGGCGATGGCGCTCAGGCTGTTGAGCAGCTGCGCCGGGGGATCGAAGTCGGGGAAGCCCTGCGACAGGTTGACGGCGCCATACTTATTGGAGATGCGCGTCATGCGGCGGATGACCGAATCGGTAAACGTTGCCGTACGGTTGGAGAGTTCTTTCATGCTTGTCCTTTCGAGCATTTGCAGTGGGGCAAGTTTACTCCTATGAAACCGGTGGGAATTGCTCGAAATGGTCTCGAAAAACTCTTTTCAAAATTCTTGAAAATTGGGGCTTGCATCGCGTGGCGTTCCTTGCAATAATAGTCGAGCGCGAAGCGCACAGGACACGGTGGGTGTAGCTCAGTTGGCTAGAGCGACGGGTTGTGGTCCCGTAGGTCGAGGGTTCGAGTCCCTTTACCCACCCCAGTTCTTGCTTCGTGTTGATATCGGGTCGTTAGCTCAGTTGGTAGAGCAGGGGACTCTTAATCCCAAGGTCCAGGGTTCGACCCCCTGACGGCCCACCACACGATATCTCCTCTAAAGTCCGCTACGACGGACTTTAGCTTTGGGTCGTTAGCTCAGTTGGTAGAGCAGGGGACTCTTAATCCCAAGGTCCAGGGTTCGACCCCCTGACGGCCCACCAAAGATTGTTAAGACGGTCAACTTCGGTTGGCCGTCTTTTTTATTAACCTCGCATGAGGCCGAACCCGTAAGGGCACAGACGCTTTACAAGTCGAGCCTGCCCTGGGGGTCGGTGAATCCGTCTGTACCCTCCTTGAGCTTTTTCTCGTCTTCTTTCACGCGACGTTCGAGCTTCTTTGTATCTTCGGCAGGCGGTAGGTTCTCGGGTACAATTCCGCGGTCGATGAGGCTGCCACGCACGCTTGTGTTGTTCTCGACGTGCTCTTGCTTGATCTTGTCCAGACCGTACAGGTCGTGTTCCTCGGCGTTGAAGGCCGTCATCGAGTTCGTAAGGTCCTTTGCTTTGATGAGGACATCGGCTAACCTGTCCGCCAATGCCGCGCTCTTGGGTATGCCGAGCTGCTGCTTCATTTCCGCCGTGCTTCTGCCGCCGAATAACGCTTCATCGCCCTTCGACTTGATGATCGCGAATCCTTTGGAGTCCACGCCGCGTTTGAATGCAATACCCGAGAGCTGTTTCTCTGAATCGGATAGCGAGTGGCGCGCCTGTAAGCGCTGAATCTCTGCGAAGCGCTGCTCTATGAGCTCTTGGCGGCGCGTCTGCACGGCAAAGTATGCTTGGGCGAGTGCAATCTCTGGCTTGTTTGAATCTCCGTTCTGGGCGATTAAATAGCATGCATAGCGCGTAAGCTTGTAGTCTTTAACCGCACGAGCGGCGACACCGGCAGTTACCATTTTCGTGGTGTCACGAAAATGGGAATCAACTGGAGTTTTATTTGTTTCGCACGAGACTTTTGCCCTCTTAACAACTTCGGCGAAGTTCTCCCATCGAGTGTATCCCATGGGTTCCATTAAATCGCGTGCGAGCCAATACTCAACGCCGTCTTCCACATTGGCGTAGCTATCAAGTTTGACACGCCACTTCTCGATATCTCTACTGTCCATATCTCCTCCTCGCTGGTCTATTGTCTATGCAGGCTTTGCACGCTCTGTATTCGGAATAAGGATACGCTGCCGTGCGGACACGAATGGGCCCCGTGCCACTTCGAGCTCACGGGGCCCATAGATATCGATTAGTTGTGTTCTGCTTTAGATAGGTGTCCAGTTTAATTCGCTCGATAGTGCGAGCCCAGGCTTTCGGTTCGGTTGCGCATGGCTTTGACCATTTCCTGTGCTAGTTGAATCTGCGACTGTATGCGGGCGAGCGCAGCGATTTCGCTGTCGTTGGCATGCGGCTTATTTAGAGCTGTGGCATCATCTTGAATGTTTTCAAGCTCGTGTAGTGCCTCGGATAGGCCTGTTTCGGTCCTGTTGATCATGCAATAGGTGCTCATCGTGTGCCTTAGGCTGTGTGTCAGGCGTTCGGCATCTGTTGCGGCTATGCCGTACTGGGGGAGGGCGATATCCGCCTTCAGGGCTGTCTCGGGCTCTTTCTGTGCTGCTTGGGCTGCCGATGCGCCTGCGATGCGCCCGAACACGATGCCGTTGGCGCTTGACAAGCCACCAATGCGGTCGGCGCCGTGCATGCCGCCTGTCGCCTCGCCGCAAGCGTAGAGGCCCTCAACGCCCGTTTGCGCGGTCTTATCGATCTTGATGCCGCCGTTAGCGGCGTGGGCATACATCGCAACGCGCATCTCGTCAGTCGGGGCGATGCCGTGCTCGTCTTGCAGCCAGGTGGCAAAGGTCTGCACAAACTCTGGGACATCCTCGCGGGGAAAGTCGTAGTGGAGTGCCAGGCCTTCGACACCTGCCTGATCGATGACGAGATCGATGGCGCTGGAAGCCAGGCGCGAAGTGAAGGGACCGTATCCGGAGCGTTGCTCAAGCAGGTCGTCCAGCTTGTCGTCGGCAATATCTACCGGCTGGTCTACATGTACGTAGCGCCAGGTTTTCTCGCTGAAGACCAGGTTGCGCTTGGGCTCGATGAAACCGGGCATCATCTGCATGAACTCTATATTAGTAAGTGTTGCGCCGTGCGCCAGCGCGATGGCCTGCGAGGAGCTGAGCACATCAGCCGACGTAAGGCTGCGCTCGAACAGGCCGCTTGTGCCACCGGCTGCGATGATCGTGGCCTTGGCGGCAAAGGGCACGATTCGATTTTCGGTGAGGTCGTAGAGCACGGTTCCGGTTATTCTGCCGTTCGTGTCCTCAACAAGGTCGATAAGCTCATGGCGGGGGAGCAGGCGAATGCCGAGCGACTCGATCCGGGCTGTCAGAGCGTCCTCAAGGGGTTTGCGGGTGAGGCCGCGCCACATGCGCGTCTTGTGGTCAAAGCAGGGGATAAACTGCTTTTGCTGGGCGCTCTCGGCGCTTTGCGGACGCTGGAGCTCAACGCCCAGGTCTTGCTCGAGCCATTCAATTGCCTGGGGAATGCCGTGGACAAACGTCTGGACAAGCTCGGGGTCGGCGACGCCGCCACCAACGGTCTGGATGGTATCGATGAGGTCTTGTTCGTCGTCTTCGTTAACGGGTCCGATAAGCCCCAGGCCCCAGGTTCCGGGGAAGAAGCTCGATCCACTCATAGTCTTGCCGGCGCTTGCCACAGCGACGGTTGCGCCCGTGCGTGCCGCTTCGATGGCGGCGCAAAGGCCCGCAATGCCAGATCCAATTACCAGTACATCAGTCGATTCCATCGGATTCCTTTCTCGTCCGGCGCATTGTCGCATGGGTGATCGGCAATGGGGCCGCAAAGACTCGGCAAATCGGTAAAGGGCAAATATGGCAGGTGGGCGTCATGGACGTTCTGACGCTCCGTCTCATCACATCTCGTATTTCGCCCCAACTGATATATCGGCATTAGCTGCCCTGCGACAGCGTAAACAAAAAGAGCCGCTACCCCGAAAGGTAGCGGCTCCAAAGCTCAACTATGTGAGCATCGCGCGGGCGCGACTAGGCCTTGAGGGCCTCCTCGACGGCGACAGCGCAGGCGACGGTGGCACCGACCATGGGGTTATTGCCCATGCCGATGAGACCCATCATGTCGACGTGCGCAGGCACGGAGGAAGAACCGGCGAACTGGGCGTCGGAGTGCATGCGGCCCATGGTGTCGGTCATGCCGTAAGAGGCAGGGCCGGCGCCCATGTTGTCCGGGTGCAGGGTACGGCCAGTGCCGCCACCAGAAGCGACGGAGAAGTACTTCTTGCCAGCCTCGAGGCGCTCCTTCTTGTAGGTGCCAGCGACGGGGTGCTGGAAGCGCGTGGGGTTGGTGGAGTTACCGGTGATCGAGATGTCGACGTTCTCGTGCCACATGATGGCAACGCCCTCGCGGACGTCGTCGGAGCCGTAGCAGTTAACGGCAGCGCGGGGACCATCGGAGTAGGGGATGGTCTCGACGACCTTGAGCTCGCCCGTGTAGTAGTCGAACTGGGTCTTCACGTAGGTGAAGCCGTTGATGCGGGCGATGATCTGAGCGGCGTCCTTGCCCAGACCGTTGAGGATAACGCGCAGCGGCTTCTTGCGAGCCTTGTTGGCGTTCAGAGCCAGGCCGATAGCGCCCTCAGCGGCAGCGAAGGACTCGTGGCCAGCCAGGAAGGCGAAGCACTCGGTGTCGTCGGAGAGCAGCATAGCGCCCAGGTTGCCGTGGCCCAGACCGACCTTGCGGTCCTCGGCGACGGAGCCGGGAACGGTGAAGGCCTGGATGCCCTCGCCGATGATGGCGGCAGCCTCAGAAGCGGTCTTGGCGCCACGCTTGACAGCGAGAGCGCAACCGAGGGTGTAGGCCCACTCGGCGTTCTGGAAGGCGATGGACTGGGTGTTGTTGACGATCTCACGCGGGTTGAAGCCCTTGTCGGTGCAGATCTGCAGAGCTTCCTCGAGGGAGGCGATGCCGTTGTCGGCGAGGCACTTGTTGATCTTGTCAGCGCGGCGCTCGTAACCTTCGAACGTAACAGTCATAGTTATTTCCCTCCCTTTCTACTCGTGAACCGGGAACACGCTGGCGACGGAGTGAGTCTCCTCGTCGGTGCGCGGGTCGATGTACTTGGCAGCGTTCTCCCACTGACCATAGTGGCCCATAGCGCCAGCGATGGCCTCCTCGGGGGTCTTGCCGGCCTTGACGGCGTCGGTGAACTTGCCGAGGTTCAGGAACTCGAATGCGATGATCTCGTTCTTGTCGTTGAGAGCCATGCGGGTGACGTAGCCCTGAGCGAGCTCGAGGTAACGAGCGCCCTTGGCCTTGGTGCCGAACATGGTGCCGACCTGAGAGCGAAGGCCCTTGCCGAGGTCGTCGAGGGAGGCGCCCACGGGCAGGCCGCCCTCGGAGAACGCGGTCTGGCTGCGGCCGTAAACGATCTGCAGGAAGATCTCGCGCATAGCAACGTTGATGGCGTCGCAGACGAGGTCGGTGTTGAGGGCCTCGAGGATGGTCTTACCGGGAAGAATCTCGGAAGCCATGGCGGCAGAGTGGGTCATGCCCGAGCAGCCGATGGTCTCAACGAGGGCCTCCTCGATGATGCCGTCCTTGACGTTCAGCGTGAGCTTGCAGGCGCCCTGCTGAGGTGCGCACCAACCCACACCGTGCGTAAGACCGGAGATGTCGGAAATCTCCTTAGCCTGGACCCACTTGCCCTCCTCGGGGATGGGTGCGGGGCCGTGGTATGCACCCTTGGCAACGGGGCACATGTTCTCCACTTCCTGTGAGTACTGCATGCCTCTCCTCTCTATCGTGTTGGCGTCCCGTCTGGGGGTCGTGGCTGGCGATTGCCGGGCGACCCTTCGAAAGGGACATGACATGCAGCCCCTATAATACCGCGAAATGCACGGAATATTCGGCGAACGGCTCAGTTTTCGTAGCGAGAAGTCCGGAAGTTTTAATTGAAACGGTTTAACTATATGTTCTGTGGTCGCGAACTTCCGTAGAGGGGGTTCGTCTTTGGCAAGCTTTTGGTCGGCTCTTGTATGCGTTGCGGGGTCTGACCTGTTGCAACGGTGCCGTCCGCCGCCCGTTTACTGCCTTTGGCCGCGCGAGTGTATTGTTTTGCGTGAATGTTTTGATGGCACGCTTCAATCGTGCTGTATTGGATGGCAATCAGATCCCGGCGAAGGGAGCGCCATGCAGCGCGTTTGGAGAACGGTTACCGGCTTTTACCATGTCTGTGCCCGCGGTGTGGGCAAGCAGCTCATCTTTGAGGGCGATGAAGACCGGTGGGAGTTTTTGGAGTTGATGCGCGACTGCTGCCGGGAGGCAGGCGTCACGGTTATCGCTTGGTGTCTTATGGGCAATCACGTGCATCTGGTGCTGGCAGATTACGAGGACGCGATGAGCGCGGCGATGCACCGGCTGCTTTTGACGTACGCGCGGCGGTTCAATAAACGCACGGGGCGCACAGGTCATCTGTTCCAGAACCGTTTTGACCGGCGCTCGCTCGATACCGACTGGCAGGTGATGGAGGCTATTCGCTCCGTACACGCCGATCCACAGGAGGCGGGCGTTGGCCTAATCGAGCGTTATCCCTGGAGCAGCTTTGCGGAGCATTTGCGCGCTTACGACGGTGACGCGGCTGATGTCGCGAGGGGATTTTCTGATCCTTCTTGCGTGCTTGAGCTCTTTGGTTCTGCCGAGGGCTTTATTGCCTATTCACTTTCGACGCCCGACGGCGGCGAGCCAGCGCTGGGCGATATGAAAGAGACGGAGTGGGAACGCCACGCCTTTGCCGGCAAGATGGCTAAGGAACTCGGGGTTCCGCTTCGCGGGGTTAAAGCCGCACCGCCGGCGCAGCGCGATACCGTTATTTTTGGATTGCACGATGCCGGTTTCACGGTGCGCCAGATTGAGCGCTATACCGGGATTGGCAAAAGTACCGTCTCTCGTATTGTGCGTGCCCGCGCGCGGACGGCGATGCGGACTGGCGGAAACGTGATGTAGGGTCGCCTGTGCGCCGCAGATGGGGTCGTCCATACGCCGCAACAAGCGTTCAAAAGCTTGGTGCGGCAACTGCACTTCTTAATATGCATAGAACAATCGCCATCTTGCATAAAATAAGGGCTCAGTCCGGGTTTGCCCGTGCCTACCCCCATCTGCGCCGTGCAAAAAATGGAGTTTTCAGCATCGCGGTACTGCCACTACCGTCGCAATTTTGCAACATACGGGCCCCGAAGCTATTTATGCCTGCCGATGCGCTCCCGAAGCTCATGTTTGCGCCCCTGAGACCACGATGCTTGTTCTAAAACGCACTATATATGCGCCTGGAGACGTTGATTAACGCTTTCGATGCGTATACACACAGCTTGGCGTGCTGAATACTCGCAAAAATGCACGCCGCTCCCTATGGGACCCGTCTGCAGCAGGCGCGAAGCGAATCGGAGCCCAGCTGGATGGGGCATGGGACGATGCTAGGCGTGCTCGTGGCCCTGCCGCAGGCCTTTGGTGCTGTGGAAAACGCCCGTGTTCGCGTCTGGCTGTGTGGTAAATGACAGACGGGGTGCCGGACGCGCGGACTTTGTGCGTTCGCGCTCATTAGAAAAAACAGAGCCGCCCGTATCGGGCGGCTCGGCAATCAAAAACCTTGGATTCGGGGCATACGCTACTGGTTTGCTTGCCCCTCGAGCATGCCGTCGAGGGTGCGCCAGGCGAGCTCGGCGCATTTGACGCGGGCGGGCATGTGCGAGATGTCCTGGAGCTGGGCGGCCTCGTCCAGATCTTCCAGGTCCTCCTCGGAGAGCTGCTCGCCGCGGATCATGGCGAGGAAGAGCTCTGCCAAGCGGCGAGCTTCCTCGACGGTCTCGCCGGTGATGAGGTCGGCCATGATGTCGGCGCTTGCCTGGCTGATGGCGCAGCCGTGGCCGGTAAAGGAGGCCTCCTCGATCACGTTGTTCTCGACACGTAGCTGCAAGGTGAGCTCGTCTCCGCAGCTGGGGTTGATGCCGTCGTGCTCGTGCGTGGGGGCGTCCATCTCGTACTTGTAGTCGGGGTGCGAGTTGTGCTCCATAAACGTGGTGGAGGTGTACAGATTACCCATTGAACGTGCTCCAAACGTGATGCAGGCCGGCGATGAACTTGTCGATATCGGCCTTGTCGTTGTAGAAGGCCACGCTGGCGCGGCAGCAGGCAAGGTTCTCGACGCCCAGCCAGGTGAGCAGCGGCTGCGCACAGTGGTGGCCGGCGCGAATGCAGACGCCGTCCATGTCCATGATGCTCGCTACGTCGTGCGGGTGGATGCCCTTGACGTTAAAGCTCACGACGCCGTGGTGGTTGTCCCAATAGATGGAGCCGATGATCTGGACAAAGTCGAGCTGCATGAGTTCGCCCATCAGATAGTGGACGAGTGCCTGCTCGCGGGCCTGGATGTTCTCGTAACCCACCGTGTTGACCAGGTAATCGAGTGCGGCGCCCGTGGCGAAGATGCCGGCGGCGTCCTGCGTGCCGGCCTCGAACTTCTCGGGGACGGGAGCCCAGACAGCGTTCTGCTCGGTGACCGAATCGATCATCTCGCCGCCGGTAAGCATGGGCGGCATGGCGTTGAGCAGGTCCATCTTGCCCCACAGCACGCCGATGCCCATGGGGCCCATGGCCTTGTGCGCACTAAAGGCAAAGAAGTCGGCGCCCAGGTCGGCCACATCGACCGGCATGTGCGGCAGCGACTGCGCGCCGTCGACGACCAGGTAGCCGCCGTACTTGTGCACGAGTTTGCCGAGGTTCTTGACCGGGTTCTCGACGCCCAGCACGTTGGAGACCTGTCCCACGGCTAGGATCTTGGTCTTGGGACCCACCTTGGCAAGAACCTCCTCGGTGGTGAGCTGGCCGGTCTTGGTGGGGTAGAGGTAGACGAGCTTGGCGCCGGTCTCGCGGCAGACCTGCTGCCACGGAATCAGGTTGGAGTGGTGCTCCATGATGGTGATGACGACCTCGTCGCCCGGTTCGAGCACTGTGGGCGCAAAGCTCTTAGCGACCAGGTTGAGCGACTCGCTCGTGTTGCGGGTGAAGACGACCTCGTTGGCCTGTGAGGCGCCGATGAGGTCGGCGATCTGCTGGCGGACCTTCGCGATGGCGTCGGTGGCCTCGACGGACAGCGAGTACAGGCCGCGCAGGGGGTTGGCATTCATGCGCTGGTAGAAGTCGCGTTCGGCGTCGAGCACACAGGCAGGGCGCTGCGCGGTGGCGGCGCTATCGAGGAAAGCGATCTCGGGGTGCTGCTGGAACAGCGGGAACTGGCCCTTGTAGGGGTTGGTCTCGATGTCCACGGTGGGCCAGCAGCGCGAAGCCTCGTCGCTGGCGTCGAGCTCCATGGGCTCGGGGGCAGTACAGGTGTCGCATTTAACGTGCTCGGTGTCGATCATGCGAGCTCCTCTTCAAAGTTGTCGATCAGGTTGTTGCCTAGGCGGACGACGGCGGCGCGGGTGCGCTCGTCGGTGGCGGAAAGCGCGGCGTCCTCCAGTTTGGCGCGGATGAACAGGTCCTCGGCAGCGTTTTGGTCAAGGCCACGGCAGGCGAGGTAGAACAGCTGCTCGTCGCGGACGTGACCGATGGTGGCGCCGTGGTTGCCGGCGACGTCGTCCTCGTCACAGAGAATGACGGGAACGGTCTTGTTGTCGACGCCCTTGTTGGCCAAAAGCACCGTCTCGCGTTCGGTGCCGGTTGCACCCTTGCAGCCGTGCACGAGGTCGATGGTGCCACGGTAGACCTTCTTGGACGTGCCGGTCAGCACGCCGTTGGCGTCGATCTCGCACTCGGTCTTGCGACCGCGGTGGCGCAGCTCGTAGTTAAAGTCGCGCACCTGCTCGCGGGCGCCCAGGTAATCGGTATCGATGGTCACTTTGGCGGTGTCGCCCAGCAGGTCGCCGGCAAGGCCGGTGGCGCTGGCGCCGGCACCCAGGACGGTGTGCTGCACGTTGACGCGCGCGCCCTCGTCCAGGAACAGGCCGGTGTCGTCGAGTGCGATCCAGCTGTCGTCGAGTGTCTGCGTGCAGGTCACGTTGACGGTGGCGTACTCGTGGGCGCACACGCGTAGCACGGAGCCCACGACACCCTCGCCGGTAACAGGAGAGTCTAGGGCAATATGCAGGTCGAGCGTTGCCTGCGGGCGAGCGACGATGTCGATGGCGGCGATGGCCGCGGCGGCATCGACACCGCTCACACGCACGGTAACCGTGGCGTGCTGGTATGCGGGCACATCGATGACGATGCGCTTGGTAGCGTGCTCGGCCAAGTAGGCGTAGGCAGCCTCGCCCATGCCGGTTTCGAAGGCTTCAGCAGGGGAGAGCTCCTCCTCGAGCTTAATGGCACCGGCCTGGTAGACGGAGGTGGCGGGGACATCGAGCTCGGTCTCGGGCGTGATGCGGGCGCGGTCGGCGGCATCACCGGGGGCGGAGGCACGGCGCTCGGGGAAGCGCTCGGCCATGGCGTCCATGGCGGTGTCGAAGGCGTCGGCCGCGCCGGAGAACTGCTCGTCCAAGCCTTCGACCTCAACGGCCTCGGCGGGAGCGGCGGCAAGCTCGTCCGAAAGCTCAAGCTTGGTCTGGTTCATCTTGAGCCAGCCCCAAGTGGCAGCCGGCATCGCGTTGACCTGCTCGAGTGTGGTAGCAGCGGTGTTGGTGGTCTGTTTCATTATCCGATCGCTCCTTCCATCTCGAGCTTGATCAGGTTGTTCATCTCGACGGCATACTCCAGCGGCAGCTCCTTGGAGACCGGGTTGGCAAAGCCGTTGACGATCATGGTGCGGGCCTCTTCCTCCGAGATGCCGCGGCTCATCAGGTAGAACACCTTGTCGTCGCCGATGCGGCCGATGGTAGCCTCGTGGCCGATGTCGACGTTCTTGGCGCGGATGTCCATGGCCGGAATAGTGTCGGAGCGGCTCTGGTCGTCGAGCATCAGCGACTGGCAGCTCACGGTTGCCTTGGAGCCCTCGGCCTTGGGTGTCGCCACAATAGAGCTGCGGAAGGTCTGAATGCCGCCACTCTTGGAGATGCCCTTGGTCTCGACGGTTGCCGAGGTCTCGGGCGCGTTGAGCACGACCTTGCAGCCGGTATCCAGGTTCTGGCCGGCGCCGGCAAAGGTAATGCCGGTAAAGCTCGAGCGGGCGCGACGGCCGTTGAGCACGCTCATGGGGTAGAGGTAGCCCACGTGGCTGCCGAAGGAGCCACTGATCCACTCGATGTCGCCATCCTCGTCCACGCGCGCACGTTTGGTGTTGAGGTTGTACATGTTTTTGGACCAGTTTTCGATGGTCGAGTAGCGAAGGTGTGCACGCTTGCCCACAAAGAGCTCGACGGCGCCGGCGTGGAGGTTGGCCACGTTGTACTTGGGCGCTGAGCAGCCCTCAATGAAGTGCAGGTCGGCATCGTCCTCGACGATGATGAGCGTGTGCTCAAACTGGCCGGCGCCCTTGGCGTTAAGGCGGAAGTAGCTCTGCAGCGGGAAGTCCAACTTGGTGCCCTTGGGCACGTAGACAAACGAGCCGCCCGACCATACGGCTCCGTGCAGGGCCGCAAACTTGTGGTCGGTGGGCGGGATGAGCGTCATAAACTTCTCGTGGATGAGCGGCTCCCACTGCGGGTCGTGCAGGGCCTCCTCAATGCCGGAGTAGACGATGCCCATCTTGGATGCCGTGTCCTGCATGTTGTGGTAGACCAGCTCGGAGTCGTACTGCGCGCCGACGCCCGCCAGGTAGCTACGCTCAGCGTCGGGGATGCCCAAGCGCTCAAAGGTGTTCTTGATGTCGTCAGGCACCGACTCCCAGTCGTGCTTTTGGTCGGTGTTGGGCTTGACGTAGGTGACGATGTTGTCCATGTCCAGGCCCTCGATGGAGGGGCCCCACGTCGGATCCGGGAAGCGGTTGAAGATCTCGAGGGACTTGAGGCGCAGGTCGAGCATCCACTGCGGCTCGTCCTTCTTGGCGCTAATCTCGCGCACGATGTCGGGCGTGATGCCGGCGTCGAGGCGCTCGAATCCCTCCTCGCCATAGGTGAAGTCGTAGAGGCTGCGGTCGATGTCCGCGACCTCGGTGCGGTTCTTGGTCATTGCGTCGCCCCTTTACGCCTGCTGCTCGGCAGCGGCGGCCTCGGCCTGGGCGCGCTGCTCGGCGGCCTCGCGCTCGAAGGTCTCAAAGCCGTTCTTGTCGATCCAGGGGATGAGCGAGGCGTCGTCCTCGCGCACGATGTGACCCTTGACCATAACGTGGACGCGGTCGACATCCAGGTGCTCCAGGATGCGCGTGTTGTGCGTGATGATGAGCATGGAGCCGTCGCAGCTCTTGCGGTAGGCGTCCATGCCGTGGCTGACGGTGGACAGAGCGTCGACGTCCAGGCCCGAGTCGGTTTCGTCTAGGATGGCGAGCTTGGGCTGCAGCAGCAGAAGCTGGAGCATCTCGACCTTCTTTTTCTCGCCGCCCGAGAAGCCCACGCCCAGCTCACGGTTGAGGTAGGCGGTGTCCATGTTGAGCTCGGCCGCGAGCTCTTTGACGCGACGGCGGAACTCCTTGCCCTTCATCTCTAGGCCAGGGCGGCCGGCGATGCTGGCACGCAAAAAGCTCGACAGCGGCACGCCGGGGATCTCGACCGGTGCTTGGAAGCTCAGGAACAGGCCGGCGCGCGAGCGCTTGTCGGTGGTGAGCTCGGTGATGTCCTGGCCGTCAAAGACGATACGGCCGTCGTTGACCGTGTAGACGGGGTCGCCCATGACCAGGTGGCCGAGGGTGGACTTGCCGGCGCCGTTGGGACCCATCAACACGTGGGTCTCGCCGGCGGCGACGTTGAGGCTGACGTTGTGGAGGATGGTCTTCTCGTCCACGGAGGCGGTCAGACCTTCGATGGAAAGCAGCGGATTTGCGCTCATGCTGTCCCTCTCTGTATATGGTGTACTCATAGGTGTACTAAACCCTAGGAATCTTCTCGGAATAAAGTTACTATGGGTTCGGCGTTAGTCAAGGGAAAACCCGACTAATCCACTCGACTTTTCAAATTCTGGGACAAAATAACCTGTTGTGTTTGTCCCACTTACTTTAAATTTGGGACAAACAAACCTGGTTATGTTGTCCCAGATGCGATGGGAGGGTAGGTATGCTCATTTCTTCCAAGGGCCGCTATGCCCTCCGACTGATGATCTATATCGCGGCGCTGGGCGACGCCGAGGGCAAGATTGCCTTGCGCGAGGTTGCCGACCGCGAGCGCATTTCGCAGAAGTATCTGGAGCAGCTGGTGCGTCCGCTTATGAAGGCGGACCTGCTTAAGAGCGTGCGTGGCAAGGGCGGCGGCTACATGATGGCCAAGGACCCGGCCGAGGTGCGTGCCGGCGACATCTTGCGTGCCGTTGAGGGCAGCACGGCTCCGGTGGCGTGCGATGGCATCGACAACAGCTGCGCCCGCAGTGACTTGTGTTCCACCGTCAAGTTCTGGCGTGGTCTGGATGACGTGATCGAAAAGTACGTCGACGGCGTGACGTTGGCCGACCTGGCCGCCGTCCCCGAGATCAACTTTGACATTAAGCTGTAGGGCTGCAAATGGCATCTCTCGACAAGGTGTATAAGCAAATCGAAGTTTTTGCTCGGGAATGTGACGCCGAGACGGTCGTGTTGTTTGGTTCTCGTGCTCGAGGCGACAACTTGCCCAAGAGCGATATTGACATCGCCGTAGCAGGTTGCCGGGATTTCGGCCGTTTCTCATATTTGATCGAGGAACATCTTGATACTCTTTTAGATGTAGATGTCGTCAATCTCGATGAGCCCTTATCGCAGCAATTGCTCGATGAAATTGCCAGGGATGGTGTGATTCTGTATGAAAAAATATGAGAACTTTGCCAGCGCCTTGGCGAATCTTGAGGATGCGCCCAATCAGGATCTCAACAATGATTTTGTTCAGAGTGGATTGATTAATAAGTTCAATCTTCAATTTGAACTGAGCTGGAAGCTCCTTAAGCGTCTGCTCGAGTATGAGGGCGCCACGCTTGCCGCGTCGGGGTCTCCTCGTGCCATCTTGAAGGAGTCCTACCGATTCTACGACTTTATTGATGAGGCAGCCTGGCTGGATATGCTCAGAGACCGCAATACGAACGTCCATATCTACGACAACAAGCTCGCTCAAGATTTGATTCAGCGCATCTTGAACGTCTATATTCCCGCTTTCTGTCAGTTGAGAGACGGGCTGACGAAACGTTACGGCGAGCTTCTGTTGGCGCCCGACGACCAGTTTGTCTAATTCCTTAAGATTTCGCGGAGGGTTGTTGCCGTTTACCGAGGGGTTGTTGTGCAACAACGGGCGAGCTGCAATACTTATTTCTATCTTTGCAAACTGCACTTTAACTATACCAATGCAGGGAGGATCTTATGCAGCCCAAGCATTCTGCTATTGTCGCGGGCCTGACGCTGGCGCTTTCGTTTGGCGCCGTTACCGCGCCCGCGCCCGCCGCTGCCGAGGAGCCCACGCCGGGCGTTGCCTCGGATGCCACCGATATCGATAAGGGCCTTTACACCCAGCAGTCCTTCTCGGGCGTGCTGAGGTCGGTCCAGGGCGTTTCGTTTGTCAATGTGACCGACGAGATGAAGTACTTTACCAAGTACGAGAGCCACGGCAACTATAACCAGGGCTTTTCGTATGGCGACGGTTATAACGCGCTGGGCTATTACCAGTTCGACCGCCGTTGGTCGCTCATCCCGTTTATGAAGCAGGCCTACAACTACAACCCTGAAAAATACAGCATGCTCAAGGATGCGATTGATCGCGGCAGCGAGATTTCCAACACGAGCAATGCCATGTACGAGAACGGCCAGCTCACCGAGTTGGGCCGTATCGCTCAGGATGCCTTCCAAGGTGCGTACAACACCGATCCTGTTGAGTTCTCAGCACTTCAAGATGCCTATGCGTACAACTCGTACTATGCGGTGACCGAGGCGTGGCTCAAGAGCGGCCTTGGTATTGATATTTCGGGCCGTGCCGATTGCGTCAAGGGCATGGCGTGGAGCATTACCAACATGTGCGGCACCGGTGGCTGCAGGGACTTCTTCCGCTGGGCGAATCTTTCTAATGATATGACTGACCGTGAGTTTGTGACGGCGCTCTCCAATAGCGTGGTCAACAATGTCGCCACCAAGTATTCGAGCCAGCCCCAGTATCATGAGGGCTGGAAGAACCGTTATAAGAATGAGCTGAAGGACTGCTTGGCTTATATCGCCGAGGACGAGGCCGCTGCCGCTGCGACGCCCGTGCAGCCCGAGCCTACACCGGCGCCCTCGCCGACACCTGATTCGAATGACGACTCGAGTGACGATGCCAACGATGACAGGATGGATGCGCCCTCGACCGATGCTGACGGTAATGGCTCTGCTGGTGGCACTACCAACGACGGCTCTACCTCGAACGGCTCCAATTCGAACGGCTCTGCTGCGGGCGATTCGTCTTCAAGCTCTGCCGGCAATACGGACAGCGACGCTTCTGGTTCGACCGACGCTGACACCTCTAACTCATCCACCGGCTCGAGCGATTCGTCCGTTGACAACGGCTCTGGCTCTGACGCAACCCCTGATTCCGATGCTTCCAAGGACGACTCGAATAAGGCGCCGGACGCTCCCGTTGCTTCGCCGGACAAGAAGCCTTCTTTCTCCGAGCAGCTTGGTTCTACGCTGGGTTCTTCGCTGATGGCTGGCGTCAATAACGGCTCGGCCTAGAACAAGGACAACTCTGATCAGGCTTCCACGGAAAAGACCGAAGCCGCAAAGGGCGACTCCAAGGATAAGGCTTCCGAGAAGGTTGAATCCGATAAGGGTTCTAGCTCTGATGAGAAGGACGACAAGTCCGCTCAGAAGAAGGACGAGGACAAGAAGTCTGAATCTGAGGAGAAGGACAAGAACAAGGACAAGACCGAGGACGGAAAGCAGCAGGGCGAGGACAGCAGTAAGGGCAACACCGACAACCAGAACCAAGAGCAAAATGACTCCAAGACGGTGACCACTACAACCACCACTACAACGACTAAGACTTCGGGCGGTAACATGCCCAAGACGGGCGACCTTATCGTTATGGCGAGCCTTGCCAGCGCGAGCTTGGCCACGCTGGGCGCTACGTCTATCGTAAGTGGTAAGCATAAGCTCGATCAGCAGAAGAAGGCTTCTGGGGAGGACGACTCGGGGGAGTAGGCTCTCAGTTGCCAGATAACTAAATAGTCGGGACGGGGTCCGGTGCGAATGTATCGGGCCCCGTTTTGTTGTGCAACGATTAATTGTGCCCCCTCACACCTCTTGTTACTACCGTTGCCCGATATGTTTGCGCGGCGACATCGGTACATGCGATGCGGTCATTACAATTGGCATCGTGCTGCGATTTAGGGGGAACGTTTTGGTGTCTGAACAGGCAAATGTTGATTGTGCTGCTGGCTTTGGCGTGCGTTTGATCGGCTGTGCCGACGATGCGGCTTTGCCCATTGGCATGCACGACTATGCGGAGGCTCTTGGTTGCTGCACGCTGGTCGACAAGACCATGTTTATTGCCGATGTGTTGGACTGCGACGCGTCCGTTGTGGTGTGCTGTCGACCCGAGGGTTTTGGCAAAAGCATGAACTTGTCGACGCTCAGGGCTTTTCTGGAGCGTCCAGCGGTTGGTCGCGCTGATCAGCGTTTGTTTGCCAATGCTCAGATTTGGGATGCAGACGGTGGGCGCTATCGGGATGAATATGCTTGCTATCCGGTGATATCGCTGGACTTTTCTGGCGCTGCGAGGCGTGGTGCCGCTATTGCCGACGTCGTGCGCGATGCCCTTTCGGGCGAGTGCGCTCGCTTGTTGGCGCTCTTGGAGGCTCCTGATTTAGCTCGAGATAAGGTGCGTCACATCGAACGTGTCGCGCGTGGCGTGGCGAGCGCGGACGAGGTTGACTCGGTGCTCGGTGTGCTCATTGAGCTGCTGGAGATGGCCTGCGATGAGCAGGTTGTATTGCTCGTTGATGGGTACGATGCGGCGTGGTCTCGCCGTGCGAGCGCGAGGGACGCTTCCGACGCCGATCCGGCAGGGCTATTCGATCGCGTGCTGTTCGACGCCATTGCCACTGCGCGCGATTCGTTGCGGCTGACGTGTCTGATGGGGGAGTGTCCCGGTCCTGCCGAAGCGGCGCTTTCTTCGCGCAGTTGTTCGTATTGTCTGTCGACGCCGCTTTCGACGTGGTGTGACCGTTGGTTCGGCTTTTCGGATGCCGAGGTCCAGGCTCTGTTGAATCATGCTGGGCGCGAGGAATACCTTGATGATGCGCGTGAATGGCTCGAGGGATATCGGTTTGGCAGGGTCTATTGTTCGAGTCCGGCGCGCGTGATCGGTTTTCTGGACCGAGGCTGCACGGCGCCTGTGCGCGCCGATCTGTATGGGTATGCGGATTGCCTGAGTAGGGTAGTTGCCGGGTGGAATCTCGACCGCCTTTCGGTCTTGTTTGATTTGCTCGAGGCCCATGGGTGCGCTGAGGTCCCGCTTTGTTTGGGCACTGCAGAGCCAGATGTCTCGCCTGACGATGGCATGTGGACAGCGCTGTATCTGTCCGGTTTTCTCACGACGGATATGACTGAGGAGCCAGAGCATGGCAATCGCCTCCGTGCTTTGCGATTGCCCAATAACGAGCTTAGACAGGCCTTGCGTCTAGTGATTGTTGAGTGGTTTGAGTGCGCTGCCGAAGACATTCGAGACGTCGATGCGTTTCGCGACGGGCTGTGCCGTGGGAACGAGGATACCGTGAGGCGGGCGCTAAGCCGCATCCTGGGGGATGCGGGAATCGGTGAGACCGACCCAGATAAGCCGCTGCCATATCATCTGCTCTTGCAGGGGCTCTGCTTTGGCTTACCGGGCTATGCCAATCCTGCCTCGAGGCGAAAGTGTGGTGCGGGTCGCTGGGACATCCAGGTTTTCCCTACGGGTGCTGTGTTCGACGTAGCAGATACGATTGGCATGCTGGACGAGCGCCCGCTGATAACGATTAACTTGATGTATGACCCCGATGTGGATGCGCTGGGACTGGAATTGCTGGCCGTGCAGTCGCTACTCGACATAGAGCGCGACGGCATCGACGAAATCCGTGTGCCGCGCCCCGGCGTGGGTCGCATGCGCTGGGGGTTCGGTTTTGATGGGCAGCATGTGGCTACGGGGTGCCAGCGGCTTTAAGCGCCGAGGTGTTTCCGGCTTCCGTTACTCGGTGTCCTTCATGGGCGGCATGGGCTTCCAGTCGGGGTCCTTGATGATCTTGCGGGCGTCCTTCATGCCACGGCGCAGCGCCGGAATACCGGTCTTAAAGCACTTGTCAACGGCTGCCAGGCGAATGAACTCCTTGCAGAAGGTCGCGGCGTTGCCCAGACGGAACAGCACGGGGTGATAGTCGCCGTAGATTTGCATGTAGCGGGCCAGATAACCGCGGTTGCGCATGATGTAGTAGCGGTTGGTGTCGCTCGTGGAGTTGAGCTGGCGCTTGCCGGCGATGTCCCAGTTAGAGACGGCGCGGGCGCGCTTGAGCACCACGTCGGCCACAACGGCGGCGGGGAAGTGCTGGCTGGCTACGTAGCCGTAGCAGGCATCGTCGCCGTAGATAAAGAAGCGCGCGTCGGGCAGGCCGATTTTGTCGACCACGCGTCGCGAGAACATGCCGCCCTCAAAGCACAGCTGGTTCATGGCGCGGTAGCCCTCGGGACCCAGATCCCACTTGGCGATGGGGTTAGGGATGCCGAGCGAAAGGATGAGCTGGTACTGCCAAAAGAAGGCGCCGCCGTCAAAGTCCAGGCGCGAACCCTGGATGACATCGTAGCGGTCGGTCCACTTGGCAAGACGCTCGATGCCTTCGGGGATGACGAGCACATCGTCGTCCATCACCCAGAACCACTGAGCGCCCAGGTCGTAGGCGCATTTAGTGCCGGCGGAGAAGCCGCCCGCACCGCCGCCGTTTTTGAGCTGCGGGGCGTAGATGACACGGTCGGTGCCGCCCTGCGCGTCGGGCTGCTCGGTGTCGATGCCCCACAGGTTGGCCAGGCGCTCGTTGAATGCGGTGCACATGGCCTCGGTCTCGCGCGAATTCTCGTTATCGACAATCACGATGCGCCAGGGCGTTGCCGTGAGCTCGGTCATGGAGTCGAACAAGTTGGCCAGGAGTTCCTGGCGCTTGTACGTAACGACGACGATGGCGAGCTTGTCGATGGGAGCGGGAAGGGTTGAAGGCATGGGGCAATATATCCTTTCACGCGCGGCGGGCGAGTGCTGCGCGGAAGCTATCGAATACGTCCTTGGGACTGTCCTATTGTAAAGGCTCGGCGCACCTTAGCGGCAAGCTTTGAATAAAACGCAGGAACCTGCCATGGGCCCGCCGCATGACGTGGGGCTGCTTTGCCCGCAAGAGGCTCCATAGATTATATAAACGCCCGCTGGCGCGCTGACCCTTTGATACCATGAAACGACAGGTATTTCCTAAGGAGCACATTTGTCTACTAACGCCTCTGGCAGCCCTGTTCTGTCGCTGCTTATTCCCATTTACAATGTTCAGCGCTACCTGCGCGAGTGCCTCGATTCCGCCCTGGCGCAGACGCTCAAGGATATTGAGATCGTCTGCATTAACGACGGGTCGACCGACAACTCGCCGGCGATTATCCGCGAGTATATGGAGCGCGATAGGCGCGTCAAGATGATCGACAAGGCCAACAGCGGCTACGGCGACTCGATGAACCACGGTCTGGAGATGGCGCGTGGCAAGTACGTTGGCATCTTGGAGTCCGATGACTTTATGGCGCCCGACGCACTCGAAAAGCTTGTCTCGGCCGCCGATAGCAATAATGCCGACTTTGCGAAGGCGAACTTTGATTTCTACTGGTCTAAGCCCGAGGAGCGCCGTTCGCTGCACGAGATGTTTAAGGCCAAGGACTGCGGTAAGCCGGTGCACCCGAGCGACACGACGCAGTTCTTTAAGCAGAAACCGTCGATTTGGTCGGCTGTGTACCGTCGCGATTTTCTTGAGCGCAACGGCATCAAGTTCTTGCCGACTCCGGGAGCATCCTTTCAGGACACGTCGTTTGCCTTTAAGGTGATTGCCTGCGCCGACAAGGCCGTTTACCTGCACGATGCCGTGCTTTCGTATCGTCAGGACAACGAGAACTCCTCGGTCAATTCTTCGGCTAAGGTCTTTTGCGTCAATACCGAGTATGCCGAGATTGAGCGTTGGATTCGTGAGGATTATGCCCGCGACCACGTAAGCGGCGATGTCGCGCGCATGCTCAAGTTCAATCAGCTCATTAAGTACGATTCGTACATGTGGAACTACGTGCGCCTGGCGCCTAAGTTCTATAAGGAGTTCCTGGTTCAGATGGCCAAGGAGTTCCAAGCGGCCTTGGACGCCGGGGACTTTTCGCTTGACGACCTCAAGCCGTGGAAGCGCGCAAATCTCGCTGCCATCCTCAAAGATCCTGAGGGCTGGGTTGACGAGCATCCGAGTTTTGCGACGGATGGTGCCTTGGGGCGTGCTAAGTATTACGCCTCGGTTGGAGGCCCAGGCGTGGTCGCTGCCTTCCTCATCGAATCGCTGAGGGGATAGGTCGACATGGGAGAGACTTTGACCCCCAAAGCGACCATTGTCGTTCCCGTCTACAATTCGTCGCGCTCCATTCAGCGATGCCTCGATTCGCTGTTGGCCCAGTCCGAGCGCTCGATTCAGGTTGTCTGCGTCAACGACGGTTCGACTGATGATTCGTTGAACGCGTTGCGTCAGATCGCGCAGGCCGACGATCGCGTACTGGTGATTGACCAGGAAAACGCGGGCGTCTCGTGTGCTCGAAATGCGGGTATCGATGCCGCCGAGGGCGAGACCGTCTTTTTTGTGGACGCCGACGATTACATCGATGCCCAGACGGTCGAGCGCGTGCTGCATGCCATGGAGTCTGCGGATGCCGAGGCCGCCGTTTTTGGCGGCGCCTGTGAACCTGCCGATGCTGCCCCCAAACGCGTCCAGCAACTCATGAGCCCCAAAGCTGGTACCTTCGGCGCCCGTGATCCCCAACTGCTGTTCCATTCGAATACGCAGCCCTATGCCTGCCGTGCGGCTTTTTCGCGCGAGCTGCTCAATCGCGAAGGCATTCGCTTCGCCCCCGGTTTGGCTTTGGGCGAGGACGTCGTCTTCCAATTTGCGGCTTATGCGCTTGCCCACAGGACCGTCGTCATGCCGGACAAGTTCTACCACTACGTGATGGAGAGCGAATCGGCGACGCACGAGTTCAACAGTGTCGAGGCTCGCGCCAAAAAGCTCGATGCCCATATGAGAATGCTCGAGGAGGTCTTGGAGGACTGGGCGGGCTACGGTCTTATGGACCTGTGTCCCGGCGAGCTGATCACCTGGTTCCTGGACCTTATCGTGTTTGATTTGGCGCGCTTGGATTCCGATGACTTCCATCGCGTGGCGGCTCGCGTCAACATGGACCTCACGACGTTTTTGGGAACGGAGTGGGCGGATATGCCTGCTAAGGGCGCCGTTCGCCGTGTTGCCCACAAGCTCGTTGCGGCGACCCCGGACGTTTCGATGGCAGATGCCACGCTGTTCTATCTTTCGACTCGCGGTCTCAAAGCCTGCCTGGAGCGCTTTATATAATTCCAAGCGCTGCCGCCCGCCGCAACCCGGCTGCTAAAATAACCCTGTTACACGCTATTCAACAGGAGGTTCTCTTGCAGAACTCTGATACCCCTATAGTTTCGCTGCTTGTTCCCATTTGCAATGTCGAACGCTACCTGCGCGAGTGCCTCGATTCTGCCGTGACTCAGACGCTCAAGGACATCGAGATCATCTGCATTAACGACGGGTCGACCGACAGCTCGCCGGCGATTATCCGCGAGTACATGGAGCGCGACTCCCGTGTCAAGATGATCGACAAAGCCAACAGCGGCTACGGCGACTCGATGAACCGCGGCCTGGAGATGGCGCGCGGTGAGTACGTGGGCATCCTTGAGTCCGACGACTTTATGTTTGAGGATTCGCTCCAAAAGCTGGTCGCCAAGGCCGATGCTGAGCATGCCGATGTGGTGAAGGGCGACTTTTACCTGTATTGGTCCACGCCCAGCGAGCGCCGTGAGCTGTTTGGGATCATCGACGAGCATATGACGGGCGCCGCGTATCGCCCTGTCGATCGCCCGGGCATCTTCTACCGCAAACCTTCCATTTGGTCGGCTATCTATCGGCGCGAGTTCCTCAACGACAATCAGATTCGGTTCCTTCCCACGCCGGGTGCCTCGTATCAGGACGCAGGCTTTAACTTTAAGGTTTGGGCTTGCGCCGAGCGTGCCGCGTTTATTGCGGACCCCATTTTGTGCTATCGCCAGGATAACGAGAAGAGCTCCGTTAATTCGCCCAACAAGGTATTTTGCGTGTGCGACGAATACGCCGAGATGCAGCGCTTTTTGGATGAACGCCCCGAGCTTAAGGCTCAGCTTCAGGGTATTTTAATGCGCATGAAGGTCGATACGTACCGTTGGAATGATGAGCGCCTGGTCGATGAACTGCGCGAGCAGTTTTGGAAGAAAGCCTCGTCCGAGCTCAAGGCCGACTGGGATGCTGGTCGCTTTGATCTGTCGCTGTTTGATCCGCGTGGCGAGACCGACTTGCGCCTGATGGTCAAGTCGCCCCGCGCCTATATCGATTCGCGCTTTGATTTTAAGAAGCCGGGCAAGCTCAATACGTTTAAGCACTACTTTAAGATCGGCGGCCTGCCGCTGGTCTGGCGCGTGCTGACGTATCAGCGCACTTACGGTGACAACCCGCACCCTGATGACGTTCCGGCCGCACAGTAGGAGCGCGTGATTATGGTTACCCCCAAGATTTCCGTTGTCGTTCCCATCTACAAGGTGGAGGATTGCCTGGCATGGTGCCTGGACTCCCTACTCGCGCAGGATATGCCCGGTTGGGAAGGTGTGCTGGTTAACGATGGCTCGCCGGATGGGTCGCGCGACATCGCCGCTGCCTATTGCGAAAAGGACGCGCGCTTTACGCTGATTGATAAACCCAACGGTGGTTTGTCGAGCGCCCGTAACGCGGGTATCGCTGCGTCCTCGGCTCCTATCGTCGCGTTTTTGGATTCCGACGACCGCTTTACGCCCGATGCATGCCGCGTGATCGTCGATGCCTTTGAGCGCGAGGACTGCGACGTTTTGACCTTTGGCGCGAACCCGTATCCGCTGGAGGCAGGGTATCCGTGGCTTAACTATGTGCTGAGCCCGCGCGATGTGTCATTTGAGGGCTATAGCACCGACCTGCTGTTTAAGGAAGCGTCTCGCCCCTTTGCATGGCGCACCGCCTGCAAGCGTGAGTTTTTGCTGGGCAACGGGATCGTGTTCGACGAAACCGTTAAGTATGGCGAGGACCAGGTCTTCGATTTTGCCGTGTACGGTCGTTCGTGCAAGACTTCGCTTATCTCGAACAAGCTGTATGACTACCGTGTGGCGCGCAAGGGCTCGCTCATGGACATCATGCGCTATGACGACGAGACGCGCCTGCTAGAGCACGTGAAGATTTACTCCGCGGTGCTGGCTGACTGGCAGCGCGATGGTCTCGATGCCCAGCATGCCGATGACCTGGCATATTTCCTGTGCGATCTGGTGCTGTACGATGCGCTCAGGCTGTTGGGTACGGACTGCGGCAAGGTGTTTGCTGCCGTTGCCACGGCGCTTGCCGGCTCTGCCGTGGGCAGCGATACTGCGCTCGCGCAATGCGCTCCTTCTGTTGCTGCTATGGTGCGTGCAGCGCTTACCAGCAATGCCCCCAATGCCCGTGCGTGCAAAAAGCTCATGTTCGATTACGACGTCTTGAGGTTTGGGCGCCTGGGTGCCTGCAAACGCATGGCAGCGAACGCCCTTGGAAAGCGAGAAGTGTAGATGAGTATCAAGCGTTTGGCACTTTGCCGCAGTCAGGGCCGTCTGTTTGTGCTGCTTCGTTTTGCCGGTCAGGATGTCGCCGCGCTTATCGAGCGGGAGGGTTCTCAGGCGTTTGCCCATGCGACAACGAGCGGTTCTTGTGTGCCGTCGCTGGTGTTCCCAGTCGATCATGGCCGTGTGCTGGCGCTTTGCCCTTCCGTTTCCGATTACGAGCGCGAGCTCGCTGTCTTGGTGCTTCCGTTTTTGGATGGCTCTGCGATCGACGCTGCATTTGTGTCCGGTGGCCAAAAGCTTGGCGCCATTCGCCTCGATAGCCGCGTGGCCAAGCTGGAATCCAAGATTAACTACAAAGCAAAGCCTGCGATGTGTGCGCTTGTTCGCGATGCACAGCGCAGCGAGTGCTGCGGTCGCTATGAGATCGATGCCGTTCGTTATTTACCGGCAGACGCCGGCGCGGTGTGGCGCTATGAGGTTACCTGGGCTGGAGACCTCCAGTGCGCACCTGAGCTCCAGATCTTCGATGCGCATATGAATGTCATCGATGCCACCGTGCATGTGTTTGAATCGCAGGGCGATGTGCCGCAGCGCAACGGTTGCCGCGTCAATAAAACGTATCTGAGCGTAGAGATGCCTCAGGATATACGGGATTTTGTCGCGATTGCGAGTGATCCCACAGAGCAGATTCAGAGCGGTTTTTGCGCCATGGATGGTCGCCTGTACAACGGCATGGTCGACGACAGTTGGAACCGCATGAAGGACGCGCGTGCAGACGACGCAGCTTATCGACGTTGGTTTGAACGGCATCGCGCAAAGCCGGCCGATTTGGCGTGCCAGCGTGTCGCTTCGGCGGCCTTTGCCTATAGACCGCTCGTGAGCATTGTGGTGCCGTGCTACAAGACAGATCGGGTCTACCTGCGCGAGCTGCTGGACTCGGTGCTAGCCCAGAGCTATGACAACTGGGAATTGCTGCTTATGGACGCCTCGCCCGAATGGGATGCGGTGGCCAATCTTGCGGCTGCCGCCAATGACGAGCGGGTTTGTCGTATTGAGCTGCCTGGCAACGGCGGCATTGTGCTCAACACCAACGCTGGTATTCAGCAGGCGACTGGAGACTACATCGCGTTCTTGGACCATGACGACATTCTGGAACCGGACGCGTTATTCCAGTATGTTTCCGCGCTGAACAAGGCTGCCGAGGGCGAGCGTCCCCAGGTCCTGTTCTGCGACGAGGACATGTTCCAGAAAACGGGGGAGTGGGGCCAGCCGGTCTTTAAGACCAAACTCAACGTTGACCTGCTCTATAGCCATAACTGCGTGACGCATTTCCTGATGGTGGAGAAGGCGCTTATCGATCGTATTGGCATGTCCCCAGAAGACGTTGCGGGCGCCCAGGACTACGACCTGACGCTTCGCTGCCTTGCGGCGGGCGCGCGGTTTGAGCATGTTGCGCACGTGCTGTATCACTGGCGCGTTCATCCGGGGTCGACCGCCGATGGCTCTGCCGATAGCAAGCCGTATGCCATTGAAGCCGGGCGCCTTGCGCTGCAGCGTCACTTTAACGAGCTGGGCATTTGCGGAACGGTCGAGGAGACCGAGACGCCGTTTGTCTATCGCATGCGCTATGCGCTGCCGGAGCCTGCGCCGCTGGTGAGCATTGTGATTCCCACCAAGGACCACGTTGAGACGCTCGATGCCTGTGTGATGTCGATTGCCCAGAAGGCCACGTATGCCAACTATGAGATCGTCTTGGTGGAGAACAACAGCGAAGCCCCGGAGACGTTTGCGTATTACGAAACCCTTCTGGAGCGCATAGCGGCTGCATCTGGTGGCAAGGGCACGGCGCGCGTTGAGTGGTGGCCGGGCGAGTTCAATTACTCCCAGATCATCAACTTTGGCGTTGAGCATGCCAAGGGCGACTATCTGCTGCTGTTGAACAACGATACCGAGGTCATAAGCCCCGGCTTTATTGAAGAGATGATGGGCTATCTGATGCGTCCCGATGCGGGCGTGGTGGGCGCCAAACTCTATTTTGCCGATCATCTGGTGCAGCATGCCGGCATTTTGGTTGGCGTGCGCGGCGCACTTGCCCATGCCAACCAGGACTTCTCGGCAAAGCGCGAGGGATACCTTGCCCGTGCTGTACGTCCCGGCAACTTTAGCGCCGTAACGGGCGCCTGCCAGATGGTTCGTCGCGACGTGTTTGAGCAGGTCGGAGGCTACAACGAGGAGTTCGCCGTCGGCTTTAACGACGCGGACTTTTGCCTCCGTGTGCGGGAGGCGGGCTACCGCACCATCTTTACGCCCTATGCCGAGCTGTACCACTACGAGTTCACCTCGCGCGGCAGGGAAGAGGCCAACGAGGAAAAGCTGCGCCGCTGGAAGCGAGAGCAGGCACTGTTCATGCAGCGCTGGCCGGAGTTCTTCCTCGATGGCGATCCGTGGTTGGGGCCAAACCTATCTGCCGAGAGTGAGTATTTCTCGGTCTAAGGCAATGGGTTTAGGAAGTCCTGAACTTTCTTTCGCTATGAGCTTGGAAGAAAGCAATGGTGGACTACTAACTAAGTCATATTACGAAAGCTCGATACTTCCGCGATAAGTTTATACAAGCTTATACAGCTCGATACTTCCGCGATAAGTTTATACAAGCTTATACAGCTCGATATTATTCGATATAAGTAGATATCGCACTTGCCTTTGCCGGCTTACCCGCCGGCGTTATGGATCTTATTAACGGCAAGGCGCTTACGTTCTTGCGTCGTGCCCTCTCCGAAGATCTGGCGCCTATCAACCAGGTGGAGGTAGCGCTCTCTATGGGCGATAGCTTTGTCGCGACTGGTTTGACCATAGAGGACGATCTTCTGTCGAGAGCCGCTAAGGCCACTAAGGGCTATGCCTATCTGGTGCAACTGGTCGGTTACTCCATTTGGCAACGCGCCAACTTGCATCGTGCCAAAAGTGCCATTGTGAGCGAGGGCGACGTCACCGAAGGCATTGCGCTGGCAGAGGCTCGTTTTCACGATGTTGTTCACGAGCCCGCGATTTCTGGACTTGGACTCAACGATATCAAATACCTTTTGGCCATGTGCGAGGATAAGCAGCAGTCCAAATCATCTGAGATTGCTAAACGCATGGGTAAAAAGACCAATGAGGTCAGCTCTATTAGGGCTAAGCTGCTTCAAAGAGAGGTTATTCAAGCTCCGCAGAGGGGCTACGTGCAGTTTGCCGTGCCGGACCTAGATATCTATCTGCGAGAGAACGCCGCGGAGATTCTCGAGCGGTTCTAAATCGAGGCATGAATAGCCGCCGGTTAACTGCCCTTGTCGACTTGGCTCGCGTCCCCCCAATCTAGTAGACTCTGAACCGTTGCTAGATTGGGGGGATTTTCCATGAAACGCTCCATGAAACGAGTTTCCGGGGCCGTTCGGATGCCGTGGCGCAGCAGGGACTTGAGCTTCTCGGCGAACACCTGCTCTTTCGAGTTCGCAAGCAGGCAGACGCCCTCCTGCCGGTGTGCCACGTCGAACCACAGCTCGTCCTGCTCCATCGCAGCGCTCGCGTGGACCCCCAGGTCGAGCTTCGTGTCGAACGTGCTGCGCCCGTCGCTGACCTTGAGGTTGACGCGCCTGCCCTTGTAGTCCTGCTGCGACAGCTCCTCTATCTCGCCGGCGATGCGGACGGTTACGCCGTCGCCGAGGTTCGAGAGGGCGGACACAAAGGAGCGAATGGAGGCGTCGGTCATCGGGTACCGCACGAAGTCGAGGTCTATGTCCTGGGTTGCGCGGCGCCCGCTCCCCGACAGCGCGCACATCAGGACCCCTCCCTTGACCGTCACTCGGTCGCGCATGCCGGATGCCGCCAGCTTTGAGAGGATCACGTCCTGGCAGACGCGCGCGGTCGCGTTGAGGCAGGAGTAGCCCTCCTCGCGCTCGTAGCGCGCCCTCATCTCGTTCAGGTCCATCAGAATACCTCCTCCATGGCGCGCTCGAGGTGTGCCTCGCCGTGCGGGATTGCCTCCGCGTAGTCCTGCAGCCTGTATATGTCCAGCCGCTCCGACCGCCTGCGGAACGAGGCGACGGCCTCCCGGTAGAGGTCGTAGGGCAGCTTGTTGCGCGAGCGCATGAGCTCGAGGAGCATGCGCTCGGGGTCGTAAGCGGCAAGCTCGGTCCCGTCCACCGAGACGGTCGACCTCCCGACGCCCAGCCATCCCTCCGGGATGAAGTGCTGGCGCACGGCGGCGTCGCGTATCTTGGTCCCACCGCGCTTCGTGGCCAGGTCGATCCGGTCGGGGGGCGCGGTCACGAGCCCGTGGGCGTAGAGCGCGGTCTGCCCGGTCAGGATGCCCCCGGGGTAGCGCTTCGCGATCACGGCGAGGGCGTCCTCGTCCCGGTTGGTCGAGTACATCCCTCGGCCGACGGGGTGGAGCGTCCCTTCCGACACCGCCTTGCGAACGCGGTACCTGCTCCCGAGTTCAGCCAGCGCCTCCCGGTAGGTGATCACCATGCCGGCCTCCCCTCGAAAGCCATATAAGCCTACATCTGATGACAATTGTAGGCTTATATGGCTTTTCATGGAACGACTCATTGCGGCACCTCCCTCGCCATGACGGTGCCTTACTTTGATGGCCCTTTCCTCGTTTGCATCTGCTATATGAAGGAACGTCGATTCTGGTGCTCGGGCGAAGGCGCTACGCGATGAAATTCTCCACCAGCGTAACCATGGAGTCCTTCTCGCTTGGGTCAGAGAGGGCAATCATGAGCGTCATGGCCGCGAGCGCGTTGCCCTCCACGCGGAGTCTTTCGCCGTTGCGCAGTATCCCGTTCTTGTCGAGGAAGTGAATGAAGAGCGCCGCTGCAGAGCGCTTGTTGCCATCCAAGAATGGATGGTCCTTCACTACGAGGTAGAGAAGGTTGGCGGCCTTTGCTTGAACGGAGGGATATAGGTCTTGGTCGCCAAAGCCCTGATAGAGGGCGCTGATGATTCCGGCGAACTGGTTGTCCCGCTCTCGTCCGAACAGGGTGGACGACGAGTAGAACGGTAGGCTGCGGATGACTTCGAGGGCTTCGGTGTAACCGAGCTCCCAGTTGGGCTCGTTGCCCTGGGGCGCCTTCATCCTTCCCGTGTCGTATTCATCGAGCAGAGTCAGGCTCGGAAGGTACTTCTGTAGAATTTCTGCCGCACCGGAGAGTTCCGGAGTACTCGACCTCTCGAGGACCTTGAAGACCGTTCCGAGCGCCTCGAGTCTCTTTTGGTTGATGGAGTATCCCTGGAGTAGATGCTGCTTGAGCACGCCATTTGCCCACCGGCGGAAGTACACGCCCTGCTGAGACTTCACGCGGTAGCCAACCGAGATGATCATGTCGAGGTTGTAGTGCTCGACCTGACGTTTGACCGTTCTTGTTCCCTCTAAGCGAACTATTTCAAAAAATGAAATAGTTCGAATTCCGGCAAGCTCTTCCTTTGCTGCGGAATGAATGTGCTTGGAGATAGTCGGCACTCCGCGCCCGAACAACGTCGCCATCTGCTGCTGGGTTAGCCAGACCGTATCGCCGTCGACGCGCACGTCAAGGTGGACTGCGTGGTCGGGGTCCTCGTACAAAGCGATCTGCTGGCTTGCGTTGGAATTGTCCATGATGTATGCCCCTTCGGTTTAGTCGACATGCTATGATCCGCACGCCGGAGGACGAGTGGTTTCAACATGCCGGTATTGCGTAGCTTCAACCGGCATCCCGCCGGTCAGTCGGCGTCGCGTGCGCCGGCTAAGCCAGGGTCGGGGCAGCGGGGATCCGCGGCGCCGGCGCTTCGTACCATTGGGGGCCTCCGAAGCGACTTTCACTCTGTCTTATTCTGGTAGATACAGTGTACCACGAAACGCGAACATGCGTACGTATTTCTGTTTAAATTTGGCTCTGTTAGACCAGGAGTGACATAAATCCGATGTCACCGCGACGGGCTATCCTTCATTAACGTTGAAGGAGGAACCATGGACGCCGAC
>NZ_CZAQ01000027.1 GCF_001404695.1 Collinsella aerofaciens | reverse complement strand
TGTTAGCGTCAATCTAATTTTCACCAGTTTCACCAATCAAACGCGCCGTTCGCGCAAAGGCGGCTTCACCGCTTGCGCTAACGTATTTTCACCGATTCCGGTCACGCCTTGACGGGTCCGTCCCTCGGCAGGTCCTTCAGCCTGTAGGACCTGCCCGTTATCTTGACCAGGTGGCAGTGGTGGCACACCCTGTCCGCGATCGCGCTCGCCGCCACGTCGTCCCCGAACACCCTGCCCCAGCCGCTGATCCCCACGTTGGTGGTGATGATCGTCGAGCGCTGCTCGTAGCGCGTCGATATCAGCTGGAACAGCAGGTCCGCACCCGCGCTGCCGACGTCGAGGTAGCCGAGCTCGTCGATGATCAGCAGCCTCGAGTGGGCGTAGTACTTGAGCCTCTTCTTGAGGATGCCGCGCGACGAGGCGTCCTCCAGGTCCTCGACGAGCCGGGCGCAGTCCACGAACCTGACCTCGCGCCCCGCCCTGACCGCCTCGATGCCCAGCGCGACGGCGAGGTGCGTCTTGCCCACGCCGGGGCTTCCCACGAACAGGACGTTCTCGGCCCGCTCCACGAACCTGAGGGTCGCGAGCTCCTCGATCTCGGCGCGCGGGACCGACGGCTGGAAGTCCCAGTCGAAGTCCGCCAGCCCCTTGACGTAGGGGAACCCCGACGACCGTATGCGCTGGTTGGTGATCCTGACCTCCCGGGCGGCGACCTCGACGCGCGTCATCTCCTCGAGGGCGGAGGCGAAGCCCCGCTCGCCCGCGGCGACCATCCTCACGTAGTCGGGCAGGGACGCCGCCATCTCGTGCAGCCCGAGCGCGGAGAGGTTCGCCTGCGCCCTGATCGAGGGGCTGCCCTCCGCGACGGCACCCATCACGCCCCTCCGAGCGAGTCGAGCAGCGCGAGGTTGGCGCGCGCGGCCTCGGCGATGTCCGCGTCGGCCAGGCCCCGCTTCCCCTCGAGGGCCTGCTCGTAGTGGTCGGGGTCGTAGTTGATGGGCCTCGACGGCCCGGACGCGGCGTCGTGGACGGCGACCTCCTCGCCGGCCATCCTCACCACGACCTGACCGCCGGGCATCGCTATGACGCTCACGCGCCGGCCGATGCAGCGCCTGGGCACGGACCACTCCCTGCCGGCGGCCCTGACGAGCATGGTCGGCGGGACGGTCTGGACGCTCACGTCGCCCACCATCGACTCGAGGAGCCGGAGGTTCCCGATGGGACGCAGGCTCTCCTTCTCCCGCATGAACAGCGCGTCGGGCGGCAGGCCGGTGGTGCGGTTCGGCTCCGAGTTGGCCTGGGCCTCGACCCGGGCAACCGCCTCGGCGAGGCCGCCCCACCCGGTGAACTCGCCGCCGTAGGCGAGCAGGCGGTTCAGAAAGCGGTTGGCCGACTCGTCCTTGCCCTTGGTCTGCGGCGAGCGCGGCGCGCAGAGCCTGAGCTCGAAGCCGGCCTCCCGCGCGAACCGCCACGCCCTCTCCTGCCTGGTCCTCCTGCGGCCCGAGACGGTCACCAGGCACGACATGTTGTCCGTGATGCATTCCTCCGGGACGCCGCCGAGGCGGGTGAAGGTGGCGAGCAGGCAGGACAGCAGGTCGTCGAGCGTGCGGCTCCTGACCGGTATGAAGCGGTGCTTCCGGGAGTAGCCGAGCGTCGCGGTGAACACGCTGAACTCGAAGACCTCGCCCTCCGAGTCGACGAGCCTCATGCCCTCCTTCCAGTCGAACTGCAGCTGCCTGCCCGGGGGCGTCTCGAACCGCGGGTGCGGCTCGCGGCCGCCCGCGCCCCCGAAGGGCACGTCGCGCGCCCGGCACCACGCGGTGAAGGCGCCGTACCCGGGCAGCCCCTCCCCGCGGCCCTCGCGCAGGAACGCGTAGACGGCCATCTTGGTCATCCCGGGCAGCTGGGCCTTCGCGCGGATCTCCTCCTCGAGCGGGTCGAAAGCGCTGCCCCTCGCGGACCTCCCGTCGACGGCGGCCTCGCCCTCCCTCCAGTACTTGGCGACCGTGTGCCGGTCCATGCCGTGCCTCCTCGCGATCTCGCTGAAGTTCGGCTTGGCGCCGGACCCCCTGTAGACGTTGAGCTCTCCCATTACGTTTCGCTCCATATCCCGCTCCTCCCGGGTCGGATACCCGATCGGAGCATAGTTCCGTTTGCGCAGTTGGTGAAAGTACGTTAGCGGGGTCGGCGAAAGCGCGTTGGCGCATTCGGCGAGATACGTTTGCGAAAGTGGTTGGTTTTAGATTAGCGCTAACAGCCTCTTGTTGTAGACGACCTCGAGGCCCTCCTCGCGCATCACGCGGGCCACGCGCTTCTCGCTGGCGCGGACGCCCTCGCGGCGCAGGCGCGCCCAGACGGTGCGGTACCCCCAGCACCCCGAGCCCTCGCGGAAGATGCGCACCACGCGGTCGCGTATATCGGCGTCGCGGTCGCGCGGCGCGGCGACGCGGGGCCTCCAGTACTCATAGGAGCTCTTCGATATCCTCAAGAAACCTGTGATCGAGCGGAGGGGCAGGGCGGTCGCCCGCCTCAATCTCTCGCCGAGCTCGCACTTGCTCCTGTTCGAGATCGAAGCCGGGTCCCACCCTTCCGCTTTTAGGTCGGCCAACACCGCCCTGAGCAGCAGGTTCTCTATCTGGTCCTCGTTGAGCCCGGCGAGCGGGCCGGTCGCGGGCGGGGCGTAGATCGACTTGTCGGGGCCCAAGCTGGCCTCCTTCCGTGGCGGTTTCCTCGCCACGATTCTACAGCCCCCGCCGGTGTAGCTGCGCGGGAGGTGCCCCGTCGCCCACTTCTTGGCCGCGCTCACCGTGACCCCCGCGAACTCAGCGGCGGCGGTGGGCCCCATGCCGTCCTCCGTCGCCAGGAGGAAGAGCTCGACCTTCTCCCTGCTGTACATGCGAACCTCCAGTCCGGACCGCCCCGCGGTCCAACTTTCTGTCCGCACCCCCTAAACAGTCCCTATTTCACCGCAACTAATAAAGAGGACGGATTAGATGGCCGAGTCTTTGGGCAGCTCAAAGTAATCGGGATGTAAGGCGATAACCGGGCCCTGCTCCTCGGGCATCAGGTGCAAGTGCGTCTCGGCCAGATAGCTCGCCGTGTCGGTATCGCCCCTCTTAATGGCCTCGAGAATCCGGCGATGCTGCCCACGGATCGGCTCCCAATCCAGATCCTGCGACACCATACGCAACCAGTTGTATCGCTCAAAATGCGTGTTGACGCTCTTCATCCAATCCCACAACATGTGGCGGCCGGCAATCTCAAAACACGTCTCATGGAACAGGTTGTCCAGATCAAAAAAACGACGCGTTTCGCTGTGGTCGAGCGACTCGGACTCGGCAAGAATCTGCTCGAGCCGATGCTTTTGCTCGGGCGTGGCGACAGAGCAGCATTTAATGAGCACACTTCTCTCGAGTTTCTCGCGCAAGAAACAGGCGTTCTCGGCGCGCTCCATGCTGATTTTTGAGACATAGGTGCCGCTTTTGGGACGCGTTTCCACCAGCTCCTGCTCACGTAGACGCACAAAGGACTCGCGAATGGGCGTGCGCCCGATTCCCGTCTCCTTTTCCAGACCAATCGCCGAAAGACGTGTGCCGGGTTTGAGCTCGGCATAGATGATCTTGGAGCGCAATGCGTTGTATGCCTGATCTTGCAGGCTCTGATAATGCTGGTGCTGTTCCATAAAGCCCTCGGATAAAGCCCACGGTTGTCGAATATCACCACGTAATACTATCGCATCCCCCATACCCTCAGTTACGGTGAAATAAGGGCCGCTGGCACCCATGCACAACTTAGGCGGCTTTGACGTGACCAGACGTGACCACCGCTATCTCGGCGCTGATCTTAGGCAACGTCGCCGGCATCGCCAGTAAGTTGTTCACCCGGCACTTTGCGCGCGCCGCGTTTGAAAAGTAGCACTACGCGCGGGGCCAACGGGCAGCCCGTGCCCACTTGTCTCTCGAGCTTGCCCTCCTCGATCAGGACAATCGAGCCGCCCGCGCAGCAGTGCGAGTTCACCGTTTACCTTTTAAAAGTGAACGTTCACCTATTTTTCGGAGAATGGGAGGGTTTATTACCCTACTTCACATATACTGAGCTTGTACGAAAAGCAAGACTTATATAGATGAACGTTTCTTTTGGAAGGATTGCTATGTCTGATCTTATGGACAGCTTCCGCCTGGACGGCAAGGTCGCGCTCGTGACCGGCGCCACCTATGGCATCGGCATGGCCATTGCCGAGGCGCTCGGAGAGGCAGGCGCCAAGATTGCCTTTAACGCCCGTCACGCCGACAAGGTTGCCGAAGCCGAGAAGCACTACCGCGAGCTGGGCTTTGATGCTCACGGCTATGTTGCCGACGTCACCGATGAGGCCGCCGTCGCCGAGCTCATCGCCAAGATCGAAGCCGATTTTGGCACCACGCCCGACATCCTCGTCAACAATGCCGGCGTCATCCAGCGCACGCCGATGCTCGACATGAGCGCCGAGGACTTCCGTCGCGTCGTCGACATTGACCTCAATGCGCCGTTTATCGTGTCCAAGGCCTGCCTGCCGGGCATGATCGCCAAGGGCCACGGCAAGATCATCAATATCTGCTCCATGATGAGCGAGCTCGGCCGCGAGACCATCGCCGGCTATGCCGCCGCCAAGGGCGGACTCAAGATGCTCACCAAGAACATCTGCTCCGAGTTTGGCGAGGCCAATATCCAGTGCAACGGCATTGGGCCCGGCTACATCGCCACGCCGCAGACCGCGCCGCTGCGCGAGACGCAGCCCGATGGCAGCCGTCACCCGTTCGACCAGTTCATCATTGCCAAGACGCCGGCAGCCCGTTGGGGCACGCCCGAGGACCTGAAGGGCCCCGCCGTGTTCCTGGCTTCCGACGCATCGAACTTCGTCAACGGGCACATTCTATACGTGGACGGCGGCATTCTCGCGTACATCGGCAAACAGCCGCAATAAGAAAACTGGGCAAGGCGGTCGGCAGTTAAGTCTGCTGCTCGGACAGTCCTGCGCAAGACGGAAAGCACATTAAGTGCTTTCCTTTGCGTGCGGAACTCGCGACAGACTTAACTGCCGACCGCCCGCATAGCTCATCGCGGGTTGGCTTTGCCGCCGCCCGCGCACAGAAACAAAAAACTGGAAGATTAAGTTGAAAGGTTAACTCAAATGAAGATCGCTCTAATCAACGAGAATTCTCAGAACTCCAAGAACCCTATGATCGAGGCTGCCCTTAAGAAGGTTGTCGAGCCCATGGGGCACACCGTCTTTAACTATGGCATGTATGCCGACGCCGACTCCAAGCCCCTCACCTACGTGCAGAACGGCATCCTTGCCGCCGTGCTGCTCAACTCCGGCGCTGCCGACTACGTCGTGACCGGCTGCGGCACCGGCGAGGGCGCCATGCTCGCCTGCAACTCCTTCCCCGGCGTGCTGTGCGGCCATGTTGCCGACCCGCTGGATGCCTACACCTTTGCCCAGGTCAACGATGGCAACGCCGTCGCCATGCCCTTCGCCCTCAAGAACGGCTGGGGCCAGGAGCTCAACCTCGAGTACACCTTCGAGAAGCTCTTTGGCTTTGGTTCGGGCAACGGCTACCCCGCCGAGCGCGTTGAGCCCGAGCAGCGCAACAAGAAGATCCTCGACGGCGTGCGCGCTGTGACCATGCGTCCGCTCGTCGACGTCCTGGGCGAGATCGATCAGGATCTGGTGAAGGACGCCCTCGCTGGTGAGCACTTCCAGGAGTACTTCTTTGCCAACGCCACCGACGAGGCCATCATCGCCAAGGTCAAGGAGATCTTGGGCCTGTAATAAGGCCCACGGGGCGCACCGACCCCCAACAAACCGCCAGACAAAAGGCGCCGCGACGATCCATGTGTCGCGGCGCCTTTTTAGATTGGCTATCGCTTGAGTCACCGCAAGGCGGCCGCTCCCCTATTTGCCAGGAGCCTACAGCTCGCAGGCGATTCTATAGCCGTCACCGATGGCATCGCGGATGTTGCCGCACTTCTGGGCATCGCCCAGCACGTGGGTGGCAACGCCGGCAGCGGCAAGGTCATCGGCCAACTTGGTGTTGGGACGATAGCCCATGGCAAGCACCAGCGTATCGGCATCGGCGATGGTGTGGACCTCGCCGTCCTTCTCGTAGCTGATAGCGTCCTCAGTAATCTCGGTCACCTTGGCCTCGGTCAGCACGTGAACACCCTTGGAGAGCATGCGCGTGATGAGCACCGCGCGGCCGGCGCCGCCCTCGTTGGCGGCGAGCGTCTTGGTCATCTCGATGACGGTGACATCGCGATTGGCAGGCGACAGGTCGTTGACCAACGGGGCCAGGTAATCGGCCGTCTCGCAGCCGACGGTGCCGCCGCCCACAATGACGATCTTCTTACCCGGGAAAGCCCTGCCACCCAGCAGGTCATCAGCCGTCATAACCTGCTTAAAGCCCTGCATGAAGGCCGGAGCGATGGGCTCGGCGCCATAAGCCAGGACAACCTCGTAACCCGCGTAGTCACGCTGAATGTCCTCGGCCGTGAGCTCGGTACCAAAGACGCACGTAACGCCGGCCTCGGCCAAGCGACGGTACTGATACTTGATCACGCGGGTGAGCTCCTGCTTTGCCGGCGGAACGGCTGCGATGCGCATCTCGCCGCCCGGCTCGTCCTGTTTATCCACGAGTACTACGTTATGGCCACGCTTGGCGGCAATGTAGGCTGCCTCCATGCCCGCAGGACCGGCACCCACAACCAGCACGTTCTTAGCCTCGGCGGCAGGCTCGTAGCCAGCCTCGTCACGCTCAACATCGGGGTTGACGGTGCAGGAGATGCGCTTGCCGAACATGATGCCGTTCAGGCAGCGCAGGCAACCGATGCAGGGGCGGATGTCGTCGGCGTTGCCGGCAGCAGCCTTGTTGCAGAACTCGGCATCGCACAGATTGGCGCGGCCCATCATGCAAATGTCGGCAGCGCCGTCCTCGATCAGCTCCTCGGCGATCCATGCCTCGTTAATGCGGCCGACTGTGGCAACGGGAATGTTGACGTGCTTTTTGATCTCGCGCGAGCAGGCGGCGTGCGAAGCCTGCTGCGTGCCGGCGGCGGGAATGGCGGAACCGCGCTTGATGGTGGTGCCGCCCGACACATGAATCATGTCGACGCCGGCCTTCTCCAGGCGACGCGAGACATAGATCATGTCGTTGAGGGTCAGGCCGCCATCGGTGTACTCGTCGCCCGAGATACGGACGTCGATGATAAAGTCCTTGCCGCAGCACTCGCGAATCTCGGCGATGACCTCGAGCAAGAAGCGCATGCGGGCGTCGAGCGAGCCACCGTACTCGTCGGTGCGCTTGTTATAGAGCGGGGTCAAAAAGCCGCCGAGCATGCCGTGGGCGTGTGCCGCATGGACCTCGACGCCGTCGACACCGGCCTTCTGCATGCGCACGGCAGCGTCACCGAACTGATGCATGAGCTCGTGGATCTCATCGACCGTGATGGGGCGCGGCGCCTCGCGGGCATAGGACGGGCCTACAAAGGACGGAGCGATCAGGCGCGGCGTGCCCGGAATGTTAAAGGCCATGTAGGCGGGATGGAAGAGCTGCGGCATGATCTTGCAGCCATACTCGTGGACGGCTGCGGCGAGCTTTTCCCAGCCGGGGATAAACGTGTCGTCGTAGCAGCACATGTCACCTGGCAGATAGGTATAGGTGGGCTCGACCGTCACGACCTCGGTAATGATGAGGCCCACGCCGCCCTTGGCGCGGGCACGGTAATGATCGACCAAGTCGTCGGTCACATAGCCGTGATCGGCCAGGTTGGTAGATACCGGCGGCATAAAGACGCGGTTCTTGACCTCGGTCGTACCGACCTTGATCGGGCTAAAGAGCATCGGGTAGGCGGAGGACTCCATACAAGGTTCCTTTCGTTTGAGCCGCTCGGCGGCAGTTGCTAACGTACTTATCGTATCAGGAACCGCCGTATCCGCACTCGCTCGCACTCCTCACCTTCAATCCCGACCCTCACAAAAAAGTTGCGGTGGAATACGGAGTAGATGAGGCCTTTGACAGCCAAAACAGTCCGTATTCCACCGCAACTGATGGATGGGATGGGTTAGAGGCCCAGGTAGCTGGTCATGCCTTCGACGGCGAGCTTGGCGCCGGCTACGGCATGGACCACGGTGAGCGGGCCGTTGACCACGTCGCCGGCGGCAAAGACGCCCGGCACGGTGGTCATGCCGCGTTCATCGACCGAAAGCAGACCGCGATGGTCGGTCTCCAGACCGCCCGTCGTAAGCACCAGCTTGTCCTTAGGCACTTGCGAGGCCGCAATCACAACCGTGTCGGCGGGCACATGGTCAAGTTCTTCCTCGTAGCCCACCACGTTGTCGTCCTCGTCAAAGATAGCCGTCTCGAACACCGGACCGTTATCGTCGATGGCGCAGATCGCCTTGCCGCGCACGATCTCGGCACCGTCAAGCTCGGTCAGCTCCACCTCGTCATCGATGGCCGAGATATGGCGCGATCGGGCATACACGGTAACCTTGCGAGCGCCCGAGCGCAGGGCCGTACGGGCAACATCCATGGCCACGTTGCCAGCGCCGATAACCGCCACGTTCTGACCGATCGCCACGCTCGTGGGATCGACCAGGTAATCGATACCAAACAGTACGTTGCCACGCGACTCGCCGGGAATACCCAGCTTGCGGGCGCGCCAGGTACCGGTACCGACAAAGACCGCATCGTAGCCGTCGCGCAGCAGGTCGTCGATATGCAGCGCGCCGCCAATGGTGGTCGAGGGACGGACGCGCACGCCAAGCGAGCACATCACGTGACGGTACTTTTGCACGAGAGCACGGGGCAGGCGAAACTCGGGGATGCCGTACTCCAGCACGCCGCCGATCTCGGGGCGCTGTTCAAACACCGTGACGGCACAGCCCAGCTGGGCCATCTTAATGGCCACGGTAATGCCGGCAGGACCGGAACCGACCACGGCAACCTGCTTGCCGCACGACGGCGCAGGCTTCCACTCCCTACGATCCAAATACGCAGTCGAGATATAGTTCTCGATGCTCGAGAAGTGCACCGGCGCACCCTTGCGGCCCTGGATGCACGCGCCCTCGCACTGACCCGAATGGTTGCAGATCATGGAGCAGACCGCGCTCATGGGGTTGTTCTGGAACAGCAGCTCACCTGCCTCTTCCAGACGACGCTGCTTGAACAAATCAATGACCTGCGGAATAGGCGTCTGCACAGGGCAGCCTTTAAGCTGGCAGAACGCCCTTTTGCAACCTAGGCAGCGGTTCGCTTCCTCAACAATATGAATAGCCATCGGTTCCTCTCCTGGACCTCTACGACAATCTCTTTCGCCAACCTGCTTCGTTACAGAATCACGTGCTCGCACATCACGCTGCGGCCCATGCGCAGCAACTCGTCGCGCGAACGCTCGACCGTGGACGGCGTGCTGTTCTCGATAACGGTCATAATGCCCGGTCGCGCGGCCGCGGCCCAGGCGGCAATGGCCTCAAAATCAAAGTTTCCGCACGCACAAGCGCCGTGGCATACCAAACGAGAGCCCGAGCCATCACACCAGCCATCCTGGTCCTCGTTGTCTACGATCTCGTAGTCCTTCGCATGCAGCACGCGAATCTTGCTGCCGCACAGGTGCAACATACGCGACACCTGCTCGGAAGCCTCACCGACAATCGTGGGATGCAGCAACGACACCGGATCGTAGATCACGCCGAGTGCGGCGCTCGAAACGCGCTCCAGAACCTCGCGGCAGCGCTCGGGCGTATTGACGATCTCGTTCCAGCCGGGCTCGATCAGAAGCTCGCCGCCCTCCTTTTCGGCCATCGAGCACACGCGTGCGAGTCCTTTGCAAAACGTATCGAGCGCAGCGGGCGAAAAGCGGTCATCGGTCATCTTGTTCTGCGCGTTGGGGCGCCCCGTCTCGGTCCCCACCGGACAGCCCCCAAGCCAGCGCGCGAACCTCAGGCACGCCTCATACTCGGCATAGGTATCGACCAGCTGATTCTGATCGGGCGTGGCCAGGTTTTTGTAGCAGCCGAGCACCGCCACCTGCACGCCGCTGGCGTCGAGCTCCTCGCGCAGATGGTCGGCGAGTTCGTGCGTAAGGCCGGAACGGTTAATGCCAAAGGACTTGTAGAGCACTTTGCTCGGCAGCTGAATGCACGAGAAACCCAGTTTGCCCGCCATGCGAACGCGCTCCTCGACCGTGCCCTCGGGCAGGTCGTGCAGGCGCACGCCGACGCTCAACGCGCCTTTCGACTGCGCCATGCCTAGGCCTCCTTGCACGCATTGATGCCCGGCGTGTAGCCACCAAACGGGTCGTCGATGGAACACACGCCCGAGGGGGCGAGCGGGTCGCGCTTGCCGGCCAGTTTGTCGTGGTGCATGGTCTCGATGTAGGCGAGCACCAGCGGCGCCACGCCCTTTGCGTCGTTTTTGACGACGGGCTCGCTCATGTAGTAGCCAAACGTGCCCTCGCGGTGCGCGGTGTTGCCAAGACCCGCCACCAGGCAGATGTTGTCGAGCGCCAGCTGTCCGTCGCGCTCGGACAGGCACGTGTCGCAGATGCCGTCAAACGCACGGCGGCCGTACTGGTAGTAGCGCTCGCCCAGCACGCCCAGGCGCACGCCCTTCATGATGGCGTTGGCAAAGATGGCGCTGCCCGACTCCTCCAGATAGTTGGGGGCGATATTGGGCAGGTTGATGACCTGGTGCCACATGCCGGTCTTCTCGTCCTGATACGGCAGCATGGCGTCAATCAGGTCGTGGAACATCTTGCGGATCTCGTCCTTCTCGGCCGACATCGAGGGCGGCATGAGTTCCCAGGTATCGATGAGCGCCATGGCGAACCAGCCCTCGGCGCGCAGCCAGAAGTTGGCCGAAAGGCCGGTGACGGGATCGCACCAGAACTGCTTGCGGCTCGCGTCGTAGGCGTGATAGTACAGACCGTTGAGGGGGTTGCGCATCAGGTCATGCACGACCTGGAACATATGGAAGCTATCCGAGCAGGCACGGCGGTTGTGGAAGCTCAGCTCGTACTGCATGTAGAACGGCTGCGCCATGTACATGCCGTCGAGCCAGATCTGGTTGGGATAGACGGCCTTGTGCCAAAACACACCCTCTTTGGTACGCGGCTGGGTCTCGAGCTGGCGATAGATCGTGTCCATGGCGGCACGGTACTTGGGCTTGCCCACCAGGTCATAGAGTTTGTAGAGGGTTTTGCCCGCGTTGACGTTGTCGAGGTTGTACTCCTGGGGATCGTAATGCTTGATGGTGCCGTCATCCTGGACAAAGAAGTCGATATAGTCGTCGGCGAAGGTCAGATAACGCTGCTCGCCGGTGATCTCGTACAGCTCGATGAGCGCCTTGATCATGCAGCCGTCAATGTAATTCCAGGTGTTCTCCTTGCCGGCGCGAAGCTTTTCGATGTTCCAGGCCGGCGCCTGAGGCGTAGAGGTCTCGATCAACTGCTCGATATAACGGTCCAGAATCTGATTGCAACCCATTGCTGTCCCCTCTGACGTTATTGATGGGTGAACGTTTCCCCTAGTGTAACGCGAACGGGGATTATAGGGTGAACGTTAACCCTATAATCCCCGTGAACGGCAAACTTTTAACGGCAAACGGCGGTGAGGCCCGCAGCGATGCGATGCGCCAGGCGCTCATAGCCGGCAGGGCTGTAATGCAGACCGTCCGGCATGTAGAGCTCGCGGTGCTCCGGCAAAAACGGGCTGACGCCGCTTTGCGCATACAGGTCGATCACCGGCACCGAGTAGCGATCGCAGACCTCCAGCATCGCGCGCACATAGGCGTCTTGCGTCAGGCCCAGATGGTTGGCCTCGTTACTTGCCGGAATATCCTTCTCGTGTTTGCCGCTCGTCTTGCACGGCGTCATAAGCACCAGCTTTGCCTGAGGCGAGCGCGCCGTGATGGTGCGGATCAGGTAGTCGAGCGCACCGTAGAACTCGTGCACGTCCGTGCTGCCCAGCTCTCCCAGCGGCACGTTACGGCTAAAGTCGTTAACGCCGCCAAAGACGATGCAGATATCTGCCGTGTGATCGATGCCGTCCAAGCGCTCGACAAACGAATCGCTACGGTCGGCCTTGACGGCAATACGCGAACCCTTAATACCAAAGTTCTCGATCGTAGCGCCGCCCAGCAGCGCACCCAGGTGCGAGGTCCAGGAGATGTCGTTACCTCCCCCGCCGCATCCGTTATCGCCCCAGGTGGTCGAATCGCCAAAGCAGCAGATGGTCGATTCGCTCAAGTTTTTCGTTTCCATATTCTTCTCCTCACCCGCACACCGGCGGTCATACAGGTACATACCGTTCATTCGCAACATCCGAGGGGCTATGCGTGGGCGCATTCCGCAACTTGCGAATCGAGCCATTCGATATCCTCGGCAAGATGCGCCACGCCCAGGTGGTGTCCACCCGGGCAGACCTCGTGCAGAAGGTTTTCGTCCTTGCCCAGCAGCGCGTAGGCGTCGCGAACGATATCGAGCTGCTCGTCTACGTTCGCAAGCCCGCGGGCGCCGTTGAGATGGTCTTTCTCGCAGCTCTGAACCAAGAGCGGCCGTGGCGCGACAAGCGATGCAATGTCGCCCATGTCGAGCAGACGCCAGAGTCCAGGCGTGTAATTGCAGCTGCAATTGCCGTTGAGGTGCAGTAGCGAATCATCAACGCCGTACAGATAGCCCGAGACAAACGCCTTGCGCACGCGCGGGTCGAGCGCGGACAGGTACAACGTCATGTAACCGCCGCCCGAAAAACCAAAGCAGCCCAGATCGTCCATGGCAATGTCACCGCGTGTCTCCAAGTAATCAATCAAGCGCATGTTGTCCCAGGCGTTGAGGCCCGCGACCGAAAGACCCAGCGGCTCGGCCATACGTGCTTGATTCAGACACGTACCGCGCAGGTAGCTGTTCTCGTCGTCGCCCTGACCCTTCCAGTCACGACGGTATCCCCAGCCACGCGCATCGGGGCAGACGGTCACGTAACCCATGCGCGCCAAACGCAGACCGTAGTCGTAATTGAACTTACGCACGGCATCGTCGACCGCCGGCACGCCCGCAACGCCGGCTATGCTTGCGGCACCCGCCCCCTGGTGACCATGCGGGCAGATATAGCAACGCTTGAGTCCCCGCTCGTCAAGCTTGGGGCAGGACGGCTCCAACAAGTAAAACGGCATCCACACATCGTGCTCAACCTGCAACACCGCATGAGTACGCACGATGTTGCCGGCAACCCGCACGCGATTGAGCTCACGAATCTCAATCGGGGCGCGGTCCATAAGCGAAAGACCCAAAATATCGTGCAGACGAGTCCTGGTCGCAGCCTTCCATGCCTCAAAGTCTGTGGGAGTCTTGCCCGTAAATGCGGCCGAGCGCCCCTCGCGCTTCAGTCGGGCGCGCAGCGCAGGTTCGTCCTCGTAGTACGTCTCGATGTGCACGGTGCGGCCATTGGCAGATAGCCCGGCCGTCTCTACCGCATCACCGTCGCCGCCCTCGGGATCCCAACCATCCGTGCCGGCAAGCACTCGGTCACGCGTATAGCGTTCGGAATCCTGACCGGTCAGGCAATGCGCCCACGGCACCCAAGCGGCAGTATCACCCGCCGGGCCAAACAGGGTACCGCCGGCATACAGGGTGCCGTCATGTGCCGCTGGCTTATTCCAATCCCACCAACCCTCGAGTGAAATATGGGGGCCCAGCCAGCATTCGAGCAAAACGGTCTGGGCCCACTCGCGCCATGGACGACCCAGATAGACCGATCCGGGGGCAATGCCCTCATCGGCTGTAAACGAACAGCCATGAAACACAAATCCGTATGGCTCGCCCTGAGGCGTGGAGGCTGCCGTTACATACCCGTTGACATCCATATCGCGGTTGAGCGAGCGAATCTCACACCCCTCAAAGTAGGCACGCGCGCCGCCAAAGATAAAGTCGACATCGCCCTCGATCCGGCAACGTCGAAAATACTGCCGCCCCACCCGGCGCGGGGCAAACTGCTTGGGGCCTATAAAGCCGCCCGGCTTGGCCTCGCGCGGCGGCAGCGGCCCCAAAAAGAGCGTGTCCTGGTGTCCCTTAATGCAGCAGGCATCGACAACCAGGCGGTCACCATCGACATACAGGGCAATCGCCTGACCGACCTCGCGCCCATCACCGGCGTTGTTTTCGATTGTTAGACCCGCAAGCGTCACGTCGTCGGCATCGACCAGCACCGTGTACGTACGGAAGGTGCCGAGTCTTCCATCCTGGCCGCTACCGTCTTCCGAAGGCATCTTGGCACCCAGGCCTCCCACGATACGCACGCTGTCGGCCGTCTCGCCCTCGAGCGTCACATGCGGACGACGAATTTCGACCCGTTCGCGGTACTCACCCGGCGCCACCAGCACGCGCACCGGCACGGTCGCATCGGGCACACACCGCTCCGCCGCCTCGAGCGCCGCCGAAATGCTGCGATACGCGCCTTCGCGTTCGAGCGATACCTCAAAGAGCTGTTCTTTACCACTCATCTGTCATTACGCTTTCTGTCACAGAACACCCACCATGCAATACCGGCACCTATAGATTGCGTGCGACAGCCGAGCAGACCCGACCGTCGCACGCCTCAACATGCCGTATTCACTTGTGCAGGAGCACTACCCTACGCGCGGATAACCTTGTCGACGTTTTGCAGCTGCAGCTCGTCGCCATCCTGACCCTCGATGCGCACGTTCTGCAGGTCGAGGACTTTCACGTTCTGCGCGATGATGCCCTGGCGCACCATGGGCTCCACGCCGCAGGCCATGGCCGGCACAAAGGGCTCGGCATCGGCGGCAAAGGTCACATGGACATCCTGGAACGTCAGGCGCGTCACCTTGCTCTCGGGAAGGCCCGTGATATAGGCCGCGGCCGCATGGCAGTTGGTGGCCTCGATATCGCAAAACGTCGTGGCGCCAAAGCCGGGCGTACGGTCGTCGACGGGCAGCGCCTCGCGAGACTGCACGTAGTCGGTCTTGCCGTCCTTGTCGCAGAAGTAGAACGAGTTGACCACGAAGGGCGTGAGCACCTTATCCATGCGAATGTGCTCAAAGGTAATGCCCTCGTTGACTGCGTCCTTGCCGCGCCCACGGCGGGTCTTGACGCGCAGGCCGCGGTCGGTGCGCTCAAAGAGGCACTTGCTCACGGTGAGGTCCTTGATGCCGCCGGCGGCCTCGGATCCCAGCACCACGGCACCGTGGCCGTCGTGCATGTAGCAGTGCGAGATCAGCACGTCGTGCGTGGCGGGACGGAGCTCGGGTTCAATGCACAGTTTGCCGCTCTTGATGGCGATGCAGTCGTCGCCCACCGAGAACTGACAGCCAAGGATGCGGACAAAACCGCAGCTCTCGGGATCGAAACCGTCGGTGTTGTGGGAGTTCTTGGGACCCTCGATGGACAGGCACAGGGCATCGACGTGCTCGCACAGAATGGGATGGATATTCCACGCCGGGCTGTTACGCACGGTAAAGCCGGCAAGGCTCACGTTTTCGCACTCGGACAGGAAAATCATGCGCGGGCGGGCAACCTCGCGGCCCTCCTCGGGACGGAAGATGTTCTTAAAGTCCTTGTTCCACCAGTTGTCCTCGGCAAAATCGGTCTGGCCGTCGATGGCGCCGCGGCCATAGATGCACACGTCGTGCACGCTCAGGCCCGTAAAGGTCGAACAGTAGGTCGAGAAGCTCTCGCCTTCCCAGCGGCCCAGGGGCAGCATGTCGGTGCCGGCATACCCGGCGCCCTCGTCGCCCGTGACCGTGCCCGGAATGCAGGCAAGCGCCGCGCGGTCGTGACGGGCCAGCAGCACCGCGCCCTCGGCAAGCTCGATGTTGATATTGCTCTTAAGGAAGAGGGACTTGATGCGGTAGTTGCCGGCGGGGATCAGCACGCGCCCGCCCTTGGGGCAGGCCATGATGGCAGCCTGAATGTTGGTGGTGTCATCGTGCTCGGCATCGCCCTTGGCTCCGCAGTCGCGAACGTTGATGGTAAAGGGCTCAGCCGGCGTGGTGACGCCTACGCTCAACTCGCGCTCGCCGCAGACAAAGCGGATCAGGTTGCGCTTGCCGGGAACCAGGCCGTCAACATAGGTCTCGACCGTATTCGTGGTACCGGCGGGCTCTTCGTTGACAAAGATCTCCCACGTATCGGCACAGGTAAAGTAGCCGCCATCGTCGAGCTCGATAACGGCCGCGCGGGCATTGCGCCAGATAACGTTCGTCTCCATGGGTCTCTCCCTCAAATGTAATCAGAAGTTCATACTACTCGTTTTTAAAAAAGGGCCGTACCCGCCGGTGGATCTCCGGTGGCACGGCCCTGTGGTTTGGACGATGCGCCTGCCCTACTCGGCGGGAATTACGCTGCCGTCCTGGAAGCCAACATTGTTGTGGGCGAAGCAGTCCTCGTACTTAAAGCCGGAGAGCTCCTCGCAAAGCGCCTTGACCTCGGGCTTGACGTCGGCCATCTTGCCACCCTCCTTGACGCGGCGGATCTCGTCGCAAAGGACGTCGCACTGCTCCTTGTCGATCTTGATGCCGCGGGCAAGGACGGCCGCGAGCAGGAAGAAGCCGGCGCAGCCGATGAGCATGTAGCCGCAGATGTACAGAGGCACGGTAGCAGGCTGGGTCACGGCGTCGCTGTTGCCGGCGGTCTGAATGAAGCCGGAGGCAGCAAGGACGATAGCCCATGCGTTGACGGCAACAGCCTGGGCAATCTGCTGGCAGAGCTGCTGAGCGGAGCTGTAGATACCCTCGCGACGACGCAGGGTGATGAGCTCATCGACATCGGGGATGTAGTTGAGCAGAACATCGGGCAGGTACTGGAAGCCGACGTAGAAGAACTTCCAGATGGCGAAGATGATGGGGTAGGCGATCATGGCGATGGCGACCGTGGAGGTGCCGTTAATCTGACCAAAGGCGAAGTAGTTGTAGGCGATGATGCACGCAGCGCAACCGACGTTGGCCAGGTACCAAGACTTGTGGAAGCCCTTCTTGGCCATGAGCGCGACCCAGATGGCGGTGCAGACGATAGCGACGACCTTGCCGGGCATCTCCATCACAGACTCGTAGGACTTAGGAATCTGCAGACAGTAGACGATGAAGAAGGACAAGCAGGCAGACCAGCAGGCAGCAGCGAGCTTCGTGGAGACCTGTGCATACAGGACCTTGCGGAAGGACTTGTTGCGGAAGGTAGAGATAACGTCGATGAAAAACTTCTTGATACCCTCGCCGACGCTCTCGATCTTCTCCTGAGCGACCTCCTCGGGGGTGTGCTCCCACGTGGACAGGTACACGCACAGCAGCGAGATTGCCATGACCGAAGCGTTGATCGTAGCGATGATGAAGTAGCTGAACGGGTTGGTCTCGCCGAAGGTGCCAAAGCCAAAGCCGACGAGTGCTGCCATCAGGAAGCCGGCGGCGTTACCAAAGAGGTGCTTGTAGCCGGTGAGGTACGTACGCTCCTTGAAGTCGTCGGTCATCTCGATGGTAAGCGGCGACAGGTTGGCGGTGCAGAACGTATACGCGACGTTGTAGATCAGGTACAGCACAAAGTAGTACGGGAAACCAAACGGCGTAGCCACAAAGATGAGCGGCTCGGCGACCATCATCGGGATAGCTAGCAAAATCCAAAAACGGCGACGACCAAAGATGCGGCCGATCTTGGTGGCGTAGAAGTTATCGGCCACAAAGCCCATCAGCGGGCAAAGAATGGCGTTGAGGTAAATGGCGAACGAGCTGATCAGCGCAGCCTCGCCTGCGGACAGACCGCACTCCGTGGACAGGAACAGCACCATGTAGCTGTGCGTAAAGCTCAGGGCACCGGAGTTGAGCATGCCGCCCATACCAAAGCCCAAGCGCGTCCAGAATGTGATCTTGCGCTTTTTACCGATCTTGTTAGTCATCGAGCTCCCTCTCTTTTCTCGATTGTCTTGGAACAAGACATTGGAGTCCATACCGACGTCTGTCTGCATGCCGTTCAGGGTGAACGTTTAGCTAGATTATGCGCGATTGCTTATGATAGGTGAACGTTCACTTGTATATTATCCTTGAACGGTCGTTTTTTGCCGTTAAACGGACGTCTGACTTGAAAAAAATCACGATTACATAGGTATTGAGTGGGTTTAAATTTGAGGTCGATTAGGTGAACGTTTATTGTTTTCGCCGCTCCCGTACCCTCAGAAAGACACGCCCGAACAGACAGAACAAACATGGCCCCGCCGGGAACACTCCCGACGGGGCCATGGTCAATAGTGCCCTATGCGAACCCATTTACCGCTACAGGCAGACGCCATCCTTCCAAATGCTGATCTCGTGGCAGCCGCGACGCTCGGCACTCGTAAGCTTGCCGCTCGCCGTGTCCAGCACCATCTGATACAGGTCACCGGCAGCCTCATCGAGCGTGCGCTCGCCTGTAGCCACCACGCCGGCGTTAAAGTCCATCCAGTTGGCCTTGTGGTCACACAGACGCTGATTGGTGAACACCTTGAGCGTAGGCGCCGGCGCGCCAAACGGCGTACCACGGCCGGTCGAGAACAGGATCACGTGGCAGCCGGCAGCCGTCAGGGCCGTGGTGGATACCATGTCGTTGCCCGGACCGCACAGCATGTTCAGACCATGCTTGGTAGCCTGGCCGGCATACGGCAGCACGTCGACGATGGGGGCAGATCCGCCCTTTTGCACGCAGCCGCAGCTCTTGTCCTCGAGCGTGGTAATGCCGCCGTCCTTGTTGCCGGGGCTCGGGTTCTCATAGACGACCTCGCCGTGGCTGATAAAGTAGTCCTTAAAGCCGTTGAGCATGTCGGCCGCTGCGTTAAAGACGTCCTGGCTCTCACAGCGATCGAGCAGAATGCTCTCCGCGCCAAACATCTCGGGAACCTCGGTGAGCACCGACGTGCCGCCGCGGGCGACAACCATATCGCTCACGCGACCGATCGTGGGGTTGGCGGTAATGCCCGAAAGACCGTCAGAGCCACCGCACTTAAGGCCAATGACCAGCTCGGAGGCCGGAATGGGCTCACGCTTGGCCTGCTTGGCCAGGTCGGCCAACTCAGACAGAATCCTGTGGCCCTCAACCTGCTCGTCGGCTACATCCTGGCAGGTGAGGAAGCGAACGCGCTCGCGATCGAAGTCACCGAGCTCGTCGAGTACCTGCTGGTGCGTGCAGTTTTCGCAACCGAGGGACAGGAACAGCACACCCGCAGCGTTTGCGTGACGCGAGAGCGCCACCAGCAGACGGCGTGTCTGGGCGTGGTCGGCGCCGGTCTGGGAGCAGCCAAAGGGATGCGGGAAGTAGTAAACACCCTCCAGCGAGCCCTCGACCAGATCCTGGGCCTGCTCGCACATGGCACGCGCGACCTCGTTGACGCAGCCGACCGTGGGGATGATCCACAGCTCGTTGCGCGTGGCGGCGCGGCCGTCAGCGCGGCGGAAGCCCATAAAGGTCTCGGGCTCAACCGGCTCAACGACCGGATGCGTCGGGTTGTAAGCGTACTCGACCTCGCCCGAAAGGTTGGTCTTGACGTTATGCGTATGAAGCCACTGACCGGGCTGAATGTCGCCCGTCACGTGACCGATAGGAAGACCGTACTTGACGACGTCCTCCCCCGCCGCAATGGCACGCACGGCCATCTTGTGGCCCTGCGGAATATCCTCCGCGGCCACGACCTCGCCCACCCCGGGAACCGCGACGGCGGTGCCCTTGGCAAGCGGCGACAGCGCAACGATCACGTTGTCGGCCGGATTGATCTGGATAGTATTCATTACAAAGAGTCCTAACCCTACAGGTTGAGCAGAAGTCAGCGGGCGCCCGCCAGTTACCCGGCGGGCGCACAGAAGGATTTAGGCCTGGGCGTTGGCGAAGGCCTGCTTGGCGCCCTCGACGCGCACGACGGCAAGCGCGTTGACGACAAACTCCTCAAGGCCGGCAATCTGCGTAAGGTCCTCGCCCCACATCTGCTCGTTGCTGAGCACGTCGTGCACCAGCTCGGCATCGTCTACACCGGCGTGGGCGGCGTAGAAATCGAGCACGAAGGCATCGTCCTGAGCGGTGTACTCGGTGCCGTCGGCTCGGCGCAGGTGCAGGCCGTCACCCTCGCGAGCAACGAGCTCCTGCGTATAGAAGGCAATGAGCGTAGCGAGGCTCGTCGCCAGGCACTTGGGCAGGTTGCCGGTCTCGGCAACATAGTCCTTGAGCGTGGGCAGGTCGCGAGCACGCCATTTGGCGGTTGAGTTGAGGCAAATGGAGAGCAGCACGTGGTCGATAAACGGGTTGTCGAAGCGGTTCTCGACGGCGGCAGCAAAGGCCTTGCAGTCCTCGACGTCCAGGTCGGCGGCAAGCGTCGGGATGACCTCGTCGTAGAGCATAGTGTTCATGAAGCCGCGAACGGTCTCGTCATGCATGCAATCGCGCACGATGTCAAAGCCGGCAACCCAGGAGCCCGGAACAAAGGCAGTGTGGGCGCCGTTGAGGATGCGGACCTTGCGCTTCTTGTACGGGGTGACGTCGGGGGTCACAAAGACGCCCGGCAGGCCGGCCTTCACGAAGGGCAGACGCTCCTTGAGCGACTCATCGCCCTGGATACCCCACATCTGGAAGGGCTCGCGCACGGCCAGGAAGGGATCCTCGTAGCCCAGGCGCTCGGCCACGGCGGCGGCCTCCTTGGGGTCGCGGATGCGGCCGGGGACGATAGTGTCGACGAGCGTGGTACAGACGGTGCAGTCGTTGGCCATCCACTGCGCAAACTCGTCCTCCCAGCCCCAGTCGCTCACGTACTGGTTCATGATGCGCAGCAGCTCCTCGCCGTTGTGATCGATGAGTTCGCAGGCGAGCACGATGACGCCCGGCTTGCCGGCGGCCCAGCGGGTGTGGAGCACCTGGGCAAGCTTAGCGGGGAAGCTCGCGGGCGGCATGTCGTCGGCCTTGCAGAACGGATCGTAGGCGATACCGGCCTCGGTGGTGTTGGAGACGATAATCTCTAGGTCGTCGGAGACGGCAACCTCCATCATGGCGCGGTAGTCGTCCTCGCGATACGGATTGAGACAGCGGCTGCAGGCGCTGATCACACGGGACTCGTCGACCGTGTTGCCGCTCTCCTTGCCGCGCACCAGCACGGTGTACAGGTCATCCTGAGCGTTAATGCCGTCGGCAAAGCCAAAGGCGCCACTGATGGGCTGCACCATGACAACCTTGCCGTTCCAGCCGGTTGCCTCGTTGCCCATGTCAAAGAAGCGGTCGACGAATGCGCGCAGGAAATTGCCCTCGCCAAACTGCAGAACCTTCTCGGGCGCGTCCTTGGGCAGCAGGTAGCCCTTGTAGCCGATCTTCTCGAGCGTCTCGTAGCTGATGTTCTCCATCGATGTCTCTCCTTAGATTGCTGTTAGCGTGCAGGCACAACGGGGGCGCCGCGTGTGGCAACGGCGCTCCCGAGTTCGGTGTGGTTCGATGCGGGTTTAGGCCTCGACGGTATCCAGGTCAAAGCCAAAGTAGCGGACCGCGTTGTTGTAGCTGATGTCGCGCACAATGGCTCCCAGCAGCTCCATGTCGGCGGGGTACTTGCCCTGCTCGACCCACTCGCCGATCACGCCGCACAGCACGCGACGGAAGTACTCGTGACGCGGGTAGGACAGGAAGGAGCGGGAATCGGTAAGCATGCCCACAAAGTTGCCCAGCACGCCCTCGTTAGCCAGAGCCGTGAGCTGCTCGCGCATACCGACCTCGTTGTCGTTGAACCACCAGGCCGAGCCGTTCTGGATCTTGCCGGCGGTCGGAGCCTCCTGGAAGCAGCCCATCACGGTGTCGATCATGGTGTTGTCGATGGGGTTCAGGCTGTACAGGATGGTCTTGGGCAGACCCGTGGACTCCTGGATGGAGTTGAGGAAATCGGCCAGCTGGTCGGACGGCGTGTAGTTGGAGATGCAGTCGTAGCCGGTGTCGGGACCGAGCTTGGCGAACATAGCGCGGTTGTTATCACGCTTGCAGCCAAAGTGCAGCTGCATGGCCCAGCCAAGGCGGACATACTCGCCGGCGACGAACTGCATAAAGGCCGTCTTATACTTGAGGACCTCGTCCTCGGAAAGCGGCTCGGCGGCAAGGCCCTTAGCAAAGATAGTCTCGATCTCGTCGGCGGTAGCCGGAACGTACATAACGTAGTCGAGCGCGTGGTCGGAAGCGCGGCAGCCCAGCTCGTGGGCAACGTCGTAGCGCTTGGAGATGGCGGCCTTCATGCCCTCGAAGTCGCTGATCTCAACGCCGGCAACCTCGGAGAGATGCTTGCAGTAGTCGGCGAACTCCTGGCCACGCTCGATGCGCAGGGCAGCATCGGGGCGCATGGCGGGAACGACCTGAACGTCAAAACTGTCGTCGGCGGCAATCTTCTTGTGCCACTCAAAGCTGTCGGCGGGGTCGTCGGTAGTGCAGATCATGCGAACGCTGGACTGCTTGATCAGGTTGCGGCAGGTAAAGCTGGCCTCGGCGAGCTTGGCGTTGGCAAGGTCCCAGACCTCCTGAGCGGTTTTGCCGTTGAGGACGCCTTCGTAGCCAAAGTAACGCTTAAGCTCCAGGTGACTCCACTCAAAGACGGGATTGCCCACGCAACGGCCCAGGGTCTCAGCCCACTTCTGGAACTTCTCGCGAGCAGGGGCATCGCCGGTAATGAAGCGCTCATCGACGCCGTTGGCGCGCATCAGACGCCACTTGTAGTGATCGCCGCCCAGCCAAACCTCGGTGATGTTCTCAAAACGCTTGTCGTCCCAGATCTCCTTGGGAGAAATGTGGCAGTGGTAGTCAACGATGGGCATACCCTCGGCAAAGTTGTGGAACAGTTCCTCGCCGGTTTTGGTGCTCAGCAGGAAATCCTGATCGTCCATGAAGTTTTTCATCAAACAACCCCTTTGTTGGCGGAGCGGGCGCACGATGCGCTCGTTATCCTCTAGGTGAACGTTCACTATACTAATTCATTGCGACTTAAAAGGTGAACGTTCACCTAACCACCATGGGGTGAACGGTCGATTTTGCCCGTTCAACGGTTACTGGAGCCGTGACTTGTATGTATTGCGAATTGGCAGGCGTCCCCGAATACCGAACTTGAGCGCTTTGGCCAGGTGGGTCATGCTCCGCCGTGCATTTTTGGGAGTATTCAGCATCGGAGCGCACCGCGCACCGTCTTCGAAGCCCTATCTGATGCTCATATTGCGCCCAATCGGCATAAATAAGTGCCCCCGATGGCGAATTACGCCATCGGGGGCACTTAAAACCGTCGTCCTAGCCTCTTTCGGAACACGCCATTGCTGAATACTCCAAAAAATGCACGTCGCAAGAGGGGGTACCTGACTAAACGGCTAAATTCCCGCAAGCTCGCAGTAGCGGTCGACGTTGCTGGCAAACACCATCTCCACAGCACCCTTCTGCACGGGCTCCGCCGGAGTTTTACCCCACAGCAGATACTCGCCCAAGGTCTTGGCGCCACGGTAGGCCAGGCTCACCGGGTCCTTATAGACAATATTGGTAAAGATGCCACGGCGCAAGGCCAAGGCGCTCTCGGGGAACAGGTCGTTGCCGATTACCATGACCTTGCCGGCCTTGCCGCTTGAAACAAGCGCGTCGGCGACCACCTCGGAACCAACGGCAAAAACGCTACAGATGAGCTCGGGAGCATCCGGCGCACTCAAGCGCTGCTCAAGCTCGCGCTCGAGCTGTTTGACTTGCGCATGGGCGCCGGCAAGGTCCTCAACCTGCCATGGAATATCGTGTTCGCGCAGGTAATTATGAAAGGCGCGGGCGGTCAGGTAGTGTGAATCGGTATAGGGGTCGCCCGCCAACAGGAGCACGCGGGCGTCAGCCCCAGAAGCGTGGACCAGATTTGCCGCCTGCTCTGCCATAAGACTGCCCGCCGCGGAATAGTCCGCCAGACTGGCACCCAGGCGATCGAGGTGCGGGCGGTCGCCGTCTACGAGCTCGATTGTCACGCCCGCCTCGGCAATCTGCCTCAAGAGCTCGGTCGCGCGGTCATCACCCGGAACATAGGCAAGCAGACCATCGATCTTCTCGCCTACCTGCAGACGCTCATCAATCTGCTCGAGCGCATCGGCGTAGCCGCCTACGCCAAATTCTACGCGCTCAACCGTAATGCCCTGATCGATGACCTCCTGCTCAAAGCGGTTGCAGCCTTCCCAAAGGTAACGGAAAAAGTACGCCCCCTCGCGCGATGCGCGGGGCAGGCAAAACACCAGGTTGATATCCTTGCGGCGCAGGCTCGAGGCACTCGTATTGCGATGGTAACCCATGGCCTCGGCCTTAGCATTCACCTTGGAGCGCATGGATTCGCTCACGCCGGCCTTACCCGTCAGGGCCTTGTGCACGGTATTGATGGAAACGCCAAGCTCGGCGGCTATGTCCTTCATGGTTACGCGAGCGCTCATGGGGTTACTCCGTTATAGATAAGTTGCCAATTAACAGTACAGGTAACGATACCCCAAAATCACTCTTCAACTCGCCGCGCTCTCCCCCAAATGTGCAAAGCGCCCCGCGAACGGATGCTCGCGAGGCGCTTGGATGACGGACCTTACTTGATACCGCGGCCCAAGTCTTCGGCGATTTTGTCTACGCCCTTAAGTGCGGCGCAGGTTTTTTTGTTGGAGCAATGTCCCGTGCAAACGCCACCTTGAGCGCAGTCGGCGCAGGTGCCCTTGCGATAAATGCGCACGCACACGGCGACAAACGCAATGCCGATAACAGCCAGTACAACAATATCGATAGGTGCCATAGCAAGCCTCCTCTAGTTAACCATCACTTACTTTACCCCATTCTCAACCCACCAAAAAGGGACAGGTTTATTTTGGTCGGTTTTATCTGCGGAAACGTCACATCTCCCCCACCAAAAAGCCCGGGGGTCGCTGGGACACCCGGGCTTTTGGAAAGGGGCTAATCCTTATTCGGACTTAGGCGGAAACCGTGGCAGAAGCGGTGTTGGTCTCGTCCTCGTCGGTCCAAACATGCTTGGGCATGGGGCGGAAGATCTGGAAGAGCATCGCAACGAGCAGCACGATGGCCACAACCGTCCAGACACCAAACTGTCCCAGCACAAACAGGTTGTAGAACTGGTTGATGAACAGGCCGATCACCCAGGCAAAGGCGCACTCGTAGCCGATGGCAATCGCGGTCCACTTGCCGGAGTCCATCTGGTTGCGGATAGTGCCCATGGCGGCAAAGCACGGGGCGCACAGCAGGTTAAAGGCGCCAAAGGCAACGCAAGCGCCCATAGTCGGGAACATGCCGGCGAACGCGGTCCACAAGCTCGGGTCGGTCTCGGCGGCATCTGCCACAGACAGCAGCGAGCCGGCGGTGGCGACGACGTTCTCCTTGGCGACAAGTCCAGAGACAGTCAGCGCGGTGGCTTGCCAGGTGCTAAAGCCGAGCGGGGCGAAGATCCAGGCGACCAGGTTGCCCAGCATGGCGAGCACGGAGTAGTCCATAAACTCCTCGGGGATGCCGTCCATAGCAGGCAGGAAGCCAAAGGAACCGTTGTAGCTACCAAAGTTGGAGAGGAACCAAACTACGACGGTAGAGGCGAAGATGACCGTGCCGGCCTTCTTGATAAAGGCCCAGCAGCGCTCCCACACGTGCAGCGCCCAAGAGCGGATCGCCGGGAAGTGGTAGGCGGGCAGCTCCATAACGAACGGCGTCGGGCGACCGGCGAAGAGCTTGGTCTTCTTGAGCATGAGGCCCGAGGCGATGACGGCAAAGACGCCCAGGAAGTAGAAGAGCGGGCTGATCCATGCGGCGGTGGTGGAAGAATCGCCGATGATGGAGCCCATGAGCAGGGCGATGATCGGCAGCTTGGCACCGCAGGGGATGAACGTGGTAGTCATGACCGTCATACGGCGGTCCTTCTCGTTCTCGATGGTCTTGGTGGCCATGACGCCGGGGACGCCGCAGCCCGAGGACACGAGCATGGGGATAAAGGACTTACCGGACAGGCCGAAGCGGCGGAACACGCGGTCCATGATGAAGGCGACGCGAGCCATGTAGCCGCAGTCCTCCAGGAAAGACAGCATCACAAAGAGCAGGAACATCTGCGGGACGAAGCCGAAGATGGCACCCAGGCCGCCGACGATACCGTCACAGACCAGCGAATCGACCAGGCCACCGTCCTCGGTGCCGCCCGCCACAAGGGCGTCGTGCACCACGGTGGTGATACCCGGAACATAGGGGCCGTACTGCGCCGGGTCGACCGAGTCGGCATTGTCGCCCGCAGCCTCGACGGCCGCGTCGTAGGCGTCGCGACCCTGGCCGAGCACATACCAGCCGTCGGTGCCGAAGAGCTGGTCGTTGGTGAAGTCGGTCACCGTGCCGCCGAGGGTGGAAACGGCGATGTAGTACACGCAGAACATGATGACGACGAAGATCGGCAGGCCCAGGATACGGTTGGTAACCACGCGGTCGATCTTCTCGGAGGTGCTCATCTTTGCCGGAGCCTTAGTGAGGCACTCGTCGATGATGTGGGCAATCACGCCGTAGCGCTCGCCGGTGATGATGGACTCGGCGTCGTCGTCGCAATCCTGCTCGCACTGGGCGACCAGCTGCTCGACGCGAGCGGCCTTCTCCTTGGTGAGGTTGATGAGCTTGCAGGCGTCCGCGTCGCGCTCGAACAGCTTGACGGCGTAGTAGCGACGCTTGTTGGCGGGAACGCTCGCCGGCAGATTGTTCTCGATGTGGTCCAGAACGTCCTCGATGGAGGAATCGAACTTGTGCTCCGGCACCTGGCCCTTGGAAGCAGCGGACTTCTTGACCTGCTCGAACAGCTCCTTGATACCCTTGTTCTTAAGAGCCGAGATCATCATGACCGGACAACCGAGCTTCTTAGAGAGCTTGTCCGTGTCGATCTTGTCGCCGTTCTTCTCGACCAGGTCGGCCATGTTGAGGGCAACGACCACGGGCAGGCCGGTCTCGATAACCTGAAGCGCCAAGTACAGGTTGCGCTCGAGGTTGGTGGCATCGACCACCTGGACAACGACATCGGGCTCGCCGCTCATGAGGTAGTCGCGCGAGCACTGCTCCTCGGGGCTGTAGGGGGAAAGCGAGTAGATGCCGGGGAGGTCCGTAATCGTGACGCTCTTGTCGCTTAGGAGCTTGGCTTCCTTTTTCTCAACCGTGACGCCCGGCCAGTTGCCAACGTAGCCGTTAGCGCCGGTGATCAGGTTGAAAAGCGTGGTCTTGCCGCAGTTGGGGTTACCCGCCAGCGCGACATGGATCTGAGAATCCGCCATTCAATCCTTCTTCCTTGTGTGCCTGCGCTGCTTTCTCCGCGCGGGCTGGATAATGTGCTTCAAAGATGCTGCATTAAGTTAGAAAAACCTAACTTTATCTGCAGAAATATGCGCCGCGAGTCCTTACTGGACCTCGACGACGGCAGCCTCCTCCTTGCGGATGGAAAGCTCGTAGCCGCGCACGTTGATCTCGACCGGATCACCGAGCGGTGCAACCTTCACGACCTTGAACGAAGTGCCCTTGATGAGGCCCAGGTCCATAAGGTGGCGGCGAAGCGCACCCTCACCGTGAAGCTTGACGATGGTAGAGCTCTCGCCCACCTTAACGTCACCCAACGTCTTCATTTACTTGTCCCCCTTTCAGTTTTTAAATGCTGCGGACTAACCGACGGTCATGATGTGCATGGCAACCTTGGAATCGATGCCAAAGCGAGCGCCCAGCACCGTGACGATGATGTTGGCGCCGCTCGAGCTCACCACATGAATCTCGCTGCCCTCGACAAAGCCGAGGTCCTTGAGGTGGTGCTTCATGTCCTCATTGCCCTTTACACGAGACACGCGCACGGTTTCGCCCGCCTTTACCATCGAAAGCGGCATAGCCGGCATCTGCGGTCCGCAAGACATGAGTGAGCTCCTAACGTCAGTTCGTCCTCAACATCGACATGGCAAAAGTTAGCCACGTCTATGTTCGCTTTAGTAAACTAGCACGTGGTTAACTTTTTTGGAAGGGTCCCCATTCAGTTTTCGAAAAAGTTTCCTATACGAAACAAAAGAGGCACCGCAAAGACCATCTCTTTGCGGTGCCTTGTCATACCAATTTATGCAACAAAGGGGCCTGTCCCCTTGTCACATTGTTGCGCTTTAGAGCGAGAGGTTTCTGATCGACGTGACGCACGAGGCCTCATCCACGCCCGAAACGCGGAACACAATATCCTCGCCGAACTCGCCGTAAAGAGCCATGAGCCCCATCACATCGCGGCCGTCGGTATGGCGGTCGCCGATGCTGACCGACACGTCGCTACGGTGCTTGGCAATGATGTCGTAGAGCAGGGCAACCGGGCGGGCATGCAGTCCCAACGGATCTTTAATCGTCTTTGTAAACTCGACCATGTCCCCTCCCGCGGCATCGCACATTCGGCCGGCAAACCCAGCCACGTGGTAGTTATTGTAGCGTTAGATGCTTGTCGAGGCCCGCCAGAAGCTCGATCGGAAAGTGCGTCCCGTTATTTGGCTGGATTCTGGGCCGCAGTTTACGCGACGCCCAGTCACTCTATGCCCTCGCAACGCCCGCGCATAAAAAACGAGAGAAGGCACACGTCCTCCCCTCGTTACGGGCAATATGTAGCCGCTTGCCTACATCAGGCGCAGGCTGACGTCCTTGAGCTGGGCGCCGGAAACAGCACTCGGGGCGCCCGACATGAGGTCGGAGCCGCTGGCCGTCTTGGGGAACGCCATGACGTCGCGGATGGAGTCGGAACCGGTGAGCAGCATGCACACGCGGTCCAGGCCCAGAGCAAAACCGCCCATCGGGGGTGCACCAAACTTGAGGGCCTCCATGAGGAAGCCAAACTGAGACTCGGCGCGCTCCTCGGTAAAGCCCAGGAGCTTGAGCATGGACATCTGCATCTCGGCGTTGTGGATACGCATACCGCCGCCACCGGCCTCAAAGCCGTCCATGACAAAGTCGTAGGTGCAAGAACCGGCTGCCAACGGATCGGCCTCGATCTTGGCGATGTCGGTCTCGGTCGGCAGGGTGAAGGGCTGGTGCTCGGCAGCATAAGCCTTGCGGTCCTCATCCCAGTGGAACAGCGGGAAGTTGACGACCCACAGGAAGTCGTGACCCTCGCGCTTGATCTCGAGCGCGGTGGCCATGTGGGAACGCATACCGCCCAGGATCTCGTCGGAGAGCAGGCGCGGGCCGGCGGCGAACATCACAAGGTCGCCGGGCTCGACGTCCATGCGCTCGCGCAGAGCGGCCATCTCCTCGTCCGAGAAGAACTTGACGATGGGGCTGTTGATGGAGCCGTCCTCGCGGAAGGCGATCCAGGCCAGGCCCTTGGCGCCAAACGTGGAGGCCACGCCGGCGAGCTTGTCGATCTTGGCACGTGCCCAGGCACCGGCGCCCTTAGCGTTGATGGCCTTGACGACAGAGCCCTCCTCGTTTGCGGCAGTCGCAAAGACCTTGAACTTGGAGTTGGCAAAGATGTCAGTCAGGTCGACCAGGTGCATGCCGTAGCGAGTATCGGGCTTGTCGGAGCCATAGGTGTCCATGGCCTCCCAGTAGTCCATGCGACGCAGCGGCGTGGGCATCTCGACACCCATGCGGCCGAAGGCATCGGCCAGAACCTCCTCGAGCGCGCTCATGACATCATTCTGGTCCACGAAGGACATCTCGATATCGACCTGGGTGAACTCGGGCTGACGGTCGGCACGCAGGTCCTCGTCGCGGAAGCACTTGGCGACCTGGTAATAGCGCTCGACGCCTCCGACCATAAGCAGCTGCTTCAGGAGCTGCGGGGACTGTGGCAGGGCGTAGAAGTTGCCCGGCTGGATGCGGCTGGGGACGATGAAGTCGCGGGCGCCCTCGGGCGTGGACTTAAACAGGGAGGGCGTCTCGACCTCCATGAACTCACGGCTGTGCAGCGCCTCGCGAATGGCAAAGGTGAAGTCGGAGCGCAGCTTGAGGTTGGCCATCATCTCGGGACGACGGAGGTCCAGATAGCGATAGCGCAGACGGGTGTCCTCGCTGGTCTCAATGCCGTCCTCGATCTGGAACGGCGGGGTGACGGACGTGTTAAGCACCTCGGCGTGGTCGGTCAGGACCTCGATCTCGCCGGTCGCGAGCTTGGTATTGGTGGTCTCCTCGCCACGGGCGCGCACGACGCCGTGGATCTTGATGGGCCACTCGGGACGCATGGTCTCGGCGATCTTAAAGGCGTCGCCGTCGGAGTGCTCGGGGTCGAAGGTGAGCTGCGTGATGCCCTCGCGGTCGCGAAGGTCGCAGAAGATAAGGCCGCCGTGGTCGCGGCGACGGCTCACCCAACCGGTGAGGGTGACCTCTTCGCCCACGTTCTCGCGGCGAAGCTCGCCGCAGGTACGGGTGTGCATGGAATGCTCGTCGATGGGACGGGTCTGGCTCATACCAGTGATCCTCCTTTATGGATCTGTGCCGCCCCGTGTCGTTCCGGGCGGCGTCGTACAGATTTGCCCAGCCTGCGTAAACCGCGCAGCCAGACATGGCGTTCTATCTTATCGCACCTGTGTCGATGTGCCGCGGAAAAGTAGCTCCTGCCCAAAGACTTGACGGAGACGAAACAATTGACGCGCCGTGGCACCCGCCCGCGCTCGTCACGTGCGACAATATGCCCCAATAAAACAGCACTCGGAAAGGCCCGCCATGACTGCACGCCTCATCGTTATGGATATCGACTCCACGCTCATCAACCAGGAGGTCATCGACCTGTTGGGCGAGGAGGCCGGCGTGGGCGAGCAGGTGGCACAGATCACCGAACGCGCCATGCGCGGCGAGCTCGACTTTAAGCAGGCGCTCAAGGAACGCGTGGGGCTGCTTGCCGGCCTGGACGAGAGCGTGTTCGAACGCACCTTTGAGCGCGTGACGTTTACCCCCGGCGCGTTGGAGCTTGTGTGCTCGGCGCACAGCAAGGGCTGGAAGGTCGGCGTGGTAAGCGGCGGCTTTCACGAGGTCGCCGACAAGATCGTGGCTGCCGCGGGCATCGATTTTTGCCTGGCCAACCGCCTGGAAGTCGTGGACGGCAAGCTCACGGGTAAGCTGGCGGCAGACATTGTGACCAAGGAGTCCAAGCTTATCCAGCTGCTGGATTGGGCAGTTGAGTGCGGCGTCGACATGGCCCATACGGTCGCGATCGGCGACGGCGCCAATGACATCCCCATGATTCAGGCCGCGGGCACGGGCATCGCGTTTTGCGCCAAGCCCAAGACGCGCGAGGCCGCCCCGTTTGCCATCGACGAGCGCAACCTGATGCTCGCCATGGACATCATCCTGCGTGACTAGTCGATCCGTCTAACAACAGAATCAATTCCTCTATGTCTAGTTTCCGAACAATTTTGTTCTAATGTTCGGAAACTACCTTTCTCGTGCTAGACTTTGCACCGTCGAAGGGAACATATATGGATAAGCGAGATCTTGAGCAATTGCTGAGCGATGTTGCCGACGGAGCAGTCGCCCCGGAAGTCGCCCTCACGCGCATCCAGACGGCGCCAACCGCCGATCTGGGTTTTGCGCAGCTCGATCTTTCGCGCGGGGTGCGCCAGGGAGCCGGCGAGGTTGTCTACGGTGCCGGTAAAACCGCCGAGCAGATTGCCGCCATTATCAAAGCGCTGCGCGATGCCGGCCAGGAGCGCATCCTGGTCACGCGCCTGGACGCCGAGAAGGCAACCCGTACCTCGGAGCTCCTCGACAACGGCATCGACCTGGAATATATCCCGGACGCACAGCTCGCCCTCGTGGGCGGCAAGCCCTCCCCCGCCGGCAACGGACGCATCGTTGTCGCCTGCGCCGGCACGAGCGACTTACCCGTCGCCGAAGAAGCCGCGTTGACGGCCGAATTCTATGGCAACGAGGTCGACCGCCTCTACGACGTAGGTGTCGCCGGCCTGCACCGCCTGCTCGCGCATGCCGAGGAACTTGCTCAGGCGCAGGTGGTCATCGCCATCGCCGGCATGGAGGGCGCCCTGGCGAGCGTTATCGGCGGTCTGGTGAGCTGCCCGGTCATCGCCGTTCCCACCAGCGTGGGCTACGGCGCAAATTTTGGAGGCGTAGCCGCGCTGCTCGCCATGCTCAACTCCTGCGCCAGCGGCGTTTCGGTCGTCAATATCGACAACGGCTTTGGTGCCGCCTACCAGGCAAGTCTTATCAATCATCTGAGCGCCGGCACGTCCTGCGCCCGTTAAGGAGCATTCCATGTCCAATCATCAGCACACGCTTATCATCGACGGTACCTCGGGCATCAGCGGCGACATGACCGTCGCGGCCCTGCTCGACCTGGGCGCCAGCGAGGAGCATCTGCGCGAGCAGCTCGCCACACTTCCGGTCGGTGGCTTTGAGATTGCCGTTACACGCGTAAACAAGCATGGCATCGACGCCTGCGATTTCGACGTCCAGCTTGCAGAGGAGCTCGAGAACCACGATCACGATATGGCCTGGCTCTACGGCAACGAAGCAGCTGCCGAGCACACGCACGAACACGAGCACCACCATCATGACCATGGCGGGCACGAACACGAACACTGCCACGAGCATGACCATGAGGCCCACGGTCATGGCCACGAGGGTCACCATCACGCCCACCACCATCACCACCGTTCTTTGGCGGACGTCACCGCCATCATCGATGGCTCGCAGCTAAGCGATGGCGCCAAGCGTCGCGCGCTCGCCATTTTTTCCGTACTCGCTGATGCCGAGGCAAAAGCTCACGGCAAAACGCCCGACACCGTCCTGTTTCACGAGGTGGGCGCCGTCGACTCCATCGTCGACGTCTGCTCTGTCGCCATCTGCCTCGACGATCTGGGTATTGAGGATATTGTCGTCGAGTCGCTCTCCGAGGGCCACGGCACCATCCACTGTGCCCACGGCCTTATGCCCATCCCGGTACCCGCCGTCGTCAACCTATGCCAAGCAGGCAATATCGCCCTCACGCCCGCACCGGTCGCCGGCGAGCTCGTCACGCCCACGGGCGCTGCCGTCGTCGCCGCACTGCGCACGTCCGAGCACCTGCCGGCCCGCTACCGCATCGAAGCCGTTGGCTACGGCGCCGGCAAGCGCCCCTACGAGGGCTGCTCCGGCACGCTCCGCTGCCTGCTCGTTGACGCGGACGCATAGCCATGGATGCCCGCAAGGCCAAAAGCCGCGCCGCGATCGTCGCGGCGTTCTCCGAGCTTTTGCGCGAGGAGGACTACGGCAAGATCACCGTCGGCGACATCATCGCGCGCGCTCACGTAGGCCGCGCGACATTCTACGGCCTCTTTAAGAGCAAAGACGACCTACTGTCCGAGCTCGTGAGCGACATCTGCACCCACGCTCTCGACGACGATGGCACACCGCTCGACGACCCACTCGTGCAGGTCGAGCATATCCTCAACAACCTCTGGGAGCGCCGCCAGGGCGTCCGAGCCCTCGTAGCCGGCGCCGGCTCACGCATCTTCGCCGACAGCCTCCGCAAGACCATCATGTCGCGCGCAGCCGAAACCGTCCCTACCGACCCAAACGGCCCCGCCGCCACCATGGACCGAAGCTTCCTACTACACCACATAGCCTCAAGCTTCGTAGGAATGGTCCAATGGTGGGCCTGGCACAACTTCCAAGCAGATAAGGCCGACGTAGCCAAAGACTACCTATCAGCCATAAAGCCCCTCTTCAACTAAGTAAGAAGCTCATCCCAAAGCACCGCCCCACCCCAAGGCACCACGCATCCCAAAGTGTCACTCGCGCTTCAACGCCCCTACCAGCAACAAGCCCCTGCCATCCAAATTCAGATATATATGTTGGGTTGCTTGTACGAACGCAACAAAGACCCCGTAGCTGTCCGCATGGGGTAACTTCCCAGCGCACTCCGCAGGACGAAAGAACCCCCGCCGCACGAAGTGTGAACTGCGCCCCAATTCTTGGACGGGCTAATAAGCGGCCTACGCCGCACATAGGGACTGATTCCGGAATTCCTCCGGGGTCAGTCCCTTCAGT